>CAYOFH010000152.1:4006-8115 GCA_964403175.1 uncultured Marinilabiliaceae bacterium
CCGGGATTTTTACGTCTTCCGGAATCCCCCGTTGGAAACGACTGAAGCCATAATCTCCCATAGGCTTGGCCTTCTTCGCCAGCCAGTTCATCGTTGATAGAGCAGTAGATTTATACTTGTCCTTCCTTTTTAGATATTTTGCCGGCAGCACTCTGTATGCCCTTGTCAGGGCCACTACTGCTTTCACTGCATCCGATGGTAAAACAACATCTTCATGCCCATGTAAATCATGAGTCATTGCCCCGGTTGGGTAACCTCTTTCTATTGCTTCCTCATAAAGCATGACTAAATAATCGCAGCCCACGGTTATCTGATAGCAAATTCTGTCAAGCACCTGCTGTTCCAGTTTATGGGATTTTAACTCTACCACTTCCTCAAGGGCGATAATCATGGCACTTTGAGCAGGACTCTCCACCCACAGCGTTCCTGCATCCATCCAGCCAGCACCTACATTGGTAAACTTACTGCGACGTTCGAGCATATCTGCAGCTGCCAATTCCACAGTGCTATTCCAAAGAATGTCCTTTTGTATGGTCAAATTGCTCCCTAAAAAAATCATTATTTCCCCTGAAAGCACCTCAACATTAAAAACGCCATATAACCCAAGCTCATCAAATTCACATATCCACCAATGGCTTTTCCATATCTCTCCCCAATATTTAAAAGCAGATCTATATTCGTTTTTTCCTTCTACAGATATTAGCCTGGCAAAAGTCCCCTCTTGCAAAAGTTCCTTTTCAGGCATCCGAATCAATAACTTAATTGGCCAACCCGGTTCATATCCGATCTGTGAATAAAGAAGCCCCGCAACTCCATTTTTTAAATCCTTGATTTCGCCTAAAAAGCCAAACTCCGGCTTACTTCCTTCCTCTCTTTTACTGAAATCACAACCACCAACAGCCGGAGCTGCCATTAATGCCGATAAAGAAACTACTGTGGTTTTTAAAAATCCCCTTCTTGAACTCTTTTGCATCAATGTAAAATATATTTAAATTATTGGTTCCTTTAAAACCATTTTATTTTTTTATCAATCCCATTTCCCCTATCGACTGAAGCCTGAAGAACAGAAAGACCTTTTCGATAAGTTGACAGGCAGCCTGAAATAATTGATCCTACACCCATCATTTTCTTGAAAAATCTCTGAATTACCGGGTGCATTGAAGGTCATTTTGTGAAAATTATTGCTTCTCTATATTCCCTGCTCCGGAATATAACAAACAAGCTCTAATTCACATTATCTCCAAATTGTGACCGCTTTTAGATTTTCAAAAACAAAAACGAGTCAAGTATATTAAATAAAAATACCTTAACAATCCTGCCCCGTCTGGTTCAAATGATTTATCGAAAAAGTGATTGAGTCGGCCAGGAGCGACAAGAAGTGATTTACATTTAAATTGCCATCATATCTTTCATGGTCGTATTGAACCTGCCTTTGACGTCAGGCTGGCTAGCAAACCTGCTCGTTTCATTATATCCTTCATCAATCTTCTTTGCGGATGCCTTTTTTATTGGTAGTTAAACATCTCATAAACAAAAAAACAGACGAGGTTAAAAAGCTCCTTGCTCCAATTTCTTCAAGTCAGGTTTATCCGCAGCCAACTCCAAAGATTCCTGATACAAAGCGTCCAAATCTCCCATTTCGACTGAAGATCCTTCGCGAACAAAAACAGGAATTTTATACATTGGTGCATCCACATCAAGCCATTGTCCACCCTCATAAATATCTCCATTGCTCCAGGCATCAACCCAGCGTGTCCCTTCGGGAAGGTAAAGCCGGTGAGATGTTTTGCCCTTCTTCCAAATGGCCGAAACCAGAATATCGCTGCCGTACAAATACGTTTGCCAGTCTTCCCATGCTTCCTTCTGATCCGGAAAAGCTAAAAATAATGGACGGGCAACCGGCATACCTGTTTCCCGGGCTTCCAGAGCATGCTGATGGCTATAATCGGCCAGAGAAGCATGAAGTTTGGCATATAAACGCCAAATAGCTATAAGTTCCTTATCATAACCAGGTTCCGTATTCATACTCCAGGGAGCAACATCCTCTGTAGGGCCTACTTCCATAATAGGACTAAAACACCCAAACGCCAGCCACCGGGCAAATACCTCCCGGTCGAGATCGCCCTGCCAGTAACCGCCAATGTCGGATCCCCAAATAGGAAAACCTATTACAGAACTTCGAAGAAGAGCAATTATAGCAGCCCTCAAGCCTTCCTGGGGCGAACCAATATCTCCTCCCCAAAATGAAGTGTATTGAGAGCTCCCCGAATAACCGGCACGAGTAACCATTGCAAAGTCATCTCCATGAATTTTCCGACAACTTTCAAAAACTGTTTGCGCATAAAGCACCGGATATTCGTTTCTTATCTCACGGGCCGTGCGACCATCAGCAAATAAAACATCACGTGTTTGGGGAACCAATTCCTCGGAACGATCCAGCTTAAAACCATCTACTCCCTGTTTTAATACTTTTTCAAGACCATTTTTCTGCCACCAGGCTCGAGCTTCGGCATTGGTTAAATCAAGCAGAGCTGCATTGGTAGTATCAATACCATACGCCCCGTCATTTCTCATGTGAATGGAATAACCCTTTTCATTGGCAACATCTTTCATATCGCCAACCACCCAAGGGGCTATCCAAAGCAAAAACTTCATTTCTTCATCATGAATCCAGTCTATCATCTCTTCTGCATTTGGGAAACGGTCCGGATCCCATTCAAAATCCGCATAACCATGATCACCCTTAGCCCATGGCCGATCAACCCAATAAACACCGCAGGGAATATCAAATGCGTTCATCATCAATACATCTTCAACAAGCTGACTATTGTATGGGGCATCCACTTTTGTGCCGTCATAATATTCATCCAAATGCTCATGGTTATCGCGCCAACGCCAGGGCATAAAAGCCCATCGGGGTGGAACCAGAGTAGGACCTACATTCAGTGAGTGACTCTTAACAATTTCGGCAGGTTGATCTGAAGTATAAAACAATGCAGAAAAGGAAGGTCCTTCAAATTCGACACGAACCAGCTCCGGATTTGTTTTACAAAAATCATAATACCCAGGCCACGTGCCTTCCACAAACATTCCATAATTGTTGGACGAAAGATAAAACGGGGTATAAAGAGACACGGTGTGCTTAATAAGCATTTCCACCTCTTCGCCTCTCAGATTCATAGCCGTTTGAATTCCTTCTTTCCAGGATTCTGTCTGATCACCATCTACCGTTCGTTCAAAAAGTCCGGTAAAATACTCATCCTCATTGGCTGAAATACCCATTCCCCATTTTAAAATATCATGGTCGGGAGTTGCTTCCAGCGAAAAATCATAACCTTCATCGTTCGCTTCAACAGCCAGACGAACTTCCCGGTCATCCAAAGTCCAATCCGCAAAATAAGCATTATCACTTCCCTTTTGCTGCGCAGGCAACTCGTTCAACCAAAACCGCCCTTCTTCGGTTTCAAAAAAGACCGCTCCTTTCACTCCTGTAATAGTCAGGGGAGAAGAAAGACCTTCAAAATTCAGATTAACAGACAATTGACCATCATCAGAGATTTCTGACTGGCCTAATCTGGGTTGCTGACAAGAAAATGTCAAAAACCCAAAGGCGATACCGAATAAAATTAACTTAGTTTTTCTCATTTTTCTTAGGCTTTAATAACTATGGTGAATCCTTTGGTTAAAATCCTCATACTATTCATTCAATATTCCATTGGCTGAAAATTTTTTATTCCCTTTTCGTATCAATAGATGCATATTAAAGCTTCCACAACACTATCATTGCGCATAAGGGGTATATTGTAAGCCTGGTATTTTTCTTCCTCAGCCAGCTCAATCTGAGCGTCCACCCAGTTTTTGTCTTTTACTCCCTCCGTCCTGTTCATGTCGTTTGAATAAGGGATGCCATAGTAACTATCAAAACCATGATCGGTAGGAAGAAACGGTGACCGGTCGCCAAGATGCCATTTCCCTATGGCAGCTGTTTGATAACCATTTTCATTTAAAAGTTTGGCAATTGAAATTTCAGTTTGCGGAAGACCTTCGTCAGATTCGGGGAATAACACATTGGTAACCCCTGTACGTATGGGCAGCCTGCCAGTAAGCAA
>CAYOFH010000153.1:0-3466 GCA_964403175.1 uncultured Marinilabiliaceae bacterium
AAGCGAACGGTAAAGGCATCGGGAAAATGGTTCAGGAAGTTCCTGACATTACAAGAGTGAGGGCTTCACTTTGGGTGAAACCCTCACTCTTTAAGGCTTAAATGTTCTGATATGCCTGATATGGTTCAAAAACCTTATATTCTCCTACAATACTCCGGTAATCTTTTATAAAATACTGACAACCAATTTAATACAAAACCAGCAAGATAGAACTAACTTACTCATAATAAAATCTTTGCGTCTCTGCGTTTAAGCATTTTTTTAACGGACTATTGCTCTTATGTATCTAATTTATTGATGATTATTCGCTGTAAAACACCCCATCCAGGAATTCTATCATTTTTTCAATCGCTTTAATGGCATCTTTTTCAAAGCTGGTTCCCAGAAATTCATTCGATCCGGAGTCAAGAAAAGCATGAGGTTTTCCTTCATAAATCCATAATTCAGCTTTTTGACCGGCTGAGTTTAGTTTTTCCACGTATGCTTTCACCGACTCCGGTGTGGTCAAATCATCCTCACTACCCACAGTAAAAAGTTGCGGAGGTAGTTGGTATTCACTGGATTCAGGGATGTTGTAAATGGGAGAGACGGCTTTGTAAAGTTCAGGATTTTGCCCAACAGAGTAGTCCGGCCCAAAAAGTCCCCGTGCTTCGGCATTGGCAAAAGACCAAAAGGCATTTTCCTTAGATTCAAAGTTTCCGTTTTTGGCTGATTCATAGATGTCGAAGGCCCCATAGCTGATGATGGCTGCCTGCACCTTTAACATGTCTTTTTTGATGATCTCTTCTATGGTTAATCCTTCAGGAATGTAGGTAGGGTGGAACTTCAGGTTTTCCGGACTGAATTCGCCTGTTCCCAGATTGCGCCCCATGTTTAATATGCTTGAGGCGAGATGTCCGCCGGCACTGTCTCCGGTTACAGCCACTTTATTCGGGTTTCCGCCGTAATCAGCTATGTTCTCCTTTATCCACAAAAGTGCTCCAAACACATCCTCAATAATATCATCCATGCGGGTTGTGTTGTTGTTGTCACCCAAAAGCCGGTAATTTACGTTGCAAACAATATACTCTCCATGCCCCGAGATATAGGCTGAGGGCTCTTCCATGATGCTTTGGTCGTTTACAAGCCAGCCTCCGCCGTGGTAAATTACGAGCACCGGATAGCTCTCTTTTCCGGTTTGCGGTACGTGAATATCCATGGTAAGCGAAAAACCTTCCGGGCTACTCCATTCTATTTCACGATATACTTTTGTTTCGTGTAATGGTGCTTTAGCTTTTTGATGCTCTTTTTCTTTCTCTTCTAAATTGAGTTTCACTTCATCAAATTGGTTCTCAACATCAGAAACTACTACATCTTTGTTAAGTGAAAGGGTTTCTTCCACCTCAATTTTATCAACAGAAGAGCCAATTTGTATTTTGTAAGTCCCTGCTTCAGCGATCCATGCAGATTTTTCGGTGTGATAGGATGCCAGATCATACTTCGACAAACTGAAAGTTATGGTTTGCTTTTCTCCAGGTTTCAGAAGTCGGGTTTTACTGAAAGCTTTTAGTTCCCTTACAGGTTTTTGCAGTTCTCCCTGAGGGGCAGAAATGTATAGCTGAACTACTTCTTTTCCGGAAGCAGATCCGCTGTTTTTGATGGTACAACTTATCTCGTATCCTTCAGATTTCTTTTTTACTTTCAGCTTGCTGTGATCGAAAGTGGTGTATGAAAGTCCGTGACCAAAAGGATAGGAGGTTTTTACAGAGTTGGTCTCAAAATGTCTGTATCCCACAAAAATACCCTCGTCATATTTCACTTCGGCAGGTTTGGCTTCCATAAAACTGATGTTGCCAACAGGGGGGAGGTCGAACTCTCTGCCCGGGAAATTCTCTGAGGATTTATGATCTTTATAATCTACAGGAAAAGTCATGGTTAACTTTCCTGATGGATTTACTTTTCCGGTAAGTACATCTGTAATGGCGTTACCTGCTTCCTGACCGGGTTGCCAGGCCAGTAAAACAGCATCAGCCAGCTCTTTCCACGAAGCCGTTTCGACAACACCGCCAATGTTGAGTATCACAACCAGCTTTTTCCCTCTGGAGTGATAGGCATCTGAGAGTAATTTTATGGTGTTTAGTTCTTTATCGTTCAGAAGAAAATCATTTTCTACTTGTCTGTCTTGAAATTCCCCTGATGTTCTCCCGATGGTGTAAACAGCCAGATTGGTTTTGTCAGCAATCCGATTTATTTCTTCCGTTGTCCATTCTTTTTCGTTTACCTGTTGATCGGGTGCCATAAAGAATGTTTTCGGAGGGAGATTTTCCTTACCAACTTTAATGTGCTTCCGATAAGTGTTCGCCAAATCTTTGTCAACATTCATTCCGTTGTTCTGGGCACCTTCGAAAAGGGAAACCTCACCGGCGTTATTCACATCGCCGCTTCCTGTTCCGCCAATCAGTGTCTCATAAGATGCCACACCAAAAAGTGCTGTTTTATTCTCTTTTTTCAAAGGCAGGGTGTTGTCTTTATTGTCCAGAAGAACCATTCCCTGGGCTGCGGCTTTTCTGGCAAGTAATTTATGGCTTTCCAGATCGGGATTACCGTCTGGCTTGTATCCTTTGTACGAAAGAGTTTGTTTGTAGATGCTGAGTATTCGTCCCACATTCCGGTCGAGCACCTCCATTGGTAATGAGCCGTCTTCAATGGCCGACTTGATGGCTTCCCTTTGTTTGTTTATTCCTGGCATTAGAAGGTCATTCCCTGCTTTCATTTGTTCCACGGCATCATCCCCGGCAAACCAGTCGGTCATGACAAATCCCTCATAACCCCATTCGTCCCGCAATATGGAGGTGAGCAGATCGTACCTCTGTGATGCATAGACGCCGTTTATTTTGTTGTAAGACGACATCACCGTCCACGGTTGTGCTTCCTTCACAGCAATTTCGAACCCTTTCAGATAGATTTCGCGCAGCGCTCGTTCACTGATGATGGCATTCACGGTAGTCCTGTTGGTTTCCTGATTGTTGGCCACAAAATGTTTGATGCTCGTACCTACACCTTCGCTCTGAACGCCTTTTACAAATGCGGCAGCCATTTTTCCGGATACCACCGGATCTTCTGAGTAGTACTCAAAATTTCTTCCGGTAAGCGGATGGCGATGAATGTTCAGGGCAGGGGCCAGAAGGATATCCACTCCGTACTCTTTGGATTCACTGCCGAATGCCTGACCAACTTCCTGCATCAGGTCTGTATCCCAGGTGGAGGCCATCAGCGAAGCAATGGGGAAAGCCGTGGCATAATAGGTCTGCTTATCGTTGGGGCGTTCGGGATTGATGCGTACACCGGCAGGGCCATCGGCCAATACAGTGGTTGGCAGATTGATACGATCAATCGCAAAGGAGTGACCGGCAGCTCCCGGAACTTTTTCTTCAACCATTTCGGATTCCGGAGTGATACCCGGCATATTGAAGCCAACACCCACAAC
>CAYOFH010000153.1:3566-8027 GCA_964403175.1 uncultured Marinilabiliaceae bacterium
TGTTGTCCATCAAAGACTGGTAACGCAGGAGAGCTGTCTCAAATTGTATGGACTCCATTCTTGCCTGAGAGCCAATGAGTGATCCGGCAAGTAATGATCGGTAAAATTTGCTGATTTCCAGGTTCTCATCAGATAATTTCTCCAGACCTGCCTTTGGTAAATAAGTGATTTCACAATCTTCAATGCATTGAATCACCAGCTTGCCGGGAAACTCATAAAAATAGCTCATGATGGAGAAGCAAAATTGCCGGTCCCAGGCAAACCATTCTGTGACATCCCGTCCGTCTTTGAGATAGTAGATTCGGATCATGCCCTTTCCCACAAAATAGATGTGTCTGCAAACGGCATCCTGTTTTAAAACAAAATCGTTTTTATTCAGGTTTCTGGTGAAAGTAATGCTTTCAAGTTCAGTGAAAGCTTCATCAGACATAGGGGTAATGTCGGTTATGGCTTGTTTTAATGAGCACATGTGTGAATTGGGCTTAAATCTTAAACTATTCAATGGAAATTGCCATTTCCAGCGAGCATTTTTGGGTTCGAATGACAGACTTCGCCGGATTTCGTTTTACAAATAATCCTCGTCTTTCGAAAAGTATCGGGAGGACTAAGGCCCAGTAAAATTGCTATTCAAAGGTATGGTAATTTATGAATAGTTTTCGTTTGCCTGTTCCGGGAATAAACATGAAAAGCAACTTCCTTTATCAGGCTCACTTTCCACTTTTATTTTGCCATTATGGATATCGATAAATTCTTTACACAACAATAACCCCAGGCCAGAGCCTTCTTCGTTATTGGTGCCTTTTGTTGATGTCTTTTTTCTGATAGTAAAGAGTTGCTCTGCCTGTTCTTTGTTCATCCCT
This sequence comes from uncultured Marinilabiliaceae bacterium, assembly GCA_964403175.1. Lineage (GTDB taxonomy): Bacteria > Bacteroidota > Bacteroidia > Bacteroidales > Marinilabiliaceae > Marinilabilia. The sequence goes on from CAYOFH010000153.1 coordinate 4,427, forward strand.
ATGCCATTGTCACAGATGGATATTTCAGTATGATCGATGTTTTCAGTGATATATTGTTTAGCTTTGATTTCAATTCGGCCATTGGGGAATGTATATTTAATAGCATTTGTTACAATATTGCGAACTATGGCCTGAAACATAGGTAAGTCAATATGTATCATTGTGCTTTCCGGAATATTATTGATAATTTGTATGTTTTTATTTGCAGCCTGTTCTCTAAGGATTTCCAACTCGTTATCCACGATCAACCTGGCGTCTTGGCAAAGAGGGTTAAAGGGAATCGATTTATCCTGAGCTCTGGCCCATTGCAGCAGATTCTCAAGAAGTTTGAAGGTCTGCTCAATGGACTTATTGATGGAAAGCATGAGGGATCTTTTTTCTTTCTTATCCAGTGAGTTATCGGATATTAGAATATCAGATATTCCCCAAATTACACTCATTGGATTCTTTAAATCATGAGCTATAATTCCCAGAAACCGATCTTTTGTAGCATTCATTTTATTGAGATCTTCATTCTTTTTCTGAATCTCTTCTTTTATGAGAATAGCCTCTCTGGCCTTTTCATCCAGCTCTTGGTTAATTTTTAAAGTTTGTTTGTATAGATTTTTTGTTTTTTTCTGTTCCTGTTTGAGCAACTGATTAGATTTAAAAAGCCGGAACCGAAGTCGGTACTGGATTCGATTGATAATGAAGCCCAGAATTAGAATTGGATATATGTCGGCAATAATAAAAAACTCTTTCTCCGAAGGATTCTCGAATAGAAAAAGAGCTGTGGTAAATAAGATTGCAGGCAAAGCATAGATCAAGGCTGTGATCTTTGTTTTTAGCTTATTGTCAAGTGAAATAAGAAAAATTATCATGATAGTTCCCGTGACGCTTGGGGCCAGAGCATCGTCGTGTAAATGAATCAGGCATTTCCCAAACATCATAAATTGAAGTGCCACATAATTTATGTGGTATAATATTGATTTTAATCTGTAATGCTTTTTTTTATTTGCCAGATGGAGGAAGAGAGCAAAAAGAATTAATGTCAAAGGTAGAATCCGGGTGGCAGCAGACAGGGTATTCTCTCTGACAACGAGGTCGGAGTACATATAATAGGTCAAAATAAAGAAACCAATGACCAGAATAGAAGTAAGATTTTTTAGAAAAATCGTTTTTAGATACTTTTCAAAGTCTTCTTTTATTTTTATCGGGAGATAACTCATACTAATTCACTAATAACAATTTCAATTGAAATCTCGTTTCCAAACCAAGATCTTTTGAGTAATGCTAAAAATACGGTTTCATGTAATTGGTTTTCAAATGTAATAAACTAAATCTGAAATAAAGAAGCGGAAATGCTGACTCTTGTTTTTATTAGGCATTGTCAGATTTGGTTAATCATCAGTTTTGTATTTAAATAGGTATCCTGAGTTCGTTTAAATGAAAGCAAATTGGGGTTCTGAGGTTTGGTAATACGATTTGGATTGCTTCACTGCAATTGTATTAACTGGACTTTTTGAGATATTGAGAAAAATGGAGAGGGATGAGAACAATGGCTTAAAAAGATTAATGGTTTATTCCTGGCATTTCATTAAAAATAAGAAAATGCAGCCTTTGACGTTTTCTTGCAAAGACTGAATAAGATGTTTATCTTTAAATGAATAGTAAGCTAATTTATGATTCAGGAGATATTGTTACAACTTAAAATCACTCAATATGGGAGCACCAAAAGAACACATTATCGGAATTCAGGTCGAAGACCGGTATGACGAAGCCCAACAGGTACAGGAAATTCTTACCCGCTACGGATGTTCCATAAAAACCCGTTTGGGCTTACACAGAGCCGATGGGACTCATTGTTCGCAGAGTGGCATCATTATTCTGCAATTGATTCCTGATAAAGAAGAATCCGGACTTCTGATAAATGCCATGAATAAACTGGAAGGAGTCAGGGTGAAAGAAATGGTGTTTTAGTGTTTTAGTGTTGACAAAAAAATCACTATTTTGGCCTGCAATTTAGTGTGTCGAATATTTAAGTAATTTAGGGATATGAACATTTTCATGATGATGCAGGCGGCAGGCGATGCTGTTGCTGATGGGGCAGAACTTGCCGAAGGTGAAGAAAAAGTAACCATCAATCTTATCGAACTATTAATGCAGGGAGGCTGGATTATGATTCCGCTATTTCTGCTTTCTTTTATTGCCATTTATATTTTTATTGAGAGGTATCTCGCCATTAAGAGGGCTTCACGTGAGGATAAGAGTTTTATGAACCGGATTAAGGATTATATCCATGAGGGGAAGATCGAATCTGCTCTTGCATTGTGTGAATCCAATGATAATCCTGTTTCCCGAATGATTGCCAAAGGAATTACCCGAATCGGACGGCCACTCAATGATGTGAATACAGCCATTGAAAATGTGGGGAACCTGGAGGTAAGCCGCATGGAGAAAGGATTACCGGTATTGGCTACTGTGGCCGGTGGTGCCCCTATGATTGGTTTTACCGGTACGGTTATTGGTATGATTAAATCGTTCTGGGAAATGTCAAGTGCCGGAAGTAATATAGAAGTGGATATGCTGGCAGGAGGAATTTACACGGCTTTGGTAACCACTGTAACTGGTTTGATTGTTGGTATTATCGCTTATTTTGCCTACAACTGGTTGGTGGCAAGGGTGGAAAATGTGATTTTCAAGATGGAAGCACGTACCATGGAATTCATGGATCTGCTCAACGAGCCTGTTAGGTAGTAAAGGGAGGAAAGGGGCCGGAAAGGCCTGATTTGATTAATGGAAGAAAATATATATCATGGCTTTAAAGTCAAGAAGTAAGATAAATCCAACATTCAGCATGTCATCGATGACCGATGTGGTGTTTCTGTTGCTGATCTTTTTTATGATCACATCCACTCTGGTGCATCCTACGGCATTAAAATTGTTGTTGCCTCAGAGTAAAAATCAAACAGCGGCTAAACCGCTGACAACGGTATCGATTACCCGTGATCTGAAATTCTTTGTGGAGGAACGGCAGGTTAGTTTCAGTCAGATAGAGCCGTTGCTGAGAGAAAAAGTAGGGGAGAATCCCGAGACATTCATCTCGTTGCATGTGGATGAGAATGTGCCGATGAAAGAAGTAGTAAGGGTAATGAATATTGCCAAAAGGAATAAGTATAAGCTGATTCTGGCTACGAGGGCGAAATAAATTAAATCAGAAGGAATTATGAGGGCTATTGAAATCAAATCTAAGACTGATCTTGCAGGTAATCTCAGAATTGATTACCCGGTGCAGAAATCGAATAGAAATGTTCGTGTCATAATTCTTTTAGAGGAAGATGAACCTGTTGAAGATGATGAAACTTTGTGGATGAAATCATTTTCAAAAAATCCTGCTTTTGGATATCTGAATGACGATTCAGAAGATATTTACACAGTTAACGATGGAGAGCTGATAAATAATAATGACTGATAAATCGAAAAAAGATAAACGTGCCGGAGTGATTGGAAGTACTATCTTCCATGCAGTAATCCTGATTCTCCTTTTGATGCTTGGTCTTTCCAATATTCCTCAGGAGGAAGAGGGGATATTGGTCGATTTTGGCGATTCAGAAACAGGCTG
>CAYOFH010000154.1:0-8005 GCA_964403175.1 uncultured Marinilabiliaceae bacterium
CTGGTGTTTTGCCGGTAGTCGGACATCGTGATAGATATTTTGTGAAAAACACGTTTAATTATCTTGTGGTTGTGTTTTTACGTTTTTATTGCCAGATAGTTTCAGGGATTGGTAAACGGACACCCCCGAAAGGCTCGCATGATTGAAGGTTATACATATTTCTTTGTGACAAACCTTGTCATGTTCGTTTCATTGTTAAAAAAAACATAAAGTTGCTTTCCCGGTATAACCTTTTTTTATTTTTGCAGTATAAAAACAATGAATTTGGATGGTAATCGTTTATAATGATGTAACGTAATTTTTGAGTTTTGTTAAAAGCGCTTCAAGGTGCGTAAGACCTGACAGATACGCATCAAGTTTGATTTAGAGAATTTAAATAGGATAAAAATTCTTGCAGAATGCACTGAATGTTTATCTTTGTTGTTTGATATTTGTTAAAGAATTCCAAGAAAAACAAGTTATGAGATTGAAATCCAGACTCTTTATTCCCGCTTTACTGGTGGGGTTGATGGTTTTAGCATCTTGTGGCGGTGGAGCCAGAAAATCTGCCTCATCCACAACGGGATGGTCATATAATGATCCTGAAACAGGTGGTTTTGAATATAAGGCCGACTTTGAGCAGGCAACAGGTCCCGGACTTGTGTTTGTTGAGGGTGGAACCTTTATCATGGGAAGTGTTGAGGAGGACGTTATGAAATCGTGGAACAATAGTCCGCGACGAGTGACAGTTCGTTCTTTTTACATGGATGAGACTGAGGTTCGCAATGTAGATTACCGTGAATACCTCTTCTGGCTCAATCGTGTTTTTGTAGATATGCCCGAGGTGTATCGTAAAGCATTGCCCGATACGTTGGTGTGGAGACGGCCTTTGGCGTATAATGAGCCAATGGTGGAAAACTATTTGCGTCACCCTGCCTACAGCGAATATCCTGTGGTTGGAGTTAGCTGGCTTCAGGCATCGGATTATGCTGCATGGCGGACCGATCGTGTAAATGAGAATATATTGGTGGAAGAAGGGATTCTCGAGCTTGATCTTCAGCAGTCAGGAGCTAATAACTTTGATACCGAAGCTTATCTGCTGGGACAGTATGAGGGCGTAGCCGGACGAAACCCATTGGAGGACCTGAATCCTGAAAGAGATACCCGCAGAGTTCGTCAGAGTGATGGTATTCTGCTTCCGCGTTACCGCCTCCCAACCGAGGCTGAATGGGAATATGCTGCTTACGGATTGATTGGTAATTCTTATGAAGAACGTTTAACTGATCGTCGTATCTATCCCTGGAACGGTCATACTCTTCGTAACCCCTCCAAGAAAGAGAGAGGACGAATGATGGCAAATTTCGTTCGCGGACCTGGTGATTACATGGGTATGGCAGGTGACCTGAATGATGAGGGTGATATAACTGTGCCTGTTGATTCCTATTATCCCAATGACTTTGGTCTTTACTGTATGGCCGGTAATGTAAACGAGTGGGTTGCTGATGTGTACCGACCATTGTCCAGTCAGGATGTTCATGAATTCAGTCCTTTCAGGGGTAATGTGTTTGAAACAAAAATTCTGGACGAAGAAGGATATGTGGTGGAAAAGGATGAATTGGGTGAAATCAGATATCGTGAAGAAACTGATGAGGACATAATGGACAGAAACAACTACCGTTCTGCAGATAATATTAACTATGAAGACGGTGATCCTCAATCGAATGTTTCCCTGGGAGGTAACTGGTCAACCAGTGAGAGGGGCACGGAAGATATGTATGCTGACAGTCCCGGCCTTATGAGCAGCACTATCTCTGACCGTACACGTGTTTACAAAGGTGGATCCTGGCGAGACCGTGCTTATTGGTTAAGTCCCGGAACCCGACGGTTTTTGGATGAGCGTGAGTCCAGAGATGATATAGGATTCCGTTGCGCCATGACCCGCGTGGGAGCGCCTTCACATAGTAATTAGAGCAGATCTGAATAAAAATATAATTTCAAAACAGGGGCCGGGATTTTTCCCGGCCCCTTTTAGTATCGTTTTTACATGAGTAAGACTATTGCAGAGTTGTATGAGGTTTTTCTTCAGTCCGGAAAAGTTTCGACAGATACACGGCAAATAATTCCCGGAAGCATCTTTTTTGCATTAAAAGGCGAACGTTTTGATGGAAATAAGTTTGCGCAAATGGCCCTGAATAATGGTTGCCTGTTGGCTGTTGTAGACGATAAATCACTGGAAAATAAGGATGGCTGTTTTTGGGTTCCGGATGTGTTGAAAGCTCTTCAGGATCTTGCGCGATATCATCGTCAACAAATAAAAATCCCTGTTATTGGGATAACAGGCAGTAATGGCAAAACAACTACCAAGGAATTAATTGCTGCCGTTCTTTCGAAGAAATTTAATATCTGGTTTACCCGGGGGAATTATAATAATCATATTGGTGTTCCGTTAACTTTACTGAGTATTCCGCCGGCTACACAAATTGCTGTGATAGAAATGGGTGCCAATCATGTTGGTGAAATTGCGGACCTCTGCAGTATTGCCCTACCGGACCACGGACTGATTACCAATGTAGGGAAAGCTCATCTTGAAGGATTTGGATCATTTGAAGGAGTTAAAAAGGGCAAAGGAGAGCTCTATGCTTTTTTGAAGAGTGTGGGCGGCGAGATATTCATTAATGTGGATAATGAGCACCTGATGGATATGATCGGGGATTATCCGTGGATTGGTTATGGAAAAGGGAAAAATGCTGTAGTCAGGGCCAGCGGAGTGTCTGCCGATCCTCTTTTGAAACTTTTTCTAACTACCTCCAGAGTGGAAAAGTTACCTGTCAGCACTTTTTTGACAGGTTTGTACAACCTCGATAATGTGTTGGCAGCTGCCTCTGTGGGGCATTATTTTGGTGTGGATGAGGAGTTGATTAAGGAGGCGGTTGAAAATTATGTGCCCGAAAATAACCGTTCCCAGTTTTTTAATTCAGGAAAAAACCAGGTGCTTCTGGATGCTTATAATGCCAATCCTTCCAGTATGGGGGTGGCATTGGAAAATTTCGGGGCTATCGGTCATTCCAAAAAGATTCTGGTGCTAGGAGGAATGAAAGAGCTCGGCAGTGATAGTGTTAAGGAACATGCTCAGCTCCTCAGCACACTCGAATCGATGGATTTCGAAACCTGCTTTCTGACAGGAGAGGAGTTTAAGACGATTGTGCCTGATGACAACCGGTTTCAATGGTTTAAAGATACTGCTTCATTGAAAAATTATCTGGAGAAAAGGAAAATCAGAGACGCTCTGATTCTGATAAAAGGAAGCAGGGCCAATCGTTTGGAAGGGATTTCTGAAGTTTTGTGATCGGATAAAATAGGTCAGTGGACCGTTAGATTTTTAGATATAAGATTTAAGATGAATTTTATAATGTTGAAAACCTGCATTTTAATACAAAAGTCCGTCTGGTTTTAAATAGCTGGATCAAAGGCTCATATGAAAGTTTAACGGGCTATTATGTTAATAATTAGTTCTTTTAACATTGGTGCCCGGTTAAAAGATAGAGATGGTTTCACTAAGTTCCTAATATCGAGCCCTTGTAGGGGTTTAGAGCGGTGTCATTGGTAGTGATCACCCCAATAAAAGTGGGGCAATAACAGAGGGCGTCCCTGAAGCCGGGTGCTAAACTCATGGATCCATCACTGCAGACAGGTATCTGTCATTGCTAGCAACGGGAAGCAATCTCTTGTTAGAAAATAAGATTCTCCGGACAATCGTGTTTTGCATTAGACATTAAAATCCAGATCGGAGAATTTCTTTTTCCCTCTAAGAAAAAAATCCAGAATCAGGGTGTGAGGGTAAATCTCCTTGTGGCTGGATACTGTGACTTCTTTTTGTAATTCTTCCCTGTCTTTCTTAAGTTCCGGAAGTCTTTTAAAGTAATCTCTGTGCGCTTTGAAAACAGCTTTGGTGTTTTTCCATTCCCCCGGGAGCAAGAATTTTACAGCCGCTACTCCGTCCAAAAGAAGACGAAAGAACAGGATGCTGCGGAAATTTTTTTCCGGAAGATTCTTGAAGAGCATAAAAAGATTGTTACGGAAATTCAGATACGTTTTGTACGACGACATGGTATTGAGTGTACCACCTCCCAGGTGGAATACTGTGCTTGAAGGAATACAGGATATTTTCCAGCCCCGGTTTTTCATTCGCCAGCACCAGTCTATTTCTTCCATGTGGGCAAAGAAATGCTCATCCAGACCGCCGGATTCATTGAAGGTTTTGGTTCTTACCATAAGGGCCGCTCCGCTTCCCCAGAAAATATCGATCGGGTCATCATACTGATGCCGGTCGTGTTCCAGCCGATCAAAAATTCTTCCACGACAGAAGGGGTATCCCCATTTATCAATAAACCCACCTGCTGCGCCTGCATATTCAAATAATTCCGGATGGTTAAGATCTTTAATTTTCGGAACACATGCGACATAGTTTGGTTCATTTTCCATGTGTTCAAGCAGGGGCTCAATCCAGTTAGGGGCGGGAATAACGTCCGAATTGAGCAATACGGTGTAGGTGGTTTCTGTTTGTTGTAATGCGCGGTTATATCCACCGGCAAATCCGTAGTTTTTGTCCAGAATAAGGAGTTTTACCTCCGGAAATTTTTCTTTTACCAGCTCCTGAGATCCGTCATTCGAACCATTGTCGGCAACTACTACTGTGGCACCCGGATGGTCTGAGTTTTTAACAACCTCCGGCAGAAAACGCTCAAGCATGGAGCGCGTGTTCCAGTTAAGAATGATAATGGATACGGTGGGTTTAGTCATTAATTTGCTGCTTTTTTGAGAAAACATGCTGATATTTCCATCTTTTGTGCGACCAAAGCCATAGTTCCGGTCTTTCTTTAATGCATTCTTCAAGCAGCCTGACGTGCCATTCGGTGATTTCATTTTCAACTGTCTCTGCTATTTTTTTCGGGAATTCAATTACATCAACATGATAGTGACCGCGTTTGGGCTTGCTTAATTTAAGGAATACCACTTTTCCGTTGGTTAGTTTAGCTATTTTTTCAGGCCCCATCAGTATAGGGGTGGTTTGCGTAAGAAAATTGGTCCAGTATTGTATTTCTTGTCGCGCAGGACTTTGATCAGCGATAAGGCCTAAAACAAACCGGGTTCTGCTTTTTCGCAGCTCCACCACTTTTCTTAGTGTGTTTTTCATGGTTACGTTCCGGGTTCCAAATCTGGATCTTAACTCCAGCATGTATTGATCAAATCCTTTGCTTTTGAGCGGCCTGTACACGCTGAATCCTTGGGCCTTGAAATGCAGATTTATCGAAGGCATATATTCCCAGTTTCCATAATGAGCCATAATGGCAATTACATCCTGATCTTTTTCTTCGGCGCCTTTTATGGCTTCAATGTTTGAGAAAGTAATTCTTTTTTTTATGGTCTTTTTCGACATATGTTGCAATTTGATTGTTTCCACAAATAAATCGCAAAAATGATGATAGAACCTCCTAAGGATGTCTTTTCGCCAATGCTCATCTTTATCGGGGAAAGCTTTCCTGAGGTTTTTAAGAATGATTTTTTTTCGGTAGCCTATCAGGGATACGGGCCAGTAAAGCAAATCAGACAATGCATATAAAAACCAAAAAGGTAACCACGCTATCAGCCAAATTAATGGATACCAGATATAATAGGAAATTTTGCTCATTTAGTGTTTGCTATAATTTAGGAGCGAACTCCGGAATTGTTGAAGTTGATCAGGGAATTCAATATTTATTGTTTCATGATTTTTTCAATCACAGATTGCATTTCTCCGAATACCTGGTTGTTGGCTGTGACGATTTCCCCGCCAAACAGGTAGTCATTTCCTCCTTTAAAATCGCTTACTTTTCCACCGGCCTGTTGCACCAGGAAAGCACCAGCGGCAACATCCCAGGCCTTAAGATTGTATTCATAAAAAGCATCAAAGCGACCACAGGCCACATAGGCCAGGTCGGCAGCTGCTGACCCCAGACGACGCAATCCGTGACTGTTTTTCATGAAGAAGTCCAGTGTTTCCATGAAATTGTTTATCAGGCTGTAATTGGTGTAGGGAAATCCGGTGGCAATCAGACTCTCAGCAACTGTTGCATTGGTCGATACACTTATGGGCTTTCCGTTCATCAAAGCCGGACCGCCTTTCCAGGAGTAAAAACATTCATCCATTCCCATTTCATAAACTACACCGAGAACAATTTCGTCGTTTTCCTGTAATGCAATGCTTATGGCGAAAGGATACAACCCATGAATAAAGTTTGTGGTGCCGTCTATAGGATCAATAATCCAGTTGTAAACCCTGCCTTTTTTGCTGGATGAGTTTTCTTCTGCAATAAACCCGGATTCCGGAAGTAGCTCCCCCAGAGCTTTTATCAGTCTCTCTTCTGATAATTTATCTATCTGTGTGACAAAATCGTTTCGGCCTTTCGATTCTACTGATGGTGTGTTGTTTAGCCGATAATCTTTGACGTATTGACCTGTTTCGCGGGTGATTTGAACTGTTGCTTCACAAATGCTTTTTAAATCCTTCATATCATAAATGTTTTTAAGGTTAAAATTAAAGGTTTTCTTGCGGCATTCTGAAATTATTTTTCTCAATGAAATTTGTTGGTATCTCAATGGTCATATTTCCTGTTTGTAATGACAGGGTTTTTAGGTTTACTTCTGCTATCTTGTTGGCGAGATTTTCATTGAATGGACATTCCACTCTGAGGTAGTTCTCGGTAAAACCATGCATTATGCCATCCGAGGCATGTCCTTCAAACAGTACTTTGGCTTTGCTGTTTTCAAATTTCTGATAAAATCGTTGGGTTTTATGTGCCGATAACTCATGAAGCAAAGCACTTCTTCTTTTACGTTCTTTTTGGGGTACCGAGTGTTCTATCTTCAGTGCCTGTGTATTGGGGCGCTCCGAATAGGTAAATACGTGTAGCTGAGAGATGTTTAGCCTGCTGAGAAACGAGTGTGTTTCTTCGAATGCCTCATCTGTTTCTCCTCTTACGCCGGTGATAACATCCACCCCTATGAAGGCATCAGGAACCAAAGCCTGAATGGTTTCCACCCGGCTTTGGAAAAGTGCAGTGTCATATTTCCTTTTCATCAATTTTAAAACGCGGTCACTGCCCGACTGCAACGGGATGTGAAAATGGGGCATAAACCTGGGCGAGTCCCCCACAAAACGGATAATTTGCTCTGTTAACAGATTGGGTTCTATAGAGGAAATACGGAATCGTTCCACTTCTTCGACTTTTTCCAGTTCTTTAATGAGGTCAAAGAAAGTCTCACCGGTGCTTTTTCCGAAATCGCCAATATTTACACCTGTAAGGATGATTTCGCGTGCACCTTCACTGCCTGCTTCCCGGGCCTGTTTTACCGTTTCGGAAATGGTTGCATTTCTTGATCGTCCCCTGGCCAGTGGAATGGTACAATAGCTGCAGAAATAATCGCATCCGTCCTGAACTTTCAGAAAGGTACGCGTACGGTCACCTGATGACCACGAAGGCATAAACCGTTTGTCTTTGGCAATATTTCCGGCGTGGACTTCTGCTTTTTCAAGTTTTTCCGGCGAACCGAGATAAAAAGACATGTCCATCTTTTCGTTGCTGCCCAATACCAGATCGACTCCCTGCATCCTGACAATGTTTTCGGGTTTAAGCTGAGCAAAACACCCCGTCACAACAATAAAAGCTTTCGGATTAATCCGCAATGCTTTGTTGATGGTATATCGGCATTTTTTTTCGGCGGTTTCGGTAACTGAGCAGGTATTGATTACATAGATGTCAGCTCCGTCGCTGAAATCTATCCGGGTAAATCCTTCCTCCTGCAGGTGGCGTGCAATGGTTGATGTTTCACTGAAGTTGAGCTTACATCCCAATGTATAAAAGGCCACTGTTCTTCTCGTAAACTGTGACTGGTCTATCATTTAAAAGATCGTTAGATAAAAGTAAATTAGTCGTTAGGCAGTAGTCAGTAGTGATTGCTTTTAACTACGACATACCTATATGTCTAA
>CAYOFH010000155.1:0-7881 GCA_964403175.1 uncultured Marinilabiliaceae bacterium
ATCCCCAGGTATCCTGCATCACCTTATTTTTATATGCATCAGTAATCTTCAAATAATTAGCAAGGTCTCGTTGCTTTTTGAGTACCCCCATTTCCTGCAAAACCTGAAGATTCGCACCTTTATAAAATTTACCTCCAACCCATTCTTTTTCGAAGATAAAAAAATAACTTTTCTTGTCCTCCTCCCATCTTCCTTCCTACCATCTTCGATAATAGTCCATATCTTCTTTGTCTTAAAGTCAAATTAAACTCAATTCAAACTCATATTAAAGTCATATTAAATTCAATTATAATCGACTTTAATATGACTTAACAATGAATTGAATATCTCTTATTATTGTCGCAAAAGCGATTAAGGTACCTGCATGTTTCGGATTTAAATGCACCTCTAAACAAGGGACTCATTTAGAAAATGCCGTTTTAAATTTGGAGTACGCTCAGGGTCAAAGACAAAAGAGGAGATAACCCGTAAAATGGCATCTCCTCTTTTATATTATAATTCTGTTTTCTTTAATCCTGTTCTTTCTTACGACTCCCTGTTTGATGCGCCAACATCCACCCGGGGTATTCAGGAGCTAAGCGACTTACCTCATCCAGCTTTTTAAATTCTTCATCTGTAAAATCAACATTCACTGAAGCCAGATTATCTTCCAGTTGTTGTTGTTTTTTTGCTCCAATTATTACTGAGGTCACAACAGATTGATGAAGTAGCCATGCTAAGGCAATTTGTGCCACTGAAACATTTTTATTGTCAGCGATTTCCCTCATTACATCCACAATATTGAATGCCTTTTCTTTATCCACAGGAGGGAAATCAAAATTATCCCTTCTTCCATCACCGGCGTTTGATTCACGGTCGTATTTCCCGCTGAGCAATCCGCCAGCCAAAGGACTCCAGACCAAAAGGCCCAGTTGCTGGTCTTTCAGCAACGGAACCACTTCTCTTTCCAAATCCCGCCCTGCAATGGTATAGTATGCCTGCAGGGATACAAATTTAGAGATGTGCTCATATGCCGAAATACCCAGAAATTTCATGAGCTGCCATGCTGCAAGATTACTGCATCCTATATACCGCACCTTCCCGCTTTGAACCAGATTATCCAGAGCATACAGTGTTTCTTCCATAGGAGTTAACGCATCAAATCCATGAATTTGGTACAGATCAATATAATCGGTATCCAAACGCTTCAGACTTTCATTGGCCTGCTGTATGATATGCTTCCTGCTTAATCCTGAATCATTAGGCCCCTCACCCATTGATCCTCTCACTTTAGTTGCCAGAACTAAATCGTCCCTTTTCAATCCCAGATTACGGAAAGCCTTACCGGTCATTTCCTCACTCAATCCTTCACTGTACACATTGGCCGTATCAATAAAGTTTATGCCACTGCCAACAGCTTTTTTGACGAGTTCATCAACTTCCTTTTGAGGCATGGTGCCTATGGCTTTCCACATCCCACGGCCTCCGAATGTCATGGTTCCCAGGCAAAGCTCGGAAACTTTAAGACCTGTGTTTCCTAATAAGTTATACTTCATAAAGCCCTTGTTTTATTGATTACTGAATAGTTTTATAATAAAGGGTTAGATTTTAAGATTTAAGGAAGTAAGACAGATAAGTTAACAAGAAAAAATTAAACAGGGTAATTAATCAGTCGTTTGTTGTCAAATTTCAATTACTGCCATAATTAAGAACGACCTAAATGAGATATAAAAGACAATTATGGAGGTTTATCTCACCAAAATATGAAACAAAAGAAAGTCCGAAGAAAACCGACTACGTTATTCTTAAATCGGACAAGAAAAAGTACAAGGTGTTACTGGCAGACATTGTTTTAATAGAAAGTCTGGATAACTACATCCAGGTGCATACAATCAGTAAGGGAAAACTGATATGCTACGAAACGCTATCCTCCATGGAGCAAGATCTGTCCGGCAGCAATTTACTTCGCATTCACCGCTCTTTCATCATCAATCCCCGGCATATCGATGCCTTTACCAATTCATACATCGAAATCGGGAACAAAAAACTGCCCATTGGCCGGAATTACAAGGAAGAGGTATTGAACAAGCTTTCGTAAAATACGATCATCGGTTTTCACCTTTTGCCAACTGCTCCACATGACGAAGAGCACTCAGGCGATCCTGAAAAATGTTTTCCGGTCCAATCTTCAGATGCAGTTCTAATTTTCGAAGTCGTTTTTCAATAAAATGTTTCCCTGGAACCAGATAGACGTTCTTCCCAAAGTCAAGTGCTTCATCCACCATATTTTCAATAGCAAGTAAAACAGTAGTGTCCAGATGGGTAACATCCTCAAGATCCAGAATCAGATGATGACAGGGAGCAATATTTTTACGTTCACGCTGAATAGCCCTGGCTACTCCGAAAATCATAGGTCCACTAAGATAAAAAAGATAAACCTTATCCCGTATCTTATCGAATATCTCCTTTTCTTCATCAGACAAGGGAGCAGTATCCACACTATCAGAAATCATGCGGAGATTAAAACTTTGCAGGTGACTCAGTCTTTCTATCGTCAGCATGTTCGCTACAAAAATTCCAAGTCCCACTGCGATTACCAGATCCACAAATATTGTTACCAAAAGTACCCCGTACATAATAAATAAGGCTCCCCGGCTGATTTTATGGGCCCGTTTAATGAATGACCAATCGAGAATATCAACGCCTACCTTAAAGGCAATAGCTGCCAACAATGCAAGAGGGATAAACTGAAGCAACGGAGCAGCTCCGAAAATAAGAACCACCAAAAAAACCGAACGCATAATCCCGGACCAGCGACTTCGTGCTCCGGTACGAATATTAACCACCGTTCCCATGGTGGCTCCTGCTCCGGGCAAAGTGCCCAGAAGACCTGCTGACAAATTAGCCAGGCCCTGCCCCATCAGTTCCCGATTGCTGTTATGTTCCTCACGGGTCAGTGAATCTGCAATCAGGGCCGTAAGGATGGTGTCAATACTTCCTAAAAGAGCCAATAGAAAAGCGTCCAGAAATATAGTACTCCAGTTATGGTCAAAGGGCATCAGCGGCAGATTAAAATTGGGCCAGCCCAGGTCGATAGTCCCAATGAGCCGGACTTCCTCCTTTCCCGGAAGAAGAAAAACCAGCAGAGTAAAAATAACCAGTACAGCAAGTTGTGAAGGAAAACGTCCCTGCCATGACCGGGGGTAAAACAAAAGTACCAGTAGCGCACTGCCACCAATCAGCAATTCCCAATAATTAACAGAACTCAACAGTTCAGGGAACATTCTGATCAGTCCGGCGATGCCACCCTTTACAGCTTCGTGCCCAAAAAAAGCAGGCAGCTGCATAACAATAAGAATAAGGGCGATGCCCGACATAAAACCACTGATGACGGAATATGGCATCAACCGGAAGTAACGCCCCAACTTAAAATAGCCCAGCAATATCTGAAAAATTCCTGCAACAAAGACGATGGTAAAAGAATAAATCATTCCATCCTGCATCCCATATTCAGTAATATTGGAGGCAAAAACAGCCGTCATAAATACTGTCATTGGCCCGGTGGGCTCTGAAATGAGTGTTTTACTTCCTCCCCCCAGCGTTGCAACCAGGCCAATAATTACAGCACCGTAAAGTCCGGCTTCCGGACCGGCACCCGAGGCCACCCCGAAAGTGAGGGCTATAGGGATACTTACAATGGCAGCCACCAGCCCGCCATAAATATCTCCTCTTTTCATTTTTCCTAAATAATCTGCCACCTTTTGTTCTATTGATTTAAACTGAGTATTTCAAAAATAATAAAATTCCGGCAGCTGCCACCTACACTTTAGCACAAACTTCCCATGGATCAATGGGATTTGAACAATAAATTCATCCGTATAAAAATTGTCTGTTAAGGTGGATGGAACTCGCAATTCTTTTATACATAAACTTTTGTGCAGACTGGAGAAATCAAAGCTCCATACTCGTTTCATTCGTAAAAATCCGTCTAAATTATTGGTCTGATGGAACTCGCATGATTAAAGGTTATACATATTTCTTTGTGACAATCTTTGTCATGCTTGTTTCATCCGCAAAAAATTTTGGTTCATCACAAAGACTGTTAAGTCATCCCTGGAAAGGTTTAGGGCCCTCTTAGCTGCTGGGTGCTGACTCCTGACTGTCGCCTGATTAATTTTCACCTTTTTAAAACCGTATCCACCTTCCAAGTCACATTCTTTGTTAATTTTGTAGCAAAACTTTTGTTTTCAATCATCAATAGCAAAGCCCTGTGAACAACGAAAAACAACAAATTCTAGACCGCCGATATCTCGACATGGCCCGTATCTGGGCGCAGAACAGCTATTGTAAGCGACGCCAGGTAGGCGCTCTGCTGGTGCGTGAAAAAATGATTATCAGCGACGGATACAATGGTACACCATCAGGATTTGAAAATATCTGTGAGGACGAGAACAATAAGACCAAACCATACGTTTTACATGCAGAAGCAAATGCTATAACAAAAGTTGCCCGCTCCGGCAACAGCAGTGATGGAGCAACTCTTTATGTCACCTCATCCCCATGTGTGGAATGTGCAAAACTCATCATCCAGGCTGGTATCTCACGAGTTGTTTTCTCTGAAAGATACCGGGTGGAAGATGGCATAAATCTCCTTAAAAGAGCCAGTATCGAAGTAGTGCAACTGGAATACAGGAGTCCTGAAGAAATTCCTAATTAAGGAACAGTTTTTGCAGTCAGTTATGAAATACTAAAAACAGGCCCTTAAGCCTGATCATAGAAATATCAGCAAATGAATGATAAGAAAAAAAACACCGTCCGACAAATATATTTACCAATTATTCTGGCAGTAGTTCTGGTTGCAGGAATGTTTATTGGCCGTATTACCAATCCATCATCCAATGGGTCTTCCGGACAACGGCTAATGATGTATCCCGAATCGGGAAAACTGGAGACCATCATCAACCTTATTGATGAACAGTATGTGGACAGTATAGATGCGGGCACATTTATAGAAAATATCATCCCGGAAGTACTTGAAAAACTGGATCCGCATAGTGTCTATATTCCTCCCAAAGATCTGAAGGCAGCCAATGAGGAACTTCAGGGAAATTTTGGTGGCATCGGAGTGGAATTCAGTATGCCCGATGATACTGTAATGGTGGTCAGTGTAGTTTCCGGCGGCCCTTCAGAAAAGGTAGGTATTCTGCCGGGGGATCGCATTATTACAGTCAATGATTCTGTGATTGCCGGGGTTGACATAAACACAAATGAGGTAGTAGGAATGCTGAGAGGAGATATTGGGACTAAAGTAAATGTGGAAATTCTTCGACGAAACCGGAAAGAACTGATCGATTTTGAAATCACACGCGGAAATATCCCCATGTACAGTGTCGATGTATCGTACATGATTACCGATTCCATCGGCTATGTGAAAATCAACCGGTTTGCCCGAAATACTTATCAGGAGATGCTTTCGGCGCTAGCCGAACTTAAAGCACACGGTTGTAAAGATATTATTGTTGATTTACGTGGAAATAATGGTGGCTATCTGGACATTGCCATCAGTATGGTCAATGAATTTCTGGACAAAGGAGATATGATTGTCTATACCGAAGGAGCTAACAATCCACGTCAGGATGTTTTTGCCAACGGATCGGGATCATGCAAAGACATAGGCGTGACCGTGATGATTGATGAATTCAGTGCTTCTGCAAGTGAAATATTTGCCGGTGCTATGCAGGACAATGACCGCGGACTGGTAGTTGGCCGTCGCTCATTCGGGAAAGGTCTGGTTCAGCAACAATTTGCCCTGCCTTCGGGAGGAGCTTTGCGACTGACTGTTGCCCGTTATTACACCCCCAGTGGAAGATCCATTCAAAAACCTTATGATGGTGGCGTGGAAGATTATTATAGCGATATTATTCAGCGTTTTGAGCATGGAGAATTTTTCGAAAAAGACAGCATAAACATCAACGATTCACTCATCTACAAAACCATCAGCGGACGTACTGTTTACGGAGGCGGGGGAATCATGCCTGATGTTTTTGTTCCCCGCGACACATCCAATCATTCCGATTATTATTACCGCTTAAGAGAAACAGGAACCATATATCAGTTTGCCCTGGAATATGCAGACCGTAACCGGAATGAACTTACTGAATTTGAAAATGTCAATACACTAAAACAACATCTCGAGCAGCAGAACATTGGTCAAAAACTGATTGAATTTGCAAATTCGAAAGATGTTAAATTCAGCAATAATGATTATCAGACATCAAAAGAATTAATAGAATTGGAAACCCAAGCCTACATTGCCCGAAATATCCTCGATAATGAAGGATTTTACCCAATCCTGAATGAGGAAGATGAAGTATTGCAAAAAGCGCTCGAGATGATCCGTACCGATAAACTGAAGGCGATTTTACAATTGACCAATGAAGAATCAGAGGTAAGGATTGCAGAAGAAACTTCCGAGAATTGATTATTAAAAAAAGCGAGGATAAAAATCAGAAATCAATATGGGCACATTATTCAAAATCATTCTAGTATTTATTATTGTCTATTATATATTCAGGCTGTTAGGAAGATACCTTTTCCCTTTTCTGCTGAAAAAGCAGTTAAATAAAATGCAGGAAAAACAGCAGCAGGCACGTAATGACTTTGAGAATAAACGAAGATCGGAAGAAGGTAAAGTAACCATCAACTACACCTCCGGGAAGAACAAACAAAATAAAGACGATAATCAACATGGAGAATATGTTGATTATGAAGAAGTAAAATAAAAAAAGCGCCGGACCGGGCGCTTTTTTTATTATTCAATTATTGTAACCCAACCATAAGGATCAGGTTCCTCACCATACTGGATTGCTCTCAGCTTATTGTATAGTTTAGTTGACACAGGGCCTGGTTCTCCGTCTTTGGAGAAACTATAGGATTTATTATTATCCAGATCATCCACACGGCCTACCGGACTAATTACTGCAGCCGTTCCACACTGTCCAACCTCTTCAAATGTGCTAATCTCATCAAATGACACCGGACGGCGCTCGGTTTTAAGCCCCATATCCTGAGCCAGCTGAATAAGGCTCTTATTGGTAATAGATGGAAGAATAGACCTTGACTCTGGTGTGATATAGGTGTTATCCTTTATGCCAAAGAAATTGGCAGGTCCGCACTCATCGATAAACCTCTTTTCGCGACTGTCGAGATACAATACCGCAGAATAACCTTTGTCTTTGGCCAACATACCGGCCTTCAGACTGGCAGCATAGTTACCCCCTACTTTTATATTTCCGGTTCCCTGTGGTGCTGCACGATCATATTCGCGCATAACAGCCACATTGGTCAGCTTAAAGCCTTCTTTGAAATAAGGCCCTACAGGAGTAACAAATACCATAAACAAAAATTCCTCGGCAGGCTGAACACCTACTTTGGGACCTGAACCAATCAATAACGGACGAATGTAAAGAGATGCTCCTGATTCATACGGTGGAACAAATCGCTTGTTCAGGGAAACCGCCTTTTCTACAGCTTTCACAAAAAGTTCTTCCGGTACTTCGGCCATCATAATTCCCTGTGCAGAAGAAATCATGCGTTTGGCATTATCTGCTGCCCGGAAAATACGGATTTTATCATCTTTTCCGCGAAATGCTTTAAGTCCCTCAAACGACTCCTGACCGTAATGTAAAGCAGTAGCAGCCATATGAATATTGATTTGGTTGGAGGATGAAATCTCCAATTCCCCCCATTTCCCGTTGCGATAGTAACATCGTACGTTGTAATCGGTGTCCAGAAAACTAAATGAAAGGTTTGGCCAGTCTATGTTCATGATATTTAATTTTTAAAAATCAGAATTATGGGTTTAAAGTTACTAATTTTTCGGTAAAATGGGATGAGGTTCAT
>CAYOFH010000156.1:0-7635 GCA_964403175.1 uncultured Marinilabiliaceae bacterium
AAGATACTAACTTTTGTAAAGGGAAAATAGACTTTGCTTTATATTGTTGTGATTTCAATATCAATGATAAACATGACACCCTTGAACTCGATTACGATCTTTTAAATGAGGTAAGTAAAGTGTTTGAAAACTATCTGAGTAAAAATGATTTGACTAATGATTTTAGAAGAGCTTTTCTAACAATCCAAAATAATGATTTCTATGATTATTGGGTAAGCTCTTGGTTATATGCAGTTAATGCACCTAAAAGATGTTTGTTAACCAATATTTCAGATTTAAAAAATTTCTTCGCTTTGCGTGGAAAGAACGATCAAAATATTATTAATAATAATTGGGATTATCTGAAAGAGTTGATATTGCAATTGGCAAAAAAGGATATTGAAACTCTTATTGAGGATTATATTAGAACTGAAGGATATAAGCAACTTCCGAATTGGAAAAAAAGAATAATAAAAGAAAGAGGCTTATTAGATTTTAGTAAACAACACTACATTGCAATAAATGAAGATGATAGTTGTTGTTGGCTTATACCGCAGAGTAGAGTTGCAAATTCAAACGAAGGAAGGAATAGATGCAAAAAAATCAAATAAGTCCCTTCGAAAAAACTTATTCTCCCGTAAGGTTTCTTGTGCACTAATCAGATTTCAAAACTTTGTCGGAGTGGTTTTTGTATCCACTCCGACATTGAAACCACATTACAAACCCGCCATTAAATAAACCTTCAACACGGTTCCCGGCAAAAAATCATAATTTATACAGCTATTCAAGCTAACCTTTTTAAACGAAACTGTAACCTTTACACAATACCAACCTCTAATCAATACACCCCATGCAAATCATCCACGACGTACATTCCCAACTCGCCAGTTTCTTCAAAGATCAGGAAATTCAGCCTTTCGTTCATCTGCTCTCAAAAAAGCTGAGTGAGGGCCATATTTGTGTTGACCCTGAGGCAGTATTTACAAATGAAAGCATTCAAACTGACGCATTACCCGATAAACAAGCCATCAATGCTTTTCTAAAAAACAATCCCCTGATTACAACCATTGATGGCTCAAAGCAGCCATTTGTGTGGCACCGACAACGGTTATACTTTCAGCGGTACTTTCATTATGAGTCAGGAATTCTGCAAAGGATTAATGCTTTTCTGGAAAATGAGAAGCGTGAATTTCCACAGAGAATAGGATTGCTGGAAAAAAACAGAAAGCAAGTCAGGGAACTGTTTGGTGGGGGAAAGTCGAACGACAACCAGGTATCATTTGACTGGCAGATGGCCGCTGCTTTGATGGGGCTTACAAATTCTTTCACCATCATCTCCGGTGGGCCGGGTACCGGCAAAACAACAACGGTAGCAAAAATCCTTACTTTGTTATTTGAAATGCAGCCTGATGCAAAGGTTGCTCTGGCTGCTCCTACGGGAAAAGCAGCTTATCGTATGGCCGAATCCTTAAAAAATGCGGCAAGTCAAACAGAGCAACCTAACAGCGATAAGTTTAGCCATCTTGAACCTCAAACCATTCATCGGCTTTTAAAAGCCCGCGGAAAATCCACCCGTTTTGGTCACAATGCAGACTATCCGCTTAATTACGATTTAGTAATAGTCGATGAGGCTTCGATGATTGACATTTCCCTGTTTTACAAGCTCATGGATGCCATTCCTGGTGGTGCCCGACTGATTTTACTGGGAGATAAAGACCAGCTGGCTTCTGTTGAGGCGGGAAGTGTTTTAGGCGATTTGTGCCAAACCCAACAAACATTAAACCTGCTATCGGAAGAAAAGGCCAATTTCATAAACAGTTTCCTGGAGGATTCGGAAGATAAATTCCCGAATGAACTTACATCTAAACAAGCGGAAAATCCGCTTAGTAGAAACATCATCCAGCTAAAGTACAGTCACCGTTTTTCCGGAGAAAAAGGAATTGGGAAACTCAGCAATGCCATCATTCACAATCAAACCGATATCCTCAAAGTATTTTTAGATCAAGATCAGGATGATGCCATTTCCATTGACAAAAGTTATGAGACCGATAAATTCGAATCCTTTGCCGATGGCTACAAAGAATTTATCCAGGTACCTGATATTGCTATAGCTTTACAAAACCTAAATAAATTAAGAGTACTGTGTGCTATTCGGGAAGGCGAACAAGGTGTATATTCGGTCAATAAAAAGATTGAAAATTACCTTCACCGCCACGGCATCCTCAACATTCAAAATGAGTTTTACGAAAACCGCCCGGTAATGGTGCTGCAGAACAATCCGGCTCTGGGATTATTCAATGGAGACGTGGGCATTGTACGGAAGGATAAAAATGGCATTTCAAAAGTATGGTTCGAAGACGCCACCGGTAAATTAAAGTCTTTCATCCCCGGGCACATTGGAGCTGTGGAAACCGTCTTTGCCACAACCATCCACAAAAGCCAGGGATCGGAGTTCGATAAGGTACTGGTGCTTCTGCCGGATATTCCCGAATTACCCATCCTTACACGTGAATTAGTTTATACAGCTGTTACGAGAGCACGCCACTTTGTACTGTTACAATCCTCAGCTGAGGTTCTTTTGGCTGCGGCTCAAAGATGCGTGGAACGGGTTTCGGGATTAACGCACCGTATTGATGAACTGATTTAAACAAACTTTATGGCTCTAAAAATATTTGTATCAACTTCAATAGAACAGCTGTTATCCAGTCTAACTGACCAACTGGGGGCAGACAATCACTCTGTCTTTGTCCCTCACCATATTGTTACCCAAACCAATGGCATGGACAATTGGCTAAAATTTAAGCTGGCCGATAAATTGGGCATTGCGGCCAATATAAAGTATTTCAGACCAACCCACATTGTTTCTCAATTGTATTATCTCACTGATGGCAATTTTGGCAGGGCCCCTTTCTCGGGAGATATCTCCTGGGTGCTTTTCAGCTTGCTGAATGAAAAGGAATTTAAGGAGAATTTTCCGGACATTGCAGCATACTACAATAGCAAAACCACTACCGGTTCTCTCAAAAGACTGGGACTTGCATAAAAAGTTGCAGATCTGTTTGATCAATATCAGGTTTATCGGCCCGAGATGATCAGAGAATGGAACACATTGTCCCTGAATGAAGCAATGAAATCAGGCTGGCAGACTTACTTATGGAAACGGACAAAACAAATATCGGGCGATACTATTCATGACAAAACAGAAATTGCCGATCATATTTTACAAAACATTACCAAGCAAGACTTCAGCGCGAAATTAAGTAATAACCTGCCTGTCGTTTACTTTTTCGGTATCTCGGTGCTCTCCTCTTTCCACATGACCCTGTTCCGGGAAGCCTCCAGTGTCATTGATTTTAAATTCTTCCTGTTACTGCCCAATTTGTCAAGCATCCTGACAACCAATGGTGCAGCATCCCTAAAAAACGATTTACTCAAGAGCTGGGCTCCCCTCATCTGTGAAACTTCATCGATTATTTTGAATGAGGCAGATAAAAATGCCATAATAAAACTGGAAGAGAATGCCGACGCTCCGGAGTCGCTTTTGCAAAAACTCCAATCCGACATTCGTAACGATCAGCATCAAAAAACAGCTGTTACCGATGTTAATCTTTCCGATACATCATTAACCATCAATTCCTGTTACACCGTCACCCGGGAAGTTGAGTCTCTATATAATTATCTGGTGAAAATAATTGAAACCAGCCCTTCACCGGTATCAGTGCACGACATTTCTGTCCTTGTTACCGATATAGATACGTATGCACCCTATATCAAAGCGGTGTTTGACAACGCTCCTTACAAAATACCTTATTCCATTGAAGGGGAAAGCATAGAAAGCTCCGAAGGAATCATTAGTTCCCTGATCTCGGTCCTTGGCATCAGCGAAGAAACATTCACCTCTGAAAACATTGTCCGCTTACTGGATTCGGGCTATATCCGCCGCCAGTTTGGTATTTCTGATGTGGGACTGATACGTAGCACCATTTCAGAAGCCAACATCAGGTTTGGTATTGAAAACGAGCGTGAAAATGACAGTTGGTTGGTCAGCTGGAAACATGGCATCCGAAAAATCATTTTAGGGATCTGTATGGCGGGAGACGATATTTATACCGATAGGGACGGAGACATACTGCCCTATGACGATCTGGAAGGAAGTAATGCCCTGGAGCTGATTCGATTTCTCCATTTTGTTGAGCTAATGATTCATTTCGTAAAGGAGCGCCAAAATCCAAGAAGCCTTACGGAATGGGCTGATTACCTTGAAGAAGTTACCCATAATCTCATTTGGACACCCGGAGAAGAAGCCAACGAGGCCTATTCCGTTTTTCTGCAGAAAATTAAGCGGCTGAATGCTACCAACCAGCTCATGAACGAGGACATCAGCTATGAGGTGTTTTTTGCACATTTCAGCCAACAATTCTCTGAAGAGGAAACCATTAACGATCGAAAACGAGGCATCGTATTCAGTTCTTTAATTGCAAAACGTAGTCTTCCTGCCAAAATCATTGCCTTGCTGGGACTCAATTTCGATCAGTTCCCCCGAAAGGATCGAAACTTAAGCTATGACCTCATGGCCGCCAAGCCCCAGCCCGGCGACAGGAGTCTGAAAAAGAACGACAAACACCTGTTTTTGGAGACCATTATGGCCGCCCGGGAGAAACTATACCTCAGTTACATTGGACAAAGTTCCAAAGACAACAAAGAACTTCCACCCTCTTCCCTGGTTGATCAGCTGATTGATTACATAGAGACGGCCTGTGATTCAAATGAAAATGTAAGAGACCGGCTCATCATCCGCCAACCATTGCATGGATTCAGCAGCAAGTACGGAAAGGATCCTTATTACAGTTACTTAAAAGACACAGGAGCCCGGGTAGAGCTCGGTCAGGGAAACAATGCCAACACGCCCGATTTCAGCTCTATTGATTTGAACCGGTTTATTGCATTTTTCAAAAACCCCTTCAAGGCCTTCTATAAAAATACAGCAGGAATAAACTACGACGACAGTCCTTCTGAAGAGTTGGAAGAAAACGAACTATTCGAGTTGGATCACCTCAATCAATGGAAGCTGAAAAATGAACTCCTCTATCTTACGGAAGAAAAGAAACCAGAATTTATCAGGCGCAAAGTAATGACAGGAGAACTTCCCCTGAAAAACATGGCAATTGCTCAAACAGAAGACATTGAAGCCAATATCTCTCCTGTTAAAGAAATGGTTTCGGAAATTATTACGGAAAGCACACCTTCGCAGTCCATCCGTATTGATCTTAACCTGAAATCTACAACTCTGACGGGGCAGATTGATCAGGTGTTCGATAAGCAGATGATTTTTGTGTGCTTCTCCACAAAGGAGTTCAAATATTATCTCGATGCAACCATCCGCTACCTAATTGCCAGGGCATCCGGCCATCAGGTGCAGTTGCTTTTTGTTTCCAACAAGTATGAACAAGTCTTTAAAGCCCAAAACATTGACCAAGAAGAAGCATTGTCAATATTAGATCACTTGGCAGAACTGTTTCAAGCTGGTCACGAAAAAATATTGCCCTTTTTCACTGATTTTAATTTTGAATGGCTTGTAGTGGACACCTGGCCAATTGAGGAATTGCGAAACAAAATAAATTACGAATTCATAAAGTATAACTATCCTGTCTCGGAGCCACATATCGTGAGCGCATTTCAGTATGGCTTTTTTGATGATGAAGAAGTTTTGAATGACTTTAAATCCAATACGGCGCTGATGGCCGGAATCACTCAGCAGTTATTTCCAGAAGTTGAATTTGAGACGAAATAATTCATTATGCCAACATACAACACCTTCAATGTAAACCGGGCAGAACTTGCCGGCACCAATTTAATCGAGGCCAGTGCCGGAACCGGAAAAACTTACTCCATTGCCTTGCTGGTTTTACGCCTCGTTTTAGAAAAAAATGTTCCGGTAAACCGGATTCTGATGGTAAATTTTACCAAAGCTGCCGTAGCCGAACTGGAAAGCCGCATCCGGTTATTCATCCGCCTGGCGTACCGAGCCGCCAATGGTGAAATAATAACGGAGAAATCCATCACAGAAATTGTACAAGGGGCCATTCAGAAAAATTCCGCTGAGGAAGTAAATAAAATCCTTCAGGAATCAATTTTACTTTTGGACGAGCTATCCGTGCAAACCATTCATAGTTTTTGTCAGGCATCACTCGAAGAGTTTGCCCTGGAAGCCAACATGAGATACAATCCTGAAATCGTCCCTGATTCTTCAGATAGTATTGACCTTCTCGTAAATGACTTCTGGCGTTCTAAAATCACGACGTTACCAGTGAACATCTTAAAGAAAGTGGTAAATTCTCTGGATAAAGAGACCATTGTTCAGGGAGTTAAAGACCACCTTGGGGATAAAGTAACTTACGGCTACAACCCGGAGGCTGATTATGGTGTTTCAGATGAATTCCTGAGTGAAATCGAAAACGAAATGGCAACCCAAGATGAGGAGCAGGTTAAACAAAGTATCAGGAAGCTCTCCGACAACCTTAAATTCGGAGCCATCAATGAGATATTGCCACGGATCATAAGTTACAAAGAAGAACACAACCTTCTGACCTATGACGACATGATTCAAAAAATGCATGAGGCACTGACGAATGACAACGGCTCTGCATTCAAAGATCAATTGCGACAAAAATACGAGGCGGTTTTTATCGACGAATTCCAGGATACGGATAAATTACAATATGAAATTTTCAAAAGTGCATTTCACAACCGGGATTCATTGATATTTTACATCGGTGATCCTAAACAGTCTATCTACTCCTGGCGAAAAGCTGATATCAACACCTATCTGAAAGCCTCCCGTGAGGTGGACAATCTTTATGGAATGAATTTCAATTTTCGCTCATCAGAAAGCATGATTCACGCCATGAATGATTTCTTTTTACCTGAAGAAGGCTTTGATACGTTTGCATATGGGAATGATGACAATGAGATTACCTATAATAGGGTGGAGTCTCCCAAACCCAACAGCAAAGGAATTCTAACACACAATAACCGGGAAACAAATCCCATCTCCATATTTGAAGTTGACAAGAAGGATCAGATTATTGCGCCTGTGGTGGCACAGGTAGCAGCATTGCTCAATGGAAAAGACTACAAAATCGAAAAAGAAGCTTCAACCCGTAATTTGGAGCCCGGCGATATTGGTATCCTGGTTAGAAGAAATTCTGAAGCATATACCATTAAAGAGGCCTTGAATCGTGTGGGCATCCCGGCTGTCACCATTGGAGATGCCAAAGTTTTTGATTCTTCCGAAGCCAGCTATTTACTCTATTTGCTGGAAGCTTTTGAGCATCTATCTCAAGGCACTATCAACAAGGCCTTACTCTCCCCTTTTACCAACCTTAACCTCAAACAAATTCTGGAGCTTGACAATGATCAACTGGCTGAAATATTTCGGAAATACAGGAACATCTGGCGCCAGTCAGGTATTATGCCGGCCATTAAAACATTTATTGCCGATTTTAATGTACGGGGTATCTTGTTAAGACAGGAAAGCGAACAAGGTGAACGCACCATTGCCAATCTTTACCACCTAACCGAACTGCTGCATAAAGCAGAATCCACCAAAAAACTATCGCCTGCTTCGGCCAGACCTACCGACTGACACAACTCTTT
>CAYOFH010000157.1:0-7627 GCA_964403175.1 uncultured Marinilabiliaceae bacterium
GGCGATTATGTGGACAATTTCTGGAATGTTGTCAACTGGAAAGGTGTGAGTGAACGATGGGAGAAAGCCAATAAGGGGGAGTGGAAAGGATAATACGACTTTTTACAATTCTGTATAAGAAATAAAGGTTAGAGGAAACTTGAGATTCGGGGTTTCTTTTAACCTTTTTTTTAATCATTTGTCAGCAAACCCGGCGGACTGAAGCGACAATGGAAAACAGGAAATATGTTTTCCACTGATTTGAAAAAAGAAATTAGTAAGTAATTTATAGTCAGTGGTCAGTAGTGGAGATTCAATATACTGACCTACCCAAGGAGCTAACAAAATAGCATAGGTGGCACATTTTTAGACGTTTATGTTGTTTTGAAATAAAAGAGCCCCTTGTGGTTTATGTCGACCAGGACAGACGTTTACGGTGCAGTGGCCTTTCTTTCAGCAGCCCTGGAAGTGTATAAAGGGTATAAGGACAAATCGTAACTTAGCTGATAGTTTCTTTCAGTATAAACGTCCTGGTCATATGCGTCAGGGCGTGTCTTTAAGATCAGAATTGCGCCAAAATTATTATCTTTGGTTAAATGCAAAAAAATAAAAAATTATGGATCTTATAAAAAGAAACAAGTCTTTTGAGTTGCTTAAAGGGGTCGGTGCCCTGATACTTGCTGTGCTTATTTTTGCCAATCCTGCCGTAGCGCTGGTTACCATTGCGACTTACCTTGGAATACTGGCCATAATGGCCGGAATTGTTCTCATCGTGATTTCTTTGTCGCAAAAAGGAAATTTCTGGCAATTTCTTTTGTTTCAGGGGGTTGTGTTAGCATTATTCGGCACTCTGATTGTTGCATACCCCGGAAGTACTGCCCAGCTAATGATAATCTTTGTAGGTCTTCTTATTACCTTAACAGGAATTATACAACTTATCGGCTATCTGAAAATGAAAGAAGTGGTAACTGCACCAAATCTTTCACTTATCAATGCGGTGCTTTCCATCCTTGTAGGTGCCTTGTTCTTGTTTAACCCTTTTGAAGGAGCTGTTTTTCTAACCATTATACTGGGTATTTATGCAGCATGGTTTGGTTTTTCACGTTTGTATGTGGCATGGCTGCTTTACAGACAAAAATAATTTCTGTTCATGTATCATCCTGTACTTTTTAACCCCCCGGATAAAGCATTGACAAGCAATAACAGCTGCAAAAGATATTGATTGCTCTGCTTCGGATCTGTCCCTGACAGGTTTCGCCACTTTGTGAGATAATTTAATTGTATCTCATGGAGGACTTTTAAGGCATCCTTTCTTAGCTTGAGGTTTTCCAGTTTCGAGATTCGTCGCTCTTCCAGGGGACCTTCAGTTAATTCTTCAATCTTTTCAAGACCAGTCCGGTAATCGGTTAAGATCAAATCCATAAGTTCTTGTTTGGTCTGTGGATCCTCGAACTGATCAGCAAAGGCTTTCATAATTTCAGGATCTGAATTTAACAGATTGGTTTCAATTTGGATGAGGCTGTATTTCAGGAAAGGCCAATTGTTTGTTAATTCCCTCAACTTCTCGAAATCCCCGGGAAAATGTTTTTGAAATTCTCCCAGAGCTGTACCTATTCCAAACCAACCACTAATATTAAATCTGGATTGGCTCCAGCTAAAAACCCATGGTATAGACCGAAGGTCATTTATGGTTCGTTGACCCGTTCTGCGGGCCGGTCTGGATCCAATTTTACTTTGTTCCAGCACATCAATCGGAGTAGCCTTGGAGTAAAAACCAATAAACCCAGGATGATCAAGCAATTTTCGGTAGGTAGTTCTTGCCAAATCAACCAAACGATTCATTACATCGTAAAGTTGTTCATCTTTTGTTCCGGTACTATCGATCATGGCCTGCCTTGCAGTTCCGGCAACAAACATCTCCATGTTATAGGAGGCAGTGAGCCTGTTGGCAAATTGGTTGGCAATGGTCTCGCCCTGCACTGTCATTTTAATGTGACCACTCATTGAACCGGGAGGCATGCTATCAAGAAACCGGTGTATTTTTCCACCTCCGCGGCTAATGGTTCCCCCGCGACCGTGAAAGAAAGTCAGTTTTACACCAAGAGAATCACCCACTTTTGTGAGGTTTTCCTCTGCTTTGTAAATATTCCAACGGCTGGTTAATATCCCTCCGTCCTTATTGCTATCGCTGTATCCCAGCATTACTTCCTGTGAAAAAGATGGCGATTCTTTGCGGTGTTTTTGCAGGACAGGATGGTTTAGAAAAGCCGACAGAATTTTCGGGCCGGCAATAAGATCATCTATTGTTTCCAGTAGGGGTACCACAGGAAGTTTAGCATCCTGAAGACCAACTTCTCTTAAAAACAACCAGACCAACAGCAAATCGCTTAAACTACGTGTCATACTCACAATGACCGAACCAATTCCTTCTGTGCCATACTGAGTGATGTAGGTCTTTACCTCACGGAAATATCCCAGAACATTATCCGCTTCCTGCCCACAGGATGTTCCGGCCACCAGAAACGGTCGTTTATTCTTTAATTCCTCATTTATAAAAGACAATCGTTTCTCTTCATCCCATTTGGCATAATCTGAATCTTCATAACCCGAAGCAGCTAAGATTTGACTGATCGCTTTTTCATGGTAAGCACTATTTTGCCTGATATCCAGTTTTGCCAGGTGAAAACCAAAACACTGAACCAAACGTTCTATCGGAAACAGCCACTGCTTTGCTATTCGTGTTGCATCCATGTCGATAAGAACCTCTCTCAGTTTTCGGAGTTCTGACAGCAGATCATTTGCAGATGGGAAGTATCCGGCTTCTCCATGGGAACGATCATTTTTAATGGTGTGCTTCAGTCGTAACAAAAGAAGATTTACAAACTGACGTAAAGGTTCCGACGGATTACGATCCAGGGCTTTTTGTCCATTTTTACCAAACAAATTGGCTTGGTCCCGAATATCGTCCAATATTGTTTGAGGCACCGCATTTTGGTAAATAGAAAAACTCAATTTTGAGGCTAAATTAACGAGCTGTTCCTGTATCATCTTTAATGCAGCCTGACGGTGACAACGCAGAGTAGACGCAGTGAACTCCGGTGTTACAAATGGATGACCATCGCGATCCCCGCCAACCCAGCTACCAAGCTGAATTAAGGGAAAATGCTCCGGCCTTTCCAGTAATTCGGGAGTATAACCAAATGTGGTCCAGGCATCTAGCAGGCGTTGATCTGATAAACGTACTGCCTCAGGAAATACATTCACAAAATAATGCATGAGGTTGTTTCGTTCATCTTCAAGACGCGGCTTTTCAAGATAGATCTCTCCGGTACGCCACCATCGCTCCATTAAACTGATGATTTCCTGCTCAAGTCCTTGTTGTTCAGAGGTGGACCATTTTTTATTTTCTTTTTTAACAAGTAAAAGGTAAAGTTCGCGGTGGATGCCCAAAACTGTAAGGCGTTTTGCCTCTGTAGGATGAGCTGTCAAAACCGGAACAACCTTTAAGTTCCGTAGCTTTTGTGCTATCTTTTGCTCATCTGTTCCCTCAGTTTTCCACTGGTATAATGTTTCCCCCCACGAACCTCGTGTTGATTCAATACCAAACTGTGTTTCGGTTTTTCGGCGGTATTGTGTGGCTGCATTTTCTTCGGCTAAGTTGAGTAATTCAAAACAGATACCAATGGCCTGGGTTAAATTTTCATTGGAATAGGTTTTCATTTTAGCCAACTCTCTGTTGTCGAATGGTAAAGCTTCGGCCAGGTCTGATTTACCAATAGATACCAGCATTTCCTTAAATAGGGATACCAAATATTTAAATTCAGTTTGGATTTTCTGAAGTCCCTCGTGTTGAAGTAACTCTTTTGTCATTTTGCTATTCATGGATAGATGGTTTTATCTTAGGAGACGATTCCAGTCAAGAGGTAAAATTATCAATTTCTTTTTAATCTATTCGAAGGGATTCTCTGAATTTGCCGAAGTATTCTGCTTCATATTTGAGTTGAGTATCTATCTTCATATCTTTTCCCTTTATCCAAATTTACCAAATATTTCAAAAAAATCAATTTAATAAATCCCAGTTTCATTTATCCTCCATACTCTCCGTCTGCTCTTAGCTTATTTCACTTCAAAATCAAAAAATGGTTGGTCTTCAATAAATCCCTGAAGTCGGTCGCCGATTTTCACGGGGCCAACACCGGCAGGGGTGCCTGTGTAGATGTAATCTCCGATTTTTAGAGTGAAATATTTGGAGACATGCGAAATCAATTGGTCGATGTTGAAAATCATATCGGCAGTGTTGCCTTTCTGGCGGATTTCCTGATTGATGTCTAACCGAAAATGTAGGTTGTTTAAATCCGGAAACTGATCTTTATTAACGAATTTTGAAATCACTGCCGAATGATCAAAGGCTTTGCTTTTTTCCCAGGGCAGGCCTTTTTTCTTCAGATGATCCTGCAGGTCGCGGGCAGTGAAATCGATGCCCAGACCAATTTCTGCATAGTACCTGTGGGCAAATCTTTCTTCAATATTTTTTCCCAGCTTGTTGATGCGAACCACAATTTCTACCTCATGATGAAATTCGTTGGCAAAATCGGGCAGAAAAAACGGGTCGTTGTTGCGCAACAATGCCGTGTCGGGTTTGGAAAAAATAACCGGCTCTGATGGTACAGGGTTATTAAGCTCGGTGGCGTGATCTGCGTAATTACGGCCTATGCAGAGTATCTTCATTCGATTATAATTTATATATTTATGTCCGGGTGGAACTTATCATGATTTTTGAATCCTTCCTCTGAAGGGTAATGATTCAAAAAAATCATGATCGTTTCATATCTTAACCCTTTCCAAAAGCATTTCTCAATTTAATATTTGTCAGCACCTTTTTGGTAAATAACGGGAAATCTCCGTTCATCATCCAGCTGTAATATCCGGGGTCATTATCCAGCACCTGGGTAACAGGTTTTCCTTTATATTTTCCGAAATTGAAAACTTCCTCTCCTTTATCGTTGAAAATAATACGGCCGGCAAAATCGGCATTTTTGTTGTGGGCGGAGAATTTGGAGAGCCATTCCATGTCGTTTTTCAGGTCGGAGTACCGATCCAGCTGAGATTTCAGCACCTCATAAGTGGCACGGGTGTCGGCCTCTGCACTGTGAGCGTCATCCAGATTTCTGTCGCAATAAAACTTGTAGGCAGCTTCCAGGTTGCGTTTCTCCATCTTGTGGAAGATGGTCTGCACGTCAATAAATTTCCTTTTTGTCATGTCGAAATCCACTTCAGCACGGATAAACTCTTCAGCCAAAAGCGGAATGTCAAATTTGTTGGAGTTGTAGCCGGCAAGATCGCATCCTTCCATAAAAGTAGCCAGTTGGCGAGCCACTTCTTTAAATGTGGGGGCATCAGCAACATCTTCATCGTAAATGCCATGGATTTCTGATGTTTTTTTGGGAATGGGGATTTCAGGATTGATCCGCATGGTTTTTACTTCTTCGCTTCCATCGGTGTTGATTTTGAGGATGGAAATTTCAACAATACGGTCGTTGGCAATGTTAATGCCGGTGGTTTCCAAATCGAAAAAAACGATTGGATTTTTTAAGTTTAATTGCATGAGTTATTTCTTATATCTTGTTAATTCAATAGAGCGTTAGACCTTTGGATATTAGATAAAAGTAAATTAGTCAGTAGTAGGATTTCCATTACTAAAATACCCGGGAAACTAACAGAATTATCCATATATCACATTTAAAATGACTTACATCTTTGTTGGATAAAAAACGATTTGTAAATAGCTGATAATGTTTTTTTAAAATGAAAAGCCTTGGCTGTATATATTTGATTTAAAGTCATTACAAAAGTTTACCGAACTATTGTAACTTGATTTTTTAGAAAAAGACAAGAAACAAAAATAGGCAATCTCCGGCTTTATACCTAAAAATTAAGCTCCGTATTTTTCCACGAATTTTGGCCAGACATCCTCATTGAACCACTTGAAGCGGGGAGCGATTCGTCGAATTTTATGATAAACTTCCCGTGCCTGTTCTGTTTGACCTACAGACTGGTAAGTGATGCCCAGGGTTATAAGGGTGTTAAGATAAAACCAGTGTTTTTCGTGATATTTCACGCCCGCTTCCATCTGATTTACAGCATGCCGGTAATGGTGGAGGGCAATATCTTTGTCTCCACCTAACATAGATGGCATGTAGTACATCTGGTTCCCTTTTTCCACCAGATAGTGAATATTGGTACTATCTATAGCGGCGGCATTTTTTAGTGCGGAGACGCTTTTAGGGCCCAGAATCAGAGCTTTATATCGGGCAAGCGCCATTTCAAAACCGTAAAACCCGCTTCTCAGGGCATGGGGTGCCGCACCGGCTTCAGGCATCTCTGTGAGTTCCTGCAGATAATCCCAGCCGGTTTCCAGATATTTTTCTGCTTCATCTTCTTTATCGTTACCCAGACAATAACCAATATATCCGTACCATGCCAGCACTACTTCAAAAAGCTGGTCGTAATTTCCTGCCTCCCTTGTGGCTGACATTTGTTCCATGGTTTTTTTCCATGGCTCCATATTGGTGGTTGTATAACACTTAAAAAACAGCTTATCATGTTGTTCTTGTCCCGCTACAGATGTAAAAGAAAATAATAGTATGAGAGAAATAAATGCAAAAGTTATATAGCTCTTCCTTTCCATATGGTTTGTTTTAAAATCAATTGTTTTGTGGCGGCATAAAAAAGATGAATCAACGATATTTGTTGAATTGGCATTAGTGCCAGGTTTTTTATTACAGATACTCCGCTGACAACAGAGATAAAAATTCGCATTGAAATGAGCAACATTAAATATGCTGGAGTATAAACCGGGGGTAAGGCAATTAAAACCGGCAGCCATCCCAGCGATGAGAATAATACATACAACCATCCTGCCACAATATTTCCCCCGAAGAAAAACCGGGCACTCCGTGCCAGTCCTGCCAGTGCTTCCCGATATCCCTGATACATTCTGCATTTCAACCCTTTCGGGGCCAGGGCTGTTCTTACTTTTAATCCTCTTTTCTTAATGTATTGGGCTATGGCAACATCTTCAACTGCCTGGGTTTTGAGTTTTTCATGAAACTGATGTTTTTTGTAAATTTCGCTGTCAAACAGCATGAACTGGCCGTTTGCCGCTGTCATCAGCGACCATGGAATATATCTTGAAAGGGTAAGTGGCAGCAGCGAAATGAGTATGATATTTACCTGAGCGACCAGCAGCCATTCTCCCATGGTAATCATTTCCTGACGCGGGAAAAAAGAAAAAAGCGCTAACCGGCTCTTTTTCATATTTGATAACGCAAGGTCAATAGAACTTTGATTCACAGAGACATCAGCATCAAGGAATAACAGATATTGTCCCCCTGCTTCAGTTGCCAGTTGGTAACAGGCATTATTTTTTCCCAGCCAACCGGCAGGAACATCCCTGCCGTTGATAAGTCGGATTCTTCGGTCGTAACGAGCCCATGACTCAACCACAGCAGCAGTTTCATCTTCCGAGTTGTCATCGTAAATGAGGATTTCTCCTACTGACTCATCACATCTTATTAAACCCTGCAAAAGCCGGGGGAGGTTTTTTTCTTCGTTGCGGGCGGGGATTAAAACAGATATTTCATCTTTC
>CAYOFH010000158.1:0-7581 GCA_964403175.1 uncultured Marinilabiliaceae bacterium
GCGACAAACAGCCCGTTACCTCTTCTTCCAATGAACCAAAAGGGTCTGACGAAGAAACTAAAAAAGAAGAGTAGTATTGTTTGAGAGGTTCACCAAAAAAGCGAACCTGCTCTTATTAATAACCTAAAATTGATATATCATGGCTATTACTGCTGCTGATGTAAGTAAACTCAGAAAAATGACCGGCGCCGGCATGATGGATTGCAAAAAGGCTCTTCAGGCAGCCGACGGCGACTTCGATAAAGCTGTTGAAGAAATTCGTAAAAAAGGTATGGCTGTTGCCAATAAGCGAGCTGACCGTGAAGCTACTGAAGGAGTGGTGCTTTCAAAAGTAACCGATGATCAGAAAAAAGGTGCATTGGTTGTTTTGAATTGCGAAACTGATTTCGTAGCTAAAAACGAAAGCTTTGTGGCTCTCGCCCAGTCAATCCTGGATCTGGGTCTGGCCCAAGGTGCTAAAAACCTTGAGGAGCTCCTTGATCTGGAACTTGACGGTGTACCCGTGAAAGATGTGATTACTGAGCAGATTGGTGTGATCGGTGAGAAACTGGAACTTGCTGCTTTTGACGTTGTCGAGGCTGAAAAAGTTGTTGCTTACATTCACCCCGGAAATAAACTGGCTACTCTTGTTGGATTTAACAAGGCAGATGTGGATGAC
The DNA here is from genome assembly GCA_964403175.1 of uncultured Marinilabiliaceae bacterium. GTDB lineage: Bacteria > Bacteroidota > Bacteroidia > Bacteroidales > Marinilabiliaceae > Marinilabilia. The sequence goes on from CAYOFH010000158.1 coordinate 659, forward strand.
CAAATGGCAAGAGATGTTGCTATGCAGGTAGCTGCGATGTCTCCTGTAGCCATTGATAAAGATTCAGTTCCTCAGGATGTTATCGAAAAAGAACTGGAGATTGGCAAAGAAATGGCCCGTAACGAAGGCAAACCCGAAGAAATGCTTGAGAAAATTGCTCAGGGTCGTCTGGGTAAATTCTTTAAAGAGAGTACTTTGTTGCAGCAGGCTTTTGTGAAAGACAATAAATTGTCGATTCTGCAATACTTGCAGAGCGCAAACAAAGATTTGACTGTTACAGCATTTGAGCGTTATTCTTTGAGTAATTAATATTTGCACATTTTTTTGTAAAATATAAGGCCCGGTCATTTTGTGACCGGGTTTTTTTGTTACACTATTTGGCAATTATACTCCCGTTCTTCCCGAAATATACTGTTATTGCCATCCCTGTGAGGCATATAATCAGGAGAAGCCATCTATTCTTTTATCTGATAACAAACCGAACTTCAAATTCATGTTTTATTAGCTCTATGGATTTTCTGTAATGATATTTACAATTAACTACCGGATAGCCACTGATGATTTTAAACAAAAGATTAGTCGGTTTCAAATAATTATTATATTATCCCAAAACCTGTTGAATAATTACAGACTTCGTTTTAGGCTCCCAAATAATTTGTAATTTAGCATCCAGGTATCAATAAACTTAAACCTTCTCTTCCGGCATTTTATCGTTTCCGGGAGAATTATGATGTAATTAAACCATGCAATACAAAAGAATTCTACTTAAACTTTCCGGAGAGTCGCTTATGGGCGAACAAGGTCATGGCATTGATTCAACCCGGCTGAACGATTATTCGGAACAAATCAGTGAGCTTATTAATAATGGTGTGCAGGTGGCAATTGTAGTAGGAGGTGGAAATATCTTTCGTGGCCTGAGCGGGGCTGCTCAGGGATTTGATCGTTACAAAGGAGATCAAATGGGAATGCTGGCAACTGTAATTAACAGTCTGGCTCTTGCCTCGGCTTTAGATGCTCTTGGTACCCGTGCCAGGGTTATGACGTCTATCAGAATGGAACCGGTAGGTGAACTTTACACTCAACCTATCGCGATGGATGCTTTAAATAAAGGGGAAGTAGTAATAATCTCCGGTGGGACAGGAAATCCGTATTTTACCACTGATACAGCTTCGGCTCTGCGTGGAATTGAGGTAAAGGCTGATGTGATGCTAAAAGGAACCCGGGTGGATGGAGTATATACTGCCGATCCTGAAAAAGATCCTTCCGCAAAGAAATTCGATACTATTTCTTTTGATGAGGTTTACAATCGTGGACTTAAAGTAATGGATCTTACTGCCACCACCATGTGTAAGGAAAATGGTTTACCTGTCATGGTTTTTAACATGGACAAGAAAGGTAACCTTCTGAAAGTGATGAAAGGAGAAAGTATTGGTACTCTTGTAAAATAAGAAAAAATACAGCGTAGAAGTATCTTTCTGCCGCTTGGCTATTTGGTGGTAATTTGTTTGTGGGGGAGGTCAGGCCCTTTGTTTTCTTAAAATATCCAAAGCTTGTTCTCTTACATCCGGAGGCAGCTTTATACCACGGGCCATCAAACTTCGCAGCCAGCCACTGATTTCATTTTGCTGCAAGGTTGAGATTACTTCCCGGAATTCATTGGTTTCCTCACAAGTATATTGATCAGGACTTTTTCCCTTAAACACATCAAGTTCCTCATCGTTATAATATATAATATCTCCATGGGTGTGTGCCAGAAGAGATTCTTTGTCACACACTTCATGAGCACCACAGCAATCCGACGGGGGAGCTTCTTTTGCAGACTCTCCGGATGAAGTTAATTTACTGACAACCAGGGCGATTGTCAGTGCTAAAGAAATACTTATTAGTAAAATCCACATGGCACAAAATTAATAAATTGTAATTTAGTGCAAAACAGATAAACAGGATATGGGTAAAAATAAAGTAATGAATGATGAGGAGTTACACTTTCTTGGAATTAAGGTTGTTTACAAAGACCTTATAGATAAAGGTTATGAAGTGTTGAATGTAAGGAGGGAAAAGGATGTGGATCCTCAGATTCTTGCACGCAGGGAGGATAGTCTGCTTTTCATTGTGGTTCGCACTGCCAGATTTCCTGATATGGGTGTCCTGAAGCCACGAACAGCTGCCCGTGTTGGAATGCATGCAAAGAAACACAATGCTGTATGCTATTTTGCCAGTGTGGGAATTGCTAATGCGGATGGGGATAATGATGAAGAAATGGGAAAACCCATGGTCGATGGTGAGTATTTTATAAATTATAAAGGATTGCAACCTTTTCCACAATAAAAGCAACTCATAACAGTTAATTAAATTCCTGAAAATGATTAAGGTTTGATGTTTTAGAATTTTCCTGATACCAGTACGAAAACCAGAATATCAAAGTTATTTAAGTCTATTCTTTTTGCACCTCAGTCATAAACAACCGGCTGTTAATTAATAACTTCGAAATCATTTAATTATACATAAAAAAACGGTCTATTGTAAACTTATGAAGTCATTTAATTTTCATACAATATGGAAAAAATACGGAAATTTGATCCTTGGAGGTTTGTTTTTTCTGTTTTTGATCAGTTATTGTAATCAGCAAAGAAGTCCCCAATCATTGCCATCTGACGTAAATGATGAAGAACAAATTTTTTCTGATTCAACACAGGAGAACGTAAAAAAGCTACCGGATTATGAAGAATTGATGCGTCGGCGTCAGCCTCAGGAACCCCGGGGGCCGGGAAGTTTTTTTACAATGTTTTTGTTGCTGATGTTTTCTTTCGGATTGGTATGGTTATTTCAGCAACAACGGGTTAGGAATTATATTCGTCAGCTGTTGCCCGGCAGGGTGTTGTTTTTTGTGACCCCCAAAAGAGATTCCGTTACAGGTCGCAGACTATTGAGGATTTCAATTGTTAATAAAACAGATGACAGCTTAACATTTCTTCCTCCTAATCTGATTTTCCGTAAATGGGGAAAAGAACGAAAATTCCGTTTAAAAGGGAGCAATCAGGACGATATGTTTCCACTGACATTAACGCCTGGAACAAGTCATCATGTGGTGCTTGACCTGGAGCAGTTCTATGAAAAAATTCCCGGTTTGAAGAACAGCGATCGGGTAGGGGCATCAGTTGAAACAACAGGACAAAAAGAGTACCGTGCTTTTGCCTGGCCTCAGTGGTTGAGCCGGGTTTTTCAATAACAATGTAAAACTATTCAGAAGAGTTTATGATGATAAAGAAATTCTGGGGAAAGTACAGCAGAAAAAAGCGATGGTGGACTATTACTCTTGATTTTGTTTTTGCGGCATTGCTTATATCTATGTTGTTTCCTGCAACCCGAAAGCCATTGTCGGCATTTCTGATCAGGCAAACGTTATTTTCTCCTTCGGAAACTGAGAATATCGTTTATCTGTCGGTTGACGAATGGTCAATGAGGTTGAATTCGAATGCAGATGGAAAGGATATCATTCTTGGAGATTTTAAGGGAAAGCCGGTGTTTCTGAACTTCTGGGCTACCTGGTGTCCTCCCTGCATTGCCGAGATGCCTTCTATTAAGGAGTTGTATAACGAATATAAGGATGATGTTGCTTTTGTCCTTGTTAGTAATGAATCTACTGAAGTGGTTAATAGTTTTTTTGAAAAGCATGATTACTCTTTTCCCGTGTATTCACTTAGTGGAGATGTTCCTGCAATTTTTGAAACTTCCACTATTCCTGCTACTTACCTGATCGGAACAAAGGGGCGGTTATTGATTAGCAAAACTGGGGCCGCCAAATGGGATTCAGGAAAAATGAAATCGTTACTTGATAAACATATAGAGTAATGGATGATATCAGGAATAGAAAGAGTTAATGATTACAGCTCCAGACATCTCTAATATTTTGCAATGAAGTGTCATTGAAAATAGCTGTCTCTTTCAAAATGTTATGACACAACCTGCCGGTACCCATGCCATGGAGGCAATTTGAATAACCCCGAGTTCAAGCTCGGGAATTGAGAGAGAAATGAATCATATCCCGAATTGGGGGCAACTATTAATTTGCTGAATTACATTATTTTTTTGTACGAACCTAGTGAAACAAGTTCAAATTTTTAACCAGGCATCAATGATTAATAAAAAAAAAGCGGTATAAAACCGCTTTTTTTTATGTGCGTTTTGTTAAAAATAATATTTTGAAGCTTTTGAGAGAGTTGTCTTAAATATTATGTCTGAAAAACCAATAATCTGTTTGTTTTTGCAGCGGTCTTAGAATCTGTATCTAAGGGAAAGTGCCAGTCCAAAACCAAACGGATCATCCGGTGGGTTAACTAAAGATAACTCAGGTCTGGTATCAACAGATATCTGGAGCGGAACTTCAGAAAAATTATATTCGATACCTGCGTTCAGAGCAGCAGCCACAAAAACCCCACTGTCATTAAGATCATTATGGGCCCAGCTTCCTACTGATGGTCCTAACCCCAGATACCAGTAGAAACCACTTTCAATTGGCATTACCCACTGATACAGTCCTGTAAGTTTCCAATAACTGAAATCTCCACGTCCACCGAAACCAAGATCCAGTTCGCCCCGGTTTCTGTCAAATGGTGTCTGGAATGTAATCTCCGTATCATAGCCTACCCCTCCTCCAAATCTCAGTCCTATTGCGTTATCGCCACGTTGAGCTATTGATAATACAGGAAGAGTAAGTAGAAAAAATAAGATAATAGTGCCTGTTTTCCTCATTGCTAATTGTTTTTTATGTTTTACAAATTTAGTCAAAGTTTGATTTTTTTTCTGTATGGTTAACAAAAGAAATGTCAAAAAGTTTGTTGATTTAGTTTATTAATGACAAGATTCACCGATTTACGATGAGGGCAACCATATCAGATTTAGCTTTTTCTTTTTCTTTTATATGGTGAATATTTGTGCTTATCTGTTGCTCTTACGGGTACGATTATTTGTTGAATAAAAATATATTGTTTTTTTTAAAACTCTGGCATATAGATTGCGTAAAAATATGCGCATTAATACTACTAAAGCAATAGTTTAAACATGGATTTATCACGGAGAGCAGAGGATATGGAGGTTAACGTTGGTGAATTGTTTTATTCCCTTCCGATTGGGGTGATCTATTTTGACAAGGATGGGAGATTGCTTGTTGTCAATCCTGCTGCTCAGGAAATTCTGGGGTTTAGTCTGGAAGAATTAAAAGTTCAGACAGAGAGTGATCCTTTCTGGAGACTACTTTCTCAGGATGGCTCGGATTTACCGGTGGATGATCAGCCTTCTCGAGTTGCTCTGAGAACAGGTAAGCCTGTTAAGAATAAAGTTGTAGGGTTCTTTCATCCCGAAAAAATGACCTATTGCTGGTTGAATGTAAATGCGGTACCTGAATTTGAAACAGAGGGCGAAAGACCGTACAGAGTTTATACTACTGTTAAAGATATTTCTTCCGATGTAATCGTTCGCAATAATCTTGAGCAAACACGGTCAGACTATAAGATGCTGGTTGATAATATGCACTCCGGGGTGGCTCTCATTCAGGACGGAATGATAAAGTTTGTCAATAAAAGTCTTGCCCTTCATGTTGGCAGTAGTGTTGGCGATTTGGAAAACACCAGATTTATTTCTCATATTGCACCTGAAGAGCAGGAGAGGATAAGTGATTATTATGTGAAACGAATGGCCGGTATGGAAGTTCCTAACAGTTACCGGACAAAAATTAACACGAAGGATGGGGCCTCTGTTTGGATGGATATCCGAATTAAAAAATTGGATTATAATGGAAAGTCAACTTTACTGGTACTGCTCCATGATGTTGATGCAGAGGTGAGAATTGAACAACAATTTCGGGCCAGCGAGTTGCGTTTCCGCAGTTTGTTTGAAGAGGCCCCCATTGGCATTGCCTTAATTGCTGAGGATGGCAGGCCTATGGATGTAAATGAACAGCTTAGCAAAATAACCGGTTATTCGCAGAAAGAATTGCTGCAAATGACTTTTGCAGATTATACTCATCCCGAAGATATAAATAAGGATTTGACTTTATTTAAAGAGTTGAAAGACAGAAAGCGTGACAGTTATGAGTTGCTTAAGAGATATATAAGGAAAGACGGCAGTATAGTATGGGGAGGACTGAAGGTTGGGTCATTTATCGACAGTTCTGGTCACCAGCAGATTATTGGTATGGTGGAAGACCGAACAGGTGAAGTTAATACCCATAAAGAACTGGAGATTGCCCGCGATATGGCCAACGAAAGCAGTCGTATTAAGTCTGCGTTTCTGGCTTCTGTGAGCCATGAATTACGTACGCCCCTTAACGCAGTGCTCGGTTTTGGAGATATTATTCAGAATACTTCTGAAAATGAGAATATTCGTGAATATGCAGGTTTTATTTATGAGGCAGGTTTTAAGGTAATGAGTATTATTGATGATATTCTGGATCTGGCTATGTCTGACCATGGTAAAATACGGTTACGTCCGGCACGGTTTAAGATAGGCGAACTCTTCAACGAGTTCAGGTACCAGCTTCAGGAGGTTGTTTATAAATATGGGAAAGAAGAGGTTATTGAAGTTCTTGACGATTTATCTGAGGATTGCAGAGAGATGACAATCGTAACTGATAAAAGCAAGGTTTATCAGGTGATTGTAAATCTTGTAAAAAATGCGGTGAGATTTACGGAAAGAGGATATATAAAACTGGGTTGTTACCAGGCAGAGGAAAACCAGATGGCGTTTTTTATACAGGACACGGGAATTGGGATTCCCGATGATCAGAAAGAAGTGATTTTTGATTTTTTCCGACAGGCAGATGGGCAGGATCATGCCATATATGGAGGTATAGGAATTGGTCTGGCAATTTCGAAAAGGATGGCAAATGCGATGTATGGAGACATAAAAGTGGAGTCTGTTCCGGG
>CAYOFH010000159.1:0-7527 GCA_964403175.1 uncultured Marinilabiliaceae bacterium
CAATGTTATATGATTTAGCTTTAATCTTATATCTAAAAGTCTAACGATCTATTGATTAAAAAGAATTGTTGAAAATTAATTGCAGAAATACCTTTCGGATTATTCATAAATTATCTGTTCCAATGAACAACTACCTGCTAAATACAGGCGCTCTCAATAAAATTGACTTGAAAATAGTCTAACAATCTATTGGTATTGTATACTTCATTAATAAATCCAATTATCTATTGGTATATTTGCATCTTAAAGAAGGAAATTCAATGGTATTTTACTATTCAGTAGCTTGAAATTGCCTTATTTGTATCGGAGGTTCCGTTTGTATGCAATTGAGAATGCTTTTGTGATATTAAGTGGAAAGCCGGGATTGTAGGGTTTATCTTAAATCATTGATAACTAAAATCTAACTATCGTTTAATTATGGAAAGAAAACTTTATCCGTTAAAATTCATACCTGTCCTCAAACAAAGACTTTGGGGGGGTACAAAATTAAATACTGTTTTAGGTAAAGATACCGGTGATTCATCTGATATAGGAGAGAGTTGGGAATTGAGCGGTGTTCAGGGAGATGTATCTGTGGTTAGCAATGGGTTTTTGAAGGGGAATTCATTGACCGAACTGATAGAGGTTTATATGTCCGAGCTGGTAGGAGATAGAGTATTTGAAAAATACGGGAATGAGTTTCCGCTTTTGATTAAGTTTATTGATGCCAATGATGTTCTCTCAATTCAGGTGCATCCGGATGATTCCCTTGCCCGCAAGCGTCACAATTCTTTTGGGAAAACAGAGATGTGGTATGTTATGCAGGCTGATGAAGGAGCAAGTCTTATTAGCGGGTTTAAGCGAGATACCAGCAAGGATGAATATCTGAAAGCTCTTGATGCAAAAAAACTGGAAGATTTACTTGCCAGTCATAAAGTCGCGCCCGGAGATGTATTCTTTATACCCGCGGGTCGTGTTCATGCCATCGGGAAAGGAATTTTACTGGCCGAGATACAACAAGCTTCGGATGTGACCTATCGGATTTATGATTTTGACCGCCGTGATGCAGAGGGGAACACCCGGGAGCTTCATACAGCCAATGCTTTGGATGCTATTGATTTTTCGGGAGGGGGTGATTTCAAAACCTCCTATCAGGCTAAACAAAATGATGTCACTAAAATCGTGGAATCACCTTATTTTGTAACTAGCTTGATTGACCTTGAAGGTCATGAGCTAAGAAAAAATATATATAATATTGATTCATTTGTGATATTGATGTGTATGGAGGGAAGCGGAGAGATTATTTATCACAATTATCAGAAAGAATCAGTTAAAAAAGGGGAAACTGTTTTGATTCCTGCCGATTTGGAGGAGTTTAGCATTAAGGCCCAAGATCATTGTAAACTACTGGAGGTGCATATGCCCATGCCCGGTTCTGAGGGATGAAAAAAGAATAAATATGAGGCTTTTGCGAATTTGATCCATAAGGGGCAAATGAAATTATTAGCTTGCTGTGGCAGTTTTGTTAATATTTATAACTTTGCAGATAGTTAAATGAAAAATTTGTCAGGATTAACCAGATTTTTCCCTGACAACAGTTAAAAGATACCACACCTGCAAAGAGCAATAAGGAGCAGGTGGTTTTATATGACCTAAAATCAAATATTTTACATATGAAGGTACTTAAATTTGGCGGAACATCCGTAGGATCGGCAGATCGAATGCGCGAAGTAGCAGAACTTGTAACCGGTCCGGACAGGAAGATTGTGGTTCTTTCTGCAATGGCCGGAACAACTAACAGTCTTGTTGAAATAGCGAATTACCTCTATAAGAAAAACTATGACGGCGCCAATGAGGTTATAAACCGGCTTGAGCGTAGTTATCTCGATACTGTTGAACAATTATTTGATAAAGAGGATTTTAAGGTAAAAGGACTTGAATTGGTAAAATCTCATTTTGATTACATAAAGTCATTTACTAAAGATGTGTTTACAGTTTTTGAAGAGAAATCTATTTTAGCACAGGGAGAGCTGGTTACGACAGCATTATTTAATTTCTTTTTGCAGGAAAATGGGCATGATTCTGTGCTGTTACCTGCTTTGGATTTTATGCGAACCAATAAAAATAATGAGCCAGATACGGTTTATATCCGCGAAAATCTGAAGCGTATCATGAATGAGTTTAGTGATAATCAGATTTTTATTACTCAGGGGTATATTTGTCGAAATGCTTTTGGCGAAGTAGACAACCTTCAGCGGGGAGGAAGTGATTATACTGCTTCTCTTATTGGTGCTGCACTTGATGTGGATGAAATTCAGATATGGACGGATATCGACGGAATGCATAATAATGATCCAAGGTTTGTTGAAGGGACTCAGTCTATTGCTGAAATTTCCTTTGATGAGGCTGCCGAGCTTGCCTATTTTGGAGCTAAGATTCTACATCCTACAAGCGTATTGCCGGCTAAGCTGGCTAATGTACCTGTAAAGGTTCTGAATACCATGGATCCACAGGCTGTTGGAACTACCATTTCATCGTCTCAACACAAGGATCGTATTACAGCAGTTGCTGCAAAAGATGGAATCACAGCTATTAAAATTACTTCGGGCCGAATGTTGTTGGCTTTTGGTTTCCTGAGGAAAGTCTTCGAGATTTTTGAAAGCTATAAAACATCCATTGATATGATTACCACTTCGGAGGTTGGTGTGTCTGTAACTATCGATAACAACAGACATCTGGAAGAAATTCTTGACGATCTGCGAAAATTCAGTACTGTTGAAGTGGATTACGATCAGGTTATTGTTTGTGTTGTAGGCGATCTGGTAGCAGAAAACAAAGGCTATGCCAACCGAATTTTTGATGCTTTAAAAGATATTCCCATTAGAATGATTTCTTATGGAGGTAGTAACCATAATATTTCTCTGCTGATTAATGCTAAAGAAAAGAAAAATGCTTTGCAGGCTCTGAGTTCAAAACTTTTTTAATACCCGAAAACAAAATGACAGAATTCCCTACTGAGAAATTTAAAGAACTTAAAACCCCTTTTTATTATTATGACATGAAGTTGCTTGAGGATACTCTTTCATTCTTAAAAAAGGAATCAGCAAGGTATGATTTTCATGTTCATTATGCGATCAAGGCGAATGCCAACGACCGGATTTTACAAAAAATCCGGTCTAAAGGATTTGGTGTTGATTGTGTGAGTGGTTTTGAAATACAAAAGGCCCTGGATGTTGGCTTCAGTCCGGATGGAATTGTGTTTGCCGGCGTTGGAAAAGCAGACTGGGAAATTGAACTCGGACTTAAGCATGATATCAGCTGCTTTAATGTTGAATCTCTTTCCGAACTGGAAATAATTAACGAACTGGCTGCTGAAAACGCTAAAAAAGCCCGTGTGGCTTTTCGTATTAATCCTAATGTTCTTGCTGATACTCATCATTATATTACAACCGGACTGGATGAAAACAAGTTTGGTATCAGTATGCCAGACCTGGAAAAGGTGCTGGACAGAATGAAGGAAATGAATAATATTCAATTTGAGGGTATGCACTTTCACATCGGGTCGCAAATCACTGATTTGGATAATTTTAAAGATTTGTGCATCAGGATTAATGAACTCCAGGAGTGGTTTATTTCCCGTCACTTGTTTCCCCGAGTTATTAATGTGGGGGGTGGTTATGGAATTGATTATGATGATCCTTTCAAAAATCCGGTATCTGACTTTTCTTCTTATTTCAAAGTGTTCAAGAATTTTCTGAATTTGAAACCCGGGCAGGAGTTGCATTTTGAACTGGGTCGTTCGGTTGTGGGACAGGCCGGAAATTTGATTTCACGTGTTTTGTATGTGAAGGAAGGGGTGAAAACTAAATTCGCAATTATTGATGCCGGAATGACAGATCTTATTCGTCCAGCTTTGTATCAGGCCAAACATAAAATAGAGAATTTATCTGCCTCCGATTCTGCGCCAATCATTAGATACGATGTGGTAGGCCCCATTTGTGAATCGTCTGACAGTTTTGGAAAGGCTATTGATTTGCCCGAATTGAAGCGGGGAGACCTGGTCGCTCTGAGAAGCGCAGGAGCTTATGGTGAAGTGATGGTGTCCAGGTATAACCTGAGAGAAGAACCTCAGGCCTTCTACTCGGAGGATTTTTAGTTTCATTCTGAAAAACAAAAAAAAACGGGGCTGTCCAAAAAGTCTTTATAGTATTGCTATTACCTTTTGAAGAACATTAATTATGAGGTTCTTCACTATGTTCATAATGACCAAAAACTCTAAACTTATGTCTTTTGGACAGCCTCGTTTTTTTGTTATGTCTTGTTAAATTTCATAATCGACACATGCTCGTTTTTCAAGAATTTCCCTTATGGCAGCTGCGGCTTTCAGATGCTCCGGATGCACAGCATATGCCTTTAGATCTTTCATGGAATTAAATTCCGAAATCAGAGCCAAATCATATTCTTCATCAGCATTAACATTTAATCCCACTTCCATTTTGTTTAGTGTTTCTACCTTGCTTGTTAATGCTTCAAGGTCAGCTTTGATGTTTATAAGCTTGGTCTTTTTTTCTGCAGCAGGCAAATCTTCCCTGAATTTAAATAAAACAATGTGCTTAATCATGATTATTAATTTTAAAAATTTAATATTGTAAATACTGTTTTGCTGTCATGAAATCAGTTTGTTACATTATGATTTCATCAGTATAAAATTAGTCTAAGTTATTGGTCTGATGGAACTCGCATGTCAGGACATTATACATGTTCTATTGTGGTAATCGTTGCCATGCTCGTTTCATTCGGATAAAATTTATTTTTTATAGTCGGATGGAACTTACAATTCTTTTATACATGCACTTTTGTGCAGGTTTCTTTGTAAACAAAGCCGCCAGGCGAAAGAGAAATCAAAGTTCCATGCTTGTTTAAAAAGTAAATTTTTGATTTTCACAAAAATCATTTATGCCCAGGATTCCGGAGCAGGCCGGTAAGGTAAAATTTAATTTCACCGGGTTATGGTGATGGTAAATCAATAGTTCGTTATATTTTTGTACGAGCCAATGAAACGAGCATGACAAGGTTTGTCACAAAGAAATATGTATAACCTTCAATCATGCGAGTTCCATTCAGCCAATAACTTAAGTAATAATTATACGAATGAAATAATTATTCGTTGATTGTACTTGTTAAATGTCAGATTAACAGAAATCTATAGTATTCTGATTGCTGTAAAACATGTTGATTTGGCCCTTAAAAATAACAAAAAACAATGGATCTATGCTCGTAATTGGCATTGCCGGTGGCACCGGATCAGGAAAAACCACCGTTGTTCGGAAAATAATGGAGAAACTACCTGCAGATGAGGTGGCCATTTTACCACAGGATTCCTATTATCGTGATAACGGACATCTCCCTTTGGAAGAACGGCAAAAAATAAATTTTGATCATCCGGATGCTATTGAGTTTGATTTGCTTGTAAAGCACCTTCAGTTGTTGAAAGCCAATCAGCCCATTAAACAGCCTGTTTACTCCTATTTATCCTGTCTTCGTTCGGAAGAAACGATCGATGTAACTCCAACCAAAGTGGTAATTGTTGAGGGGATTCTGGTTCTTACAAATGCTGAATTGCGGAAGATGATGGATTTAAAGGTTTTTGTTGATGCAGAAGCTGATGACAGGTTGATGCGTGTTATTCAGAGAGATATCGAAGAGCGGGGACGAACTGTTGAAAAGGTATTGAATCGTTATCAGAAAACCGTAAAACCTATGCATCTTCAGTTTATTGAACCTTGTAAAAGATATGCTGATCTTATTGTTCCCCAGGGAGGTGCAAATCATGTAGCAATTAATATTCTTACACAGTTTATTCAGCGTAACTTATCATAAAATAGTTTGCCATGCTTGAAAATATTGTATCTGAGAAGATAATGTATATCGATATCGAAACAGTGCCTCAACATCCGATGTTTAATATGCTGGATGAAAAAATGAAGGAGCTGTGGGAAAAAAAATCTTCCAAAATTTCCAAGGGCGATACAACTCCGTCTGAAGATTATGTACGAGCAGGTATTTATGCCGAATTTGGGAAAATTGTTTGTATCTCGGCAGGGATTATTAAACCAGAAAACGGTGACCGCACATTGAGAGTCAAATCATTTTACGGGCACGACGAGAAAAAACTTCTTCAGGAATTTTCTGCTGCACTAGTCAGTTTTACTTCACACCCCGGAACCAATATTTGCGGACACAATGTTAAGGAGTTTGATTTTCCTTACATAGCAAGACGCATGATTATTAATGGTTTAAAGTTGCCGGACATTCTGAATGTGGCGGGAAAAAAACCCTGGGAGGTCAAGTTTATCGATACCCTTGATTTGTGGAAGTTTGGCGATTATAAGCACTATACTTCGCTCAGTTTGCTTACTCATATCATGGGTATTCCTTCTCCCAAGGACGATATTGATGGCAGTCAGGTGGCTTCTGTATATTATGAAGAAGATGATGTGGAACGTATTGCGCGATATTGTGAAAAGGATGTTTTAGCCACCGCTCAATTGTTTTTGCGCCTTAAGGGAGAACCACTTCTTGATCCGGAGAAGGTGGTTTCTGTTTAGTGGTGAGTTGATGAGTTGATGAGCTGAGTAACACTTCTCATTACTTCATTGATTATTAATCATTGGTAATTGATCATTGTTCTAACCTTCCAGAAAGTATTTAACCGTTTTAATAAACATGTCGTGTTTTTCGGCATGTACCCAATGTCCTGCTCCCGGAATGTTGACAATCTGAGATCCGGGAAAAAATTTATTGATGGACATGCTGTCATCTTCATGAATATACGGAGACTCCTCTCCCCGGATAAAAATAGCTTCAGGCATTTTCTTCCCGGTTTTGGGAGGTAACCCGGAAAAACCGTCCATTATTTCCTTCATGTTGTTTCGCAGAGCATCCAGATTTATTTTCCATTCGTAATGACCATCTTTCCGGCGCCTCAGGTTTTTCATAAAAAATGCTCTGAGATGTTTTTGTGGGAAATGTTCCTTCAATGCTTCATCGATCTTCTGGCGCTCTTTAAATACAGATGGATCAATCGATGAAAGGGTATCAATAATTTTATGATGATCGGCAGTTACTTCCGCATAATTGGAGAATTCGCCATAAGACTTTGGGGCAATATCGACTACAATTAATTTTTCAACCATTTCCGGATGCTCCAGACAAAACCGCATAACACTTTTTCCGCCCATGGAATGCCCCATTAATATGGCTTTTTCAATTTTTAGTCGTTGCATCAGTTCATAAATGTCCTGAACCATTGCCTGATAAGAATGGTTGTTGCTGTGTGGAGACTGACCATGGTTTCTTTGGTCAACAAGAATTATTCTGAAATCGTTTTCAAGAGCCTTGGCAACTGACAACCAGTTGTCGGAAGCTCCATACAAGCCGTGGACAATAATGATGGTTTTTTCGCCTTTTCCTTTTTCTCTGTAAAAAAGTTCCATCTTTATTTTTCTTTAATAAGAAGTTCTTTATACATGCTGATGGTTCTTTCCA
>CAYOFH010000160.1:0-7407 GCA_964403175.1 uncultured Marinilabiliaceae bacterium
CCCCATATTTCATCACCGTACTGAAGAAAAAAATCAAAGGCATTGTTGTCACTGATAATTATTCCGTCAATGTCTATGGATGCGTATTTTTGTGAGTAAAGCAGATTCAAGCTTTGCAGATAGTTCTCACTCTGAAATCGTTTGGAATCCATATATTCAACAAAAACCCTGTAGTTCTTATCGTTTGGGAACTCTTTTAATACTCCACTGGTGATGTCCTTTGTCCATTTGAAAGTAGGATGGTAAGAATTCAGCAGAACAATATCCTTAAATTCCTTCTGTGCTGCAAGCGGGCCCATGGATGTAATCCAGAGAAGTATGATAATAAGGATGTTTTTTGGGTCTCGTTCTTGGTGCATACTAAATCTTAGTGATTGAAAAAAATATATAAATTGTTAATGATTCGATTTAGCCTTTATTTGACAGATCCTCTTGTTTTTTTGATTTAAAGTAAATGCTTTTTTAACCTGTTTTACTGATTATGTCGAACTTCGTTACACAAATAATTTATTTCGATGCCCAACTGTCTGTGAAAAACAATTGTCTGTAATTAAAAGGCTGTCCAAAAAGTCTCCAGCGTTATTTCCCTGTACACAGTAAAGATTTCACGGCATTGACAATAAGATTCTTCACTGCGTTCAGAATGACAAAAACTGCAGTTATTTTGACTTTTTAGACAACCTATTAATACTTAGGTTTTATATAATATGTCAGATTAGAACAGTCTATTTCCGGGGTAAGGTGGGATAGGTGATTTTTTGATAATAGCATTTGATGTTTTTAAAAGATTATTCTTGTTAAAATCAAGAATGTCAGAAATTATAGGTTTTATCTAACCTCTAAAAATCTAACGATCTATTGAATGTATTAAAAGTATATAAATTTTAAATATGTTCCAAAATGGCTATGTATGTATTTGACTAATTATTAGATTGTGCCTGGTAATGAACATTTATCTGTTGATTTTCATATTATTTTATGTCAAACATATTTGTTTTAAATTTTTGATTTTGTTTAATTTGCTTTTTTAAGTTCACTTGTTGATTCAATTTATGTGCATTAGCAGACGAAGAAATAAAGCTGTTTGTTTTTAGCAGATGGTTGGGGCTAATGTTGATTAAGAAAGTAGAAACTCTTTTTTTTACTGATTCGTTAAACTTTTTTAGGAACCTTTGATCTAATTTTTAATATATGAAACGAGCATGGCAGTCATTGCCTCAAAAGAAAATGAAAATAATCAACCATGCGAGTTAAGCCTTAAAACCACAAACCTAACGCTACAATCCTTTGGAACTACAAATTAAGAATCTGAGTAAAATCTATGGCAACGGACATCAGGCGTTGAAAGATGTTAATCTGACCATACATGATGGTATGTTCGGACTTCTTGGACCCAATGGTGCAGGAAAATCAACTCTGATGCGGATATTGGTAACTCTTCAGGAACCAGGCCCGGGAGAAGTGATGATTGATGGCTATTCCCTTCTGCACCATCGCAGGGAAATCAGGCAGATGATTGGATATCTTCCTCAGGATTTTCGTTTTTTCCCAAAGCTTAAGGCCTCAGAGTTTCTGGATTATGCTGCGTCTCTGGCTGGAATAAAATCAAGAAAAGAACGTTCTCGGGAGGTGGACAGATTACTTAACCAGGTAGGCCTGTTAGAAGTGAAAGATCGGTTTGCCAATAAGCTGTCTGGTGGAATGAAGAGACGTTTGGGAATTGCCCAGGCGCTGATTGGAAATCCCAGGTTGATTATTGTTGATGAACCTACAACCGGACTGGATCCTGAAGAGCGCATCCGTTTCCGGAATATTTTGAGCAATCTTGGTCAACAGGGAGTTATAATTATTCTTTCAACTCATATAGTTGCCGATATTTCTAGTACCTGTAGCGCCATGGCTTTACTCGATAATGGGGTGGTAAAGTACCAGGGCAGTCCGGATGAATTTGTTTTGAAATCCAAAGGTAAGGTATGGCGTGCTTCGGTTGGATTTGATGAGCTCAAAACCCTGAAAGACCGGTATCCGGTTATTACTACCATTCCGTCTGTTAATGGCTATGAGGTGGAATTAATTGCTCCGGACCGACCTATGGAAGGCGCTGAGAATATTGATCCGGGACTGGAACATGCTTATGTTTGTTTTATGGAGAATAATGTTTGATATCCGGAAAAGAATTGAAAATCACCCATTCATTTTATTATGAAAACCAACCCTGCTCATAAAGACATAATGTTAACGGCTCAAAGTTCTTCCCGGGAATCCTTTCTGCAAAGATTCCAATCTTTCTTTTATTATATTTCCAAAGTTGGACAATACGAAGCACGAATTTTATGGAGAAGCTGGTTGTTTCGGATTTTCTCGGTGCTCATACTGGCTATTCTTGTGTTATTCGATTTATTTGGTGTGCTTGGTCTTGCCGACTCCAGTCCCTGGGGCGGACGCTATATTCCGGGTGGGATTTTTTATGTGAATTTTTTTCTTTTTACTATTGCCCAGGTAATCATTGCCGCCTTTTTATCGGCCGATTTTCTGGGTCGTGAGAGAAAGATGGATACCACGGAAGTATTTTATACCCGACCCATGTCAAATTTGCAATATGTGCTGGGTAAAACCTGGGGGGCTCTGATTGTTTTTATGGGACTCAACATAGTAGTGGCATTGCTTGCGCTCATAATTACATTAATATCTCCTGATGCAGTTTTGCATTTGCAACCTGTGTTTTTTTATCTGTTTGTTTATTCGCTGCCCTCATTGGTTTTTATTTTGGGTTTCTCTTTTATTCTTATGGTATTGATTCGAAATCAGGCCGTCACTTTTGTTGTGATTTTAGGATTTGGAGGAATGGTGCTTTTTTATCTTCAAAACATACACTGGGGAGTCTGGGATTTCATTGGTTTTTATTTGCCAGCCTATTATTCAGGATATAGTGGTTTTCCTCATATGGAAAATCTCTTATCCCAGCGGGCCGGGTATTTTCTGATTGGAATTCTGGGGATTCTATTAACTGCTTTTTTCCTTCCGCGTCTTCCCGGAACTAAAACCCGTTCCGTTTATTTGGTGGCTTTTTGTATAGTGGTTTTTGCAGGGGCAGCTCTGTTATTTTACGGCATTATATCCAGGGGGATTGAAGGCAGGGAGATTCGCGAAGATATCCGGCAGGCAGAAAGAGAACTGCCTGCTTTACCACGGCATGGTATCGATTCCTGCCATATTACTATTCATCATATCGGCTCTGAAATTCATTGTGAAGCATTGTTAGAGCTTAAAGAACTACAGGACACTGATACATTGCACCTTCATCTTAATCCGGGATTTAGTGTCAGTTCTGTAAAGTTAAATAATCAACAGGTGGATTATTCATTTTCGAAAGGAGTTTTATCTGTTTCAAAAGTCGGGTTAGATAACCCTGATACTTCTTATTTTCAATGTCTGGTAGCATATTCCGGAGCCCCGGAAGATGAGTCACTTTATCCATATACTGATAAAGAAAAACGTGGTTATCTAAGTTGGTTTGATCCATTGATTGGAGGAAAAGAACATTCATTTGTCCGGTCTGATTTTGTATTACTTACCAGGGAATCTGGCTGGTATCCGCAGGTTGCCTGGAGAAATTTCCGTCAGCAGCCCGATTTTACCACATATTCTCTCCAGTTTTCCTCGGAAAATAAATTGGCCGCTATTTCCCAGGGTTTAGCAACTTATACTGATGAAAACTCCTTCTTTAAAAATGAAAATCCATTAAATGCCTTGTCGCTGATTGCCGGATTTTACAAAACAGATTCAGTTTCTGTAGATGAGGTTGATTATCATTTGTCTGTTCATCAGGATAATGATTTGTATTCAAAATCTTTTGATCAACTGGGAGATACCCTTCCGGCAGTAATCAGGAACTTAAAAAATCAGTATGAAAGGGGTATCGGGTTGAAGTATCCCTTTGAAAGATTGAAAATTGTTGAGGTTCCCATACACTTTTACACCTATCTGCAACCGTGGCGAACAGGTACAGATCATGTACAGCCTGAAATTATTTTGTTACCAGAATATGGTGGTGGAGCATGGTTTCTGGATATTGCCCGTATTCGCAAAGACTTTACAGAAGAAGCGGAAGAGCAGGGAGAAGGGGTTGACGAGAAGAAAGTCCAGACAAGAATGTTTGTAACTCTTACCGGTAATTTGTTTTTGTTTCCCAGATGGACTGTTTTTTCCAATTTTGATGAAAATGGCAGGGTAATGAACGAATGGAACCGTTTCCAGATTTTTCCGCTGTATTTTCATTATGCTTACCAGATGCGGGAAGAAGGCTGGCCGGTTTTTCAGATAATGATGGAGGAAGCACTTCGCTATAAAGGTCAAAGGGAAAAGAATGATGAGTGGCGCTCAGAACGTAATCAGTACAATGGATTACTGGCCTTAAAAGACAGGAGTGTATCAGCCTGGTTGCAAAGGAAGAATGCTGGCGATACCATAGCCCGCATATTAAATCTCAGAGGAATTCAGTTTTTTTCAGAAATATCGGCTCAAAGTGAGCAGGACGATTTTGTAGAAGTTTTCCGTGTTCCGCTGGACTCATTAATATTCCGGAATGAAGATCCGGCAAAGTGGATGGAGATGACCAACAATCAGAAGAATCTGAAGGAGAAATATCATTCTCTGGTTGCCGGAAACCAACTGCCGGCTTTTCATTTTGGGAAAGTGAAAGCGTCAGCCTTTCGTCAGGAAGGGAAAAAAAAGTTTTTGATTTCAATTGAAGCTGCTAATAAAGGAAGTGTAGATGGTGTTTTAAATACAGAAACTTCCTTTCTTGATCTTTCCGAGAACCGAAATCGTTCCTTTTCCCAGTGGATTTATCAGAGTATGGAAGAGGAACAAAACCAGGTTAAACAACTTTATGCTGTAAAGGCCGATGAAAGTGTGCGCATAAATATGGTTTTTGATCAGCAGCCCCGTGAATTGAAGATTATGACAGGAGTAGCACGTAATGTTCCTCCTGTATATTCTTTCTTTTTTGATGATATCGATGAAGAAATAATGAATAGTGATTTTGTGCCCGGGATGCAGAAATATGAATTTATTGATGAGGAAAAGAATGATTCAGGAGTTTTTTTGGTTGATAATGAAGATTCAACTTTTCAAATTGCCAGCCGTGATGAGGTAAAGACACTTAAGGACTGGTGGCTGAAGCGTGAACGCAGGCAGACTGAAGCTTATGAGCCTTTTAATTATTGGAGACCACAGCTTGTATGGACAAGTTCATTAGCTCAGTCATATTATGGAGCTTTTTTGCGTTCAGCTGTTCTCAAAGCATCCGGAAATGGTAACGATAAAGCACTTTGGAAATGTGATCTCCCTGAACCCGGTCGATACGAAGTACAGGTATTTATTCCTTATAATCTTAATACCGGATGGAGAAACCGGGATTCCCGGGGTCGCTTTCATTATTTGATACATCATGCCAATGGAGTGGAGAATGTAGAGACAATGCCCGTAAAAGAGCGAAACGGATGGGTTTCACTTGGACGCTTTTTCTTTAATGAAGGAGAAGCTGTGATTGAATTGTCCGATAAATCTGAGTTTCCTTACGTTGTTGCCGATGCTGTAAAATGGATAAGTTTAGAATAACTGACAGGTCGAAGTAAAAGAGGAAGAAGGCAGATGAAAAAGTTTGAGAAGATTAAAATGAATCAAAAAAACTAATCTGTTTTAGTTATGAATTAACGACATGAAATGTTTAAATATTAAGAGATATATGAAACCGCTGTTAAATTTGATGCAGGAAATAGTGAAATATTTTCAAGTCAAATCTGAGGAGGGCTCTTTTATTTTGCACATAGTTGGACATTGTAACAAGTAAATTTATGAATTAATGAGACTAAGGATGGTCATTGGTAAGGAGTACTTTTTAACGAATACCAATAATAAACAATATAATATGAACCTAACGCTAAAATTTTCAAAGCTCTTTATTCTTATGGCGGTGTTGATGTTTTCGACCGGAGGGCAGATTATTTCTCAACAGGTATTTACCCTTGAAAAAGCATTGGAATATGCGCGTCAGGAGAGCCCGGAGATTACCAAAGCCCGGCTTAACCTGGAGCAAAGCAGGGAGAATTTAATTGCCTGGCGGGCTTCTTTAAAATCGAGTTTTCGACTGAATCTGACTCCTGTTGAGTATAGTCATAACCGTCAGTATAACGATCCGCTTTCTGAATGGTACACTACCGAAAGTCTGAGTAGTTATGGTACTTTCAGTGTGCAGCAACCTATAGTTCTTACCGATGGGGTGCTTACACTTAGCAATAGCTTGAGGTGGCAGGATTCACAAAGTACCAGTTCGTTTAGTACCGATCCTTTTCGGGGTTTCAGTAATAATCTTTCTTTACATCTTGATCAGCCTCTGTTTACTTATAATCGCACCAAAATGGAGCTTAAAGAACTGGAATTTGCGCTTGAGAATTCCCAAATCAATTACGCTTTGCAGGAACTGAGTCTGGAACGTACTGTTTCGCAGGCTTTTTATCAGGTTTATGAGGCCCAGGTGTCTGTAAATACAGCACGCGAAGAGTTTGAAAACAGATCGCAGAGTGTTGATATTATTCGAAATAAGGTAGATGCAGGCCTTGTAGCCAGAGAAGAATTATTGCAGGCCGAACTGGATTTAATGACCAGTCGCTCGGGCTATCAAAACCGGCAGGTGGAACTGGAGAATATTAAGGATCAGTTTAAACAAATGCTTGGTATGCCATTGGATGAAGAATTGCTGGTAATGGCTGAAATAAATGTTATGGCAGTAGATGTGGATTTGGATAATGCCATGAAACGAGCAGTTGAGAATCGCCTGGAAATCAGGCAACGGAAGATTGATATTGAAACAGGCCAGTTTGATATTATTCGTACCAACGCTCAGAATGAATTTAAGGGGAATATCGGTGTTTCGGTTGGCCTTTTTGGAGAAAATGAAGAGCTGACAGGCGTGTTCGATCGACCCACTGACAATCAGAATATTGGTTTTTCGCTGGAAATTCCTTTGTGGGACTGGGGTGAGAAAAAGGCCAGGATGAGAGCTGCTCAGGCTGCCCAGCAAATCAGGGAAATCAATATGGAAGATGAAAAAATCAATATTTCACTCACCATCAGGCAGGTGCACCGTAGCTTAAGGAATCTGCTTACCCAGATTGATATCGCTCAAAAGAATCTGGAGAATGCCAAACTTACTTATGAAATAAACCTGGAAAAATACAAAAACGGCGATCTGACAAGTATGGACCTGAACCTGTATCAGAATCAGCTGACCCAGAAAAAGACTGATCTGACAAGTGCCCGTATTAGTTATTTGCTGGAATTACTGAATATGAAGATTCAGACACTCTATGATTTTGAAATGGGTGAAGGGATTGTACCTGATTT
>CAYOFH010000161.1:0-7376 GCA_964403175.1 uncultured Marinilabiliaceae bacterium
CCATTTGTGGGGCTACATTGATGATTCCGGGAGCTGTTGATATTTTTGCTTCGGCCTTGGGGGCAGTATCTGAAGTGGATGAATCATATTCAACTGTTATATTATCATAATAATAAGTTCCATCCACATGGTTTTGAAGTGCAAACTGAATATAATCCCATGCTGTAAGAGCACTTAAATCAAATTCAACAAATGTCCATGTTTCCGGAGATAGTGGGTTGTCCATGAAAAAATCTTGTTGTTCGGCGACTGTCCCATCTCGCAGGTCAAGCTTTATTTTTAGATCTCCTTCGTCCGTTGAGGCTATATCTGTGGCATAAATCCAGAATGAGATTGTTTGTGGTTTTGCAGAAAATACACCGTTGGTGTTATCGTATCTATTTATTCCTTTCCAAGGACCAGTTGGTTCGTGTAGTAAAACCTGTGAAGAGTTGTTGTCGCTAGATGGTGATGGATTGGTTACAACTTCAATAGTAGCATCTGAATCGCCAAAATTTCCCCAGCCGCCTACTTGGCCATCTTCGAAATCCCATGATTCATTCTGGGCAGACAACCCGCCAACGCATAAAATCATTGCAATCAAAGAGTAAATTTTCTTCATAACATTTAAGTTTTAGATTAAGTAATTAAATTTCGTTAACAAATGTACAGAACAGAACACAAAAGACCAATAGCTTTTTTTTTAATTCAGGCGTTTTTTTCGATAAATATGCAATAATTGACGAATGGATTTATTTTGGGTGTAAATAAGTGGTATTTGTATGTTAATGGTTAATCGTTCATTTATCGTGATTTGGGGGACATGTTTTTTTACCTGGGCCTTTGGGGGCTGAATTGTGTTATTATTCATTTTTGAATAAATATTAATGATTCCCGGGGAAATTAAGCAAGTGAGGTTAAATAGTATCTGGTTAAAAGTAAGGTTTTTGTAATTAGAGATTGTTTCAGGCCCTGCCTTAAGAAATTTCTAAATATATACATGCGATTATAAACTAAAGATTTACGGAGCGAAACAGTGTAACTTGCTAATGAAGAACGTGTTTTGCCTATGTGTGTTGGGATTAAGTATGTTGTCAGCAAGAAAACTAGGGGTTTCTAGTCTTTTGTAAGAAAGCACCAGGTGCGAGGCTCTTGAAGTTTTTGAATTCAAGGGTTTTACTTTTTGTGAAAGACTGGTTCAAAAACAAGAATAACGAAGTGGTTGGGGTTTTTATGCAAAGACTATTTAGCAAAAACTAAAAACATAATAATTATCTCTACTTAAGCGTTCAAAAATCTAACGATGTGTTGTATATTTGTACAAAACAATATAAAGCTGATTAACTATGAGAAATTTGCTTAGCCAACCATTAATTGCTATTGTTGTGTCTGTAGCATGGGTGTTTTCGGCCTGCCAGTCCGGCCAGAAGAAAGACGATAACAAGGATGAAAAGAAATCTGCCACTTCGCAGAAGATAGAAAGAGAAGATATTGAGCAGGATGTACGTGAGTTTGTTTATCCGCTTCCTACTTCTTTTGAAGTAACCGAGATGCTCAACCGCATTGGTGCTTCCTACATTCTTACTTTGTCCAACTCTCCCGACAACGTAGATAAATATCTTACTGAAACCAAGCAGGCATTGAATCTTGGAGTGTATGGTGCCGACCTGAGTTATGCAAGTACTTACAATCAAAAGCAGCAAATTATAACCTATATGGAGGCTTCCAGAAAGCTAATTGATGCTTTAAATATCTCGGATGCTTTGTCTTCAGATATTATTGAGCAGATTGAGCAGAACGAAGATAATAAGGATAAACTGGTGGAAATTATTACCAACACTTTTTATGATACGTATGAGTATCTGAATTTGAACGACAGAGGCTCTGTAAGCATGTTGGTGCTGGCCGGAAGCTGGGTGGAAGCCCTTTATATTACTACCAATATATCGGAGGATACCTACCAGAACAAAGAGATGGTGAAAATTGTGATGGAGCAAAAATCCTCTCTGAATAAGTTGCTTGATTTGATGAGGAATTATGAATCGGACCCCGCTGTTAAAGAAGTTTTGGAAGAAATGCAACCTTTGGCCGATGTTTACAATGAGGTTGAAGATAATGCAATCTCCGAAAAGCAGATGAACGTCATAATAGCGGAGGTGACAGAGATTCGCAATGATTTTGTGGAATGACATCCTGAATAATTGCTGAAAAATATACGGCCATCCTGCAAAATTTCAGGGTGGCCTTTTTTTCGTGAAGATACACAACCACCGGGAAATCAAGGTGGGCGATTTTTTATATCTTTACCATACTGAATGCGGTGAAGGGGATTTGCAATTAGCTGCATTCAACAGGTCAGGAATCCGGGAGATAGCATGTATTGCCAAAGATTCCTGATTTATAGATTTCTCTCACAAATAAAATGTGCCATTGATGGAACAAACAATGAGTGAAGCATTGCTGGAGTCACTAATGAAACTTTTTGCTCTGCTTACCGATATTAAAACAGAAAGTAAAACCGGCAGAGCACGTTTTCTGGTAGAAGATTTTCTGGGCAGACACTTCAATACCGAATATGTACAGAAGTATCTGGCGAAATTCGATGAGTTTTTGTCCAGGTATCATTCTCATATTTACAGTAATAACCAGGAATTAATTGAGAAACAGTCCTCAGATAATCAAACCCGGATTCTTAATATCTGTAATCAGATTAATCAGGAACTTGAACAGGAACCGAAGGTAATACTGTTTGTTCAATTGCTGGATTTTCTCAGAAAGGAGGATACCATAAGTGAGGAGGAGCATTACTTTCTGGATTTGCTGGCTGAAAATCTGAAAATAGATCCGCAGGATTATGACAATCTGAAAACCTTTATTCTGGAGTCTGCCGAGGAGGTTACGGATAAAGGATCGTTGCTTTACATCAGTGGCGACAAAGACTCTCCTCACCCTAAAGTCAAAAATATCTATAATCCCAAGCAGCAGGTTATTGTTTGGATTTTACGCGTTCGTAGTACCAAAACGTTTGTATTTCGTTACTCCGGGTCACGGAACCTTTACCTGAACGGGCACAAGATAGAACAAAACCGGGCTTATATATTTGCAGTTGGAGCTGTGATAAAGACTTCCCGCATGCCACCTGTTTATTATGGAAGAGTAGCAGAGAAGTTTATTCATCGTATTGATAAAGCCAGGATTATCTACAGGGCCGTGGATGTATCCTATAAATTTAATAATAATCAAATTGGAATTCATCGGTTTAGTTTTACCGGCCGTTCGGGACAGCTTGTCGGGATTATGGGTGGTAGTGGTACCGGTAAGTCTACCTTGCTGAATGTTCTAAACGGTAACTATAAACTGAGTAACGGTAAGATTTCTATTAACGGGTACGATCTGCATGATGATAAGGAACATCTGGAGGGAGTTATCGGATATGTGCCTCAGGATGATCTGCTGAAAGAAGAACTTACCGTTTTTGAGAATCTCTATTTCAATGCACGTTTGTGTTTCAGTGATCAGAGTCATGATGAAATACTGCGCCGGGTGGATAATGCACTGCAGGATTTTGACCTCGTTGAGGCCCGTGATCTGGTGGTGGGCAACCCGTTGAATAAGATTTTAAGCGGAGGACAGCGAAAAAGACTGAATATTGCCCTTGAACTTATCCGGGAACCATCCATCCTGTTTGTGGATGAGCCAACATCTGGCCTATCATCTATGGACTCTGAAAAAGTGATGTCGCTACTCAAACGGCAGGTTTTGAAGGGTAAAATGGTTATTATCAATATCCATCAGCCTTCATCCGATCTTTACAAGATGCTGGATAAGTTGCTGATGATCGATAAGGGAGGTTACATTATCTTCAACGGAAACCCGATGGATGCTATCGTTTACTTTAAAAAGATGGCAAATTATGTGAATCCTGAAGACAGGGAATGCTATGTTTGCGGGAATGTTAAGTCGGAACAGGTGCTGCGTATTGTGGAAGCAAGAATGGTTAACCCTTATGGTAAACTTATCAGAAAAAGAAAGATAAAGCCGGAGGAATGGTACCGCTATTATCTCGAAAATTTTGAGAGTAAATTTCAGTGGAAAGTAAAGCGGAGAATTGACCGCAAAGAACCACTTCCCGATAATCTTTACAATATTCCCAACCGGCGCAAACAGTTTTTGATATATACCTTAAGAGACGGACTTTCCAAGCTCAAGGACCGGCAGTATATGCTTATCAATATTCTGGAAGCCCCGGTTCTTGCACTTATTCTGGGCTTTTTCACTAAATACCTTTCCGGTTCTCCCGGCGATCCATCAACTTATGTTTTTTCACAAAACGTCAATATTCCCGCATATCTTTTCATGGCGGTGGTTGTATCGTTATTTATCGGGATGAATGTCAGTGCCGAGGAAATTATTAAGGACCGTAAACTTTTGCAGCGGGAGTCGTTTTTGAATCTTAGTCGTTTTAGTTTTCTTAATAGTAAGATCCTGATTTTGTTTGCTATTTCTGCCATTCAAACGTTGATGTTTGTGTTGATAGGAAACAGTATTCTTGAAATACAAGGGCTGACGTGGAGCTACTGGCTGATTTTGTTTTCGACTGCCTGTTTTGCCAATATGCTGGGTCTGAATATCAGCAGCGGATTAAATTCAGTGGTAGCCATCTATGTGCTGATCCCTTTGATTCTTGTTCCCCATCTATTGTTTAGCGGAGTAATTGTCAATTTTGATAAGCTGCATAAATCCATTTCCAACGAACGGTTTGTTCCGCGTATCGGCGACTTGATGGTTTCACGTTGGTCGTACGAAGCACTAGCGGTTAATCAATTTAAAAACAATGATTTTGATGCTATATTCTTTGACGAAGAACAGAAAATAAGTAATAACTCCTATTATGCAACGACGTTAATTCCGGAATTGCTGAATCATCTGGAAGCTGCCCGTTGGTCAGATTTGAGGGACGAGAGACAAAAGCAGAGCGAATTTCAGGAGAAACTTTACATTGCTTTTAGCCAGCTTCATGAGTCATTTCCCGATTTGGTTCCAGCAGCTGTAGTTCCCTCATGGAAGGAACCCTGGAGTGAAGATGTTCTGAAGAAAGCAAAAAAGGTTTTGGTGCAGACCAGAGATTATTTCAACCGCCAATATCAGAACTGGAATCGTCAGCGTAATCAGAGAATGGAAGAGTTAATCAGTGATTTTGGGAGTTCTGCCGATGTCTTGGCTTTTAAGGAGGATTATCACAATGAAGCGCTGGCAGATATTATGCTTGACAAAAAGAATGTTGAGCAGTTTGTTTTTTCAAAAGGCAGTATTATCAGGAAGAAACATCCCGGATATATGGAGCCTGAAGGTGATTTTGGGAGAGCACATTTTTACGCCCCATCCAAGAAAATTGGCTCATTTTCTATTTCTACACCCGTGTTTAATATGCTTATTGTGTGGCTGGGAGTGGTGCTTTTGTATGTTACGTTGTATCTTGATCTTTTGCGGCGTGTAATCAGATACTTCGAGACCTTTAAACTCAGACGTCTGAACCGTAGATTGCAGAAACTTGGAACATGATAACAGCAATAAATCATTCGGGTTTTGGACGTCAGGCGGATTTCAGGGCATTGATTTTCTTTGGTTTATAAGAAAATATCCCTTAAGCTAAAAAATGATTTATTGAGTTTTGAAAAAATTTAAACAGGCTTCTTAACAGATGACAAAAAGAAAGCGGACGTTCCGAAAAAAATCGGAGCGTCCGCTTTGTTTAGCTAAATGTAATCTGGTATAAAATATATATTCTAACCTGATTAATTCAAAAATTAGATGAGATGAAAAATCTCGGATTACTCCCGGCCTGAGTATTGATAAACTTTTCGAAAAAAGTTTTTTCTCTAACTCTGAGCCGCTGTCAGAAACAGAAATAATTGATAGATTATTTGGGTTAAGCCAATTTTACATCTACAGCATTCAATCCTTTACGACCTTCTACAAGTTCGAAAGTTACATCATCATCCTCTTGCACTTTGTCAATAAGACCAGAGGCATGTACAAAATACTCTTTTTCTGATTCGTCATCCTTAATAAATCCGAAACCTTTGGTTTCATTAAAGAATTTTACTTTTCCTGTTTTCATTTTAAAAAAAATTTGTTTGTTAATCTTTCCATGAGTGATTACTGATAAGTCAGGGTTCTTTTACCACATTGACTATCAAAATCCTTCATGAGCTTAATTATAATACAAATAAAATAACATTCCGGGACTTTTGCACGTTTTTTTTAATAAAATGTTTTATATAGATTCATTATTCCCGATGTTTTAGTATTTTTAACATTGTTTTTTATTTGGGAGGATTGCATGTGTTAATGTGTTTTGGTGTAAAAACCGATAAAGAGATATTCCAAGAAATCATAAAAAATTAACAAACTGTTTTTTAAATCCGGTTTTTTCACGACCTAAATGAATTGTTCAATTCCTGTGAAAATCGAAATAGAACTACACACACTTTAATTAAAACCAAATAAAACGAAAGAAAATGAAAAAATCAATTATTCCTGTTTTGTCGCTATTTTTTGCAACAACATTTACTATGTGTACAACAGTGGAAGAGAAGGAAATCGGACTTCAACTGTATTCACTTCGTGATGCGATGGCTGATAATCCAAAGGAAACCGTACAAAAAGTTGGGCAAATGGGTTATACATTTGTGGAAGCTGCCGGTTATGCAGACGGAAAGTTTTATGATATGGAACCTGCCGAATTCCAGTCACTCGTTGAGGAAAGTGGAATGGAGTTTATTAGTTCGCACACGGGGCAGGCTCTTCCTGATTCTGCTGCATGGGATGAAACCATGGCCTGGTGGGATCAGTGTATTGATGCCCATGTGAGAGCCGGTGTTAACTATATTGTTCAACCCTGGATGGACGATAAAGGGTATGATTCCCTTGAAGGCCTGAAGCAATACTGTGAGTATTTTAATGCAGTAGGCGAAAAATGCCGGAACAAAGGGATATTATTTGGTTATCACAATCACGACGGAGAGTTTTCCGAGCTTGAAGGAGAGATAATTTATGACTTTATGCTCCAGAATACGAATCCCGAAAATGTTTTCTTTCAATTGGATTTATACTGGATTAAAGAAGGCGGAAAAAATGCAGTCGATTATTTCAATAAATATCCCGGACGCTTTTTGCATTGGCACGTGAAAGATGAAAAAGAGTTGGGAGCAAGTGGAGAAATGGACTTTGAGTCTTCTTTTGCTTTGGCCGATGAGGCAGGAGTTGAATATCTTATTGTGGAGGTAGAGAAGTATGATTTTGACCCGTTGGTAAGTGTTGAAAAAAGTCTTGAGTATCTTCAAAATGCTGATTTTGTTAGGGATTCTTATAATCAATAATTGATCTTTTTCTAA
>CAYOFH010000162.1:0-7369 GCA_964403175.1 uncultured Marinilabiliaceae bacterium
CCTGGGCTTTTCTGCCTATTTTCTGATTACCTGGGACATTATCCGATATTCATTGTCCCGGGGTTTTTACCATGTGGGGCGGGGGAGTGGCGCCAATAGTGTGGTGGCCTATTGTTTGAAAATTACCGATGTGGATCCCATAGAATTGAATCTTTATTTTGAGCGTTTCCTTAATCCAAAACGTTCATCACCTCCCGATTTTGATATTGATTACTCCTGGCGCGAAAGAGAAGAGGTTCAGAACTATATTTTTAAGCGTTACGGGCAGGAGCATACGGCATTGCTGGGTGCTACATCTACGTTTCAGTCGAGAGCTGCCATTCGCGAACTTGGGAAAGTGTATGGATTGCCCAAAGAGGAGATAGATCAGCTTGTGATGCAATCCGGTGGTTTTGAAGCCGGATCTCCGGAGCAACGCATTTTACAGATGGGACAGCAGATGACTGACTTCCCCAATGTTCGTTCCATTCATGCCGGTGGGATTCTGATTTCAGACCGTCCCATTACCGATTATACTGCTCTGGATATGCCACCCAAGGGATTTCCGGCTACCCAGTGGGATATGTACACTGCAGAGGATATTGGTTTCGAGAAATTTGACATTCTTTCTCAGCGGGGCATCGGGCATATCCGGGAGTGTATAGATATTGTGTATGATAACAGGGACGAGAAGATTGACATGCACCGCGTGGAGGAATTTAAGAAAGATGAGCAGGTAAAAGAACTTTTGCGCAGGGGCGAAACCACCGGTTGTTTCTATATTGAAAGTCCTGCCATGCGCGGATTGCTGAAAAAACTCCGGTGCGATGATTATCTGACGCTGGTAGCAGCCAGTTCGATTATCCGTCCCGGAGTGGCCCGTTCGGGGATGATGCGTGAATATATACAGCGTTTTCATCATCCCGGTGATTTTGAGTATGCCCATCCGGTAATGAAAGAGCAGTTAGGTGAGACTTATGGGGTGATGGTCTATCAGGAAGATGTCATCAAAGTGTGTCACCATTTTGCCGGATTGGATCTGGCTGATGCCGATGTGTTACGGCGTGCCATGAGTGGTAAATACCGGTCAAAGGCAGCTTTTCAGGCTATTGTGGACAAGTTTTTTCAGAATTGTCGTGAGCGGGGCTACTCAGAAGCACTGACGTCAGAAGTGTGGCGGCAGATAGAATCGTTTGCCGGCTATTCTTTTTCCAAGGCACATTCTGCATCATATGCTGTGGAGAGTTTTCAGAGTCTCTATCTGAAAGCCCGTTATCCGCTGGAGTTTATGGTGGCTGTGATTAATAATTTTGGCGGGTTTTATGATACCTGGCTTTATGTGAATGAAGTCCGGCGCTGGGGTGGAGTTCTTCATTTGCCTTGTGTTAACAGGGGACAATACGCTACGTCCATATCGGGAAAGGACATCTTTCTGGGTTTTGTCCATGTGCGCGATCTGGAACAGAAAACCGCTTTGAAAATTATTGAAGAACGCAATAAAAACGGAAATTTTCAGGGACTGGACGATTTTATACGGCGAACCGTGATTACCAAAGAGCAGTTGATACTTCTGATTCGTATAGGGGCTTTACGTTTTACCGGTAAGCGCAAACCTGAACTTTTGTGGGAGGCTCACTTGTTACTGGCCGGCGAAAAGAAGCAAACAAAAGGGAACCGGTTGTTTAATCCTGAATCGCCCCGTTACCGGTTGCCGGAATTTGAGCAGAAGCGCATAGAGGATGCTTACGATGAAATAGAATTGCTGGGTTATCCTGTCAGTTGTACGCTTTTTGACCTGCTTCAGACTTCTTTCCGGGGTGAGTTGAAAGCCGGGGAACTGGAGCAGCATGTAGGAAAACAGGTTCGCATGGCCGGTCAGTTGGTAACCATTAAATATGTGCGTACGGTTAACCACCAGATCATGCATTTTGCCACATTTATAGATACTGACGGGGAGTTTTTTGATACTGTTCATTTTCCTCAGACTCTCAAGAGATGGCCCTTCAAAGGTCATGGTGTTTACTTGATCTTGGGAAAAATTGTGAGTGAGTTTGGTCAGCCTTCCATTGAAGTGGATAAAATGGCCCCGCTTGGTGTGGAACAGGATCCGAGGGGAGGGGAGTAGGGAGCTGGCCAGCTTGTGAGTTGATGAGCTTGTGAGCTGGTGAGTTGGATATTTAGATGCATGTTAATTTCTCCCTCTCGTTTTTTCCTTATGTGAAAAAAAAGTGACAAATTTGTACGTGAAAAATGATTGAAAGTGTAAAGTATTAAAGATTAGTTCACTTTGTGGTTTCGAATTGTTACTTTTGTAGTAGAAATTGTTTAAAAATCATATAAATCAAATCAGATGATGATTAAAAGCCCACTTCAGATTGCGAGGGAAAAATATGCTCCCAAGGTTCCAGCTGCATTGAAAGGCAGTGTGAACATAGTTGAAGGAGAGAAAACTCAGTCGGTAGCCGACCAGGCAGAGATTGAGAGGATGTTTCCCAATACCTATGGAATGCCGGTATTGAGTTTTGAAGCTACAAATGAAACAAAGGATTTTTCACCCGTCAATGTTGGGGTGATCCTCTCGGGTGGTCAGGCTCCGGGAGGACATAATGTTATTTCCGGTCTTTTTGATGGCTTGAAGAATCTGCACAGCGACAGTAAATTGTATGGATTTTTGGGAGGTCCCAGTGGATTGACTGATAATGAATATAAGGAACTGACTTCTGATATAATTGATGAATTCCGCAATACGGGAGGATTTGATATTATTGGATCAGGACGTACCAAACTGGAAGAGGAATCTCAATTTGATCAGGCTCTTGAAAATTGCAAAAAACTGAATATTAAAGCGCTTGTAATTATCGGAGGTGATGACTCTAACACTAATGCAGCTGTTTTGGCTGAGTATTTTGCTGCTAAAAATGCCGGGGTACAGGTAATTGGTGTTCCCAAAACCATTGATGGTGACCTGAAAACCGATATGATTGAAACCTCTTTTGGTTTTGACACTGCCTGTAAGGTTTACAGCGAGTTGATAGGTAATATTCAGCGTGATTCTAATTCAGCAAAGAAATACTATCACTTTATTAAACTGATGGGACGTTCTGCATCACATATTGCTCTGGAATGTGCATTGCAGACCCAGCCTATTGTAGCTCTTATTTCGGAAGAGGTGGAAGCTAATAATATGACACTTGATCAGGTGGTTGATCAGATTGTTGATGTTGTAGTGAAGCGTGCTGAAAATGGTGAGAACTTTGGGGTGGTACTGGTACCTGAAGG
This sequence comes from uncultured Marinilabiliaceae bacterium, assembly GCA_964403175.1. Classification (GTDB taxonomy): domain Bacteria; phylum Bacteroidota; class Bacteroidia; order Bacteroidales; family Marinilabiliaceae; genus Marinilabilia. Next base: position 3,259 of record CAYOFH010000162.1, read on the forward strand.
CCTCGTTGAATTTATTCCGGCTATGAAAGCTTTGATTTCTGAGCTGAACGATTTGCTGGCTGAGCATGAGGATGAGGTTAATGCTCTGGAATCTAATAAAGAAAGGCGTGAGTTTGTGGTAGAAAAGCTTTCAGCAAGTTCTTCGGAAGTATTCTCTCATTTACCCAATAGCTTTGCCAATCAGCTGTTGCTGGATCGTGACCCTCACGGAAACGTGCAGGTTTCCATGATTGATACCGAGCAGTTGTTAAGCGATATGGTTAAAGCTAAACTCAAAAAGCTGAAAAAGGCAGGTGAATTCAAAGGTAAATTCAGCGGACAGTCGCACTTTTTCGGATATGAAGGACGTTGTGCTGCTCCTTCAAATTTTGATGCTGATTATACGTACTCCCTCGGACGCACGGCCTCAGTTCTTATTGCCAACGGAAAAACCGGGTATATGGCCTCTGTGCGTAATCTTACTGCACCTGCGGATGAGTGGATTGCCGGTGGTGTGCCTGTAACCATGTTGATGAATATGGAGCGTCGTCACGGGGCTATGAAGCCAGTGATTCAGAAAGCTCTGGTAAAACTTGATGGAAAACCATTTAAAACTTTTGCTGAAAACCGTAAATCGTGGGGCGAAAAGACTCAGTATGTATATCCTGGTCCTATTCAGTATTTTGGTCCTACCGAAGTTTGTGATCAGACAACCAGAACATTGCAGTTAGAGAAATGATCTGATACAGAACCGAACGATAACACAACCCGTACTCAGGCCGGTTTTGCCTTGATACGGGTTGTTTTCGTTTTTATTATTACTTTTGTGAGAACAATGGTTCATTATATCGCACTGATTTCTCAGAATTGGAATTTTTCAAGTGAGAAGGCCGGACTGATGCATTTATGGATTTTCGTATCAGATTATTGATGAATTCAGTCGTTTGGTAATTTACAAAAATGATAAAATGGTAAAAGAAAGAAGGTAATTGCTTTTTTTTTTATTCAAAGATTGTAATTAATTAATTCAATTCAGGATGTCCAATATAGTCGCCTTAACTGAAGCAGCTTCAATTGGGTTGCATAGTATGGTGTTGATTGCCAGATCGGATACCATCCTTAATGTTGCCAAAATATCCGAATTCATTGGAAGCTCACGACATCATGTTGCCAAAATAATGCAACGGTTGTCTAAAGCGGGGTTTGTTTCTTCCAACAGGGGGCCAACCGGAGGTTTTGTCTTAAAAAAACTGCCTTCGGAAATTAGTTTATTAAAAATTTACGAAGTTATAGAAGGTCCCTTATCGGTTCAGACCTGCCCTATGGAGCGTTCTGTATGTCCTTTTGGGGAATGTATTCTTGGAGATTTATCACTGCGTGTGTCGGGAGAAATAAGGGATTATTTTGCTGGTCGAACCTTGCAGGATTATTTATAGAAGTTCAAAAATTGGTCTGCTGAATTTTTCAGCAAAACCTAACTCCTGGTTACTGAGGATTCAAAAAATTCCAGGTCCGAAGAATTTGGCAGGAAAGACACTTTTTAGATTTGGCTCCTCATTGTTACTAACATACAGGCTGCTATCCCTGCTGTTTCTGTGCGCAAACGATTTTTCCCCATCACTACAGGAATGAAGTCACTTGCTAATGCCATTTCAATTTCTTCTGAGGAGAAATCTCCTTCGGGACCAATAAGTATCAGCACGTTTTCCAGATTTGTATTTTTATTTAGCTCTGATAATAATTCTTTACGTTCGTTTTCAGTACAATGAGCTATGAATTTGTGTTTTTCGGGATGCGGAGAGCTCAGAAATTCCCGGATATTGGTTAATTCGTTAATTGACGGGCGCCAAAGTCGCAGACATTGTTTTGTTGCAGCTGTAATTACTCTTTCCAGACGCGGAAGCTTAATTTGCTTTCGTTCTGATTGATGGCAGAGTAAGGGCGTGATTTTGCTGATGCCCAGTTCTGTGGATTTCTCCAGAAACCATTCAAACCGGTCAATGCTTTTGGTTGGGGCTATGGCGATATGGCAATATGGTTTAGCAGGCGGATGGGTCTCTTTTTCTTCAATTTTTATTTTGCATGCTTTTGGAGAGGCATCAGTGATGGTACATAAGGCTCGTGTTCCTTTACCGTCGATGACGTGGATATGATCTCCGTTTTTGTGCCTCAGCACTTTTATGCAGTGTTTGGATTCTTCTTCGTTTAATACACCGCCGTTGGTAAGAAAATCAGGTTCGTAAAATATTTGCATGTTATATTATTCTGTACTGTATTCACAAGGTATGGTGAAATAGAATTCTGAACCTTTCCGGGGTTCCGACTCAAACCATATTTCACCTCTCATTATGGTTACCAGACTTTTGGTTATTGCCAGTCCCAGACCGGTACCGCCAAATCGTCTGATGGAGGTTTCATCAATCTGCCGGAAACGTTCAAAAATAATGTTTTTGTATTTGTGATCAATGCCCTGACCGGTATCTTTTACGAAGAACAGAATATTATTTTCGTCCTGAAATGAATATCCAATTTGTATGGTTCCTTTTTCTGTAAATTTTATTGCATTGGTAAGCAGGTTTAATAGTATTTGATGTAGACGGTAAGGATCGGCGAGAATGATGAATTTTGCATTTTCGTTCTCATGCTTAACCAAAAGTTGAATGTTTTTACTGTGTTGATCAATAATGTTTTGTGAAATTTTCTGCAGATCGTCAAGCAGAGTATGTAAATCAAATTTTTCTTTATTAATTTTTAATTGCCCGGATTCAATTTTTGAAATGTCAATAATATCGTTGATAATGTTAAGCAGGTTTTCTCCACTGTTTTTGATTACTTTGAGATACCTGTATCGTTCTTGAGTATCAAGCAGATCGTTTAAAATCAGGTCGGTAAATCCCAGAATGGCATTCATGGGAGTCCGGATTTCATGAGACATATTTGCCAGAAATGCTGATTTCAGACGGTCGCTTTCCTCCGCTTTTTCCTTGGCTTCTTTGAGCTGATCTTCAAATTCTTTCTGGGATTGAATCTCAGCAATGGTTCCAACCATCCTTACCGGTTGATGTTCTAAATCTCTTTCAATAATTTTACCATGTATGGAAAACCAGAAAAACTGTTTATTCTTGGTCAGCATTCTTGATTCACAACGGAATACAGTAGTTTTTCCTGCCTTATACATTTGAAAAGCTTCTGAAAGCTGTTGGTGATCGTCAGGATGAAAGAGTTTTTTGTAATTGGAAATAGTGAAATCTATTTCATTGGGATTACTGTATTTTAATAACATGGCAGATCTCTGGCTCAGGAAAACTTCTCCCGTTCTGAAATCCACATCCCAAAGCCCTTCATTGGCTCCTTCCAGTGCCATCTCAAGGCGGCTTTCGCTGTGGGTAAGCTCCTTTTGGGCATTTCTTTTTTGATCGATAACCCGCAGAAGTACAATGATTACAATAACCAGAAAGGTGAGCACGGAAATGATGATAATAATTTCCTGTTTAAACCGGTCAAACGGACTTTCAGGCTTGTTTAATAAAATACCGGGTGGAACGAGTTTGTAAAAATCCAAACCATTTTTGTTGGCCTGTCTGTAATCCAATGCAAGAACTTCACGGGTTGGAGTAAGCCACGGTCGGGTGGAAGTACCTTCCAGCATTTCTTTCATTATTATTCCGGCTTCCCGTCCCTGATGAATTCCTCTGATTACTACTCCGCCAACAATAAAATCCTGAAAAAGAAAATCCCAGTTACTGTAAACAGGAACTTTGCAATTGTCAATAATCAGCGATGCTTCCTGGGCCATTTCGCGTGCAAACCCTTCTCTGTTGATGTAGAGACTGAGGAGGTAGATAGCTTTCCCGTCTGAGCATATAGTTTGTAATTTCGATTTTAGTTGTTCCGGGCTTTCAGCATAAAGTAGTTGGTATTTTAGAGAGGGGTAGTGATTCCCGGCAGCTTCTGTAAATTGATTTGAAAATATTGGTCCCGATATGGTCGAGTCTGATATAACAATTAATTCTTCCAGTTCGGGCTGAAGAGTTTTGATTACTTTGAGGGTACTGTCTATATTGATTTGTTCATTAATCCCTTTATATCGGGTTGTGTCGATTTCATACCTTTCAATATTGTTGATGCCACC
>CAYOFH010000163.1:0-7350 GCA_964403175.1 uncultured Marinilabiliaceae bacterium
CCTGAATCGCTAAAATACAGGATCAAACCGATTGCAATGAATATTAGTATAGCTGTACGTTTTTTTCTCATTGTGCTAAAATAACAGAAAAACTTTAATTCGGAAAAAGTGGTTTTCAATCACATTATTGGATTAAAGTGAAATTTAAATGTCCGTTGCTTTAATAAAAGGAGAGGGTGAGTCCTATCTCTGGCTCGGATTGTGCTGAAAGAAGATGCACCAATACCTGGACGTTGGTAAAGTATTTATATTTAATCTCGTCTCAAAGAGGAACTCTGTCTTTCAATTTCAGACATTAATGCATCAAACCAATCTGTTTGAAATGGCAAAATTCACAGCTTCCAGGGTATTGTGAACCTCCAGCTTTCTGAAAATATTCCGCTTGTGATGTTTTACTGTGAATTCGGAGATATTGAGACGTTTGCTGATGACTTTATTACTATCCCCTTTGGCACATAATGAAAGTACCTCCTTTTCGCGATCTGAAAGCTGGTTCTGATCACAACGGTCAAACCGATGAGTAAGTGTGTTAAATTGAAACTGAAAAGGCTCCAGTAAATTTTGGATTATTGCATTTCCGGGCCCGGATGCATTAGAAGGAGAGATAAAGCAAAGAGTAGATATGATCTGGTTGTCATCCGACAGCTGCAACGGTACAAGTCTTTGAGAAATCAATACCAGGTTCCCGTTTGCCTGACGAATTCTGAAGTCAACCGAGAAATAACAATGTTCCCGGTAGTCTTCTGGATATTTTGTGTTGAAAAACCGGAACCCATTTTCATTGACATTCATTATCAACGGCAAATCCTCGGGAGCAATAATTTTCTCATAAAAAGAGAACCCCATCTCTTTTACCTCTTTTGCAGAGTGTCCGCACAAAAACAAAGGATGATCCGATACATAGAGAAATTCTCCACTACTGAAATCGGCCACATAGATGCTTTGGTTCATTAGTCTGGAAAGGATATCCAGTATTTTCCGGGAATCAGGGTTTTCAAGAGATTTTTCCTTTGCTGCAGATGCGCTCCCGACGGAATCGATAAGATGCTTTTCAAAAGACATACCAGAATGGGGTTTTAGGGTTTTTATATTAAGTAATCCAGACCGCAAATTTATCAAATATTTTACTAATTATTTCAAATACTGGCAGGGAAAGATTGAATTCCCTGATAAGTGAAATTGACATAAATAGTTACCTTGTTTGGAGTTTTACGCTCAGTAAAAGATAAAGGGAATGGAATAAAACTAAAACAGATTTTTAATGAATAAACTACACTAAAGGACTATTGATGCAAATTAGATTATCCGTTAAAATTGCAAACGAAAAATTCTTGCAAAACGAAGAAGAGAAAGTCGCATGCCATCCCAAGCCGCTACTTTCTCTTCAGTTTCTCCAAATCACTTAATGAAAGGAGGTGTAATATGCAAAGTTAAAATATTAACCCATTCTTCACATATCCAAAAAGGACATTTCCTTTCTGGTAAATTACAATTATCAATTTTTTAATTATTTAATTCGAAAAACTAATGAAAACATTTTATTTCATTTTCATAATAAGTTTAATATCATTTGCCTCTTGCAGCAAAGACGCAGGCATTGAACCAAGTCCATTTAGGGCAGACACAATGAATACAGATGTATCTGTTAAAAATGGGATGCTTGTAATAAAAGATAAGGAAACTTTAAACAAACTTATTCTGAACCACCTAAATAAATCCCCTGAAGAATTAAAGAATTGGCAGGACTCTATTGGGTTCAAAAGCTACCAGCTTTTCTATGATGATATTTTTGCAGAATATGAAAGTGTAGTAGAAAATGCGATTCAGGAGCAGTCAGAAAATTCTATTTTAGAATTTATGGAGGCAAATAAAGATAATGCCACTTTTCCTGGAGGAAACATTGACGGAGTACCGAATTTTTCCATTGAACCGAAAGTTTCGGCATCTTATACCTCTGTAGCTAATATGAATGGAAAGTTCATTTTAGGATCTGAAATTATTGATGCAACTAAAATCGGGGGAACACTTTTAAAAAGTGTTGATTCATTTACATGTGACAAGAAACATGATAAAAGAAAAATGCATATTCGACTTACTGTTGACGATCCAAATTTTTCGTATAACGTTGCTGAAGTTACACATCGAAAAAAGATTCTTTTTGGATGGGTATCCTATTCCACCCGCTATTATTGGAGGCATTATGCTAATGATCCTAATTATTATTATACCTCTGGTGATGTAGGATCCCCTTATAGAATTGTTTTACAACGCTACTCAAAATATTTAGAGATGTGGAATAGAGGGGTGGGTGAAGGTCAGAAATGCGTGTTTTCATGGTGAGAATAATAAATTAAACTAAAAGAAAGGCATCTATAATTAAGAATGGTATAATATATAAAAATTGTAGATGCCTTTTTTCCCTTTCTTGGCAACCTTGAATAAATATAAGATTATCCAAATAAAACAAAGGGTTAGTTAAAAAAGATTGTAAGTCTAAACTACAAAAGACGAGAACAAATCAAATATACCCCGACTGTCATGAAAAGAGTTTACCCGGTTTTTTTCTGTTATGTTATCATCAGTGCAATGGCAACAGCACAGGATAATACACCAGAAACAACTTTATTTCCTTCTCAATTTAATGAGAATGACGAAATGCTGAACCCCTGGTCATGGTATCCTGAAAATAGCATCAGAAAATCATCCTTCCTCTTTTCTGATTACGATTTCTCATTATATAATAAAGAACTTAGCAATCAAATTAAATTCAACAATCATAATTCACCTCTTTTCCATTTACAATTGTCCAGAGATCAAAAGCAATTCCCACAATATGGAGGATATTATCATATAAAAAGTGATTTGCATTTCTTTTTGACTGACAAATTCCGTATAGACACTGGCGGCGGACTGGTAAGACAAAACATACCCGGTGCTACGCATCCTCTGCTGCAATACGGAATACAATCTTCCCTGCAATATCAGTTTAACAGCAGGTTGAGTTTCAGAGTTTACGGACAGAGGCTATGGTTCTTTGAAGAAGATGAAAATAATTCCTTTTTATACAGAAATGCCATGGTTCCACAGACTGAAGTTGGAGGCGGAATTTCTGTTACACTCCGAAAAAACTTGACATTCAACCTTGGCCCAAGGATAATACTTGACACTCAAACCCCTGAAAAGCGAAATATGAAGATGATCAACTTCAGAATTGTTTTCAGGTTTTAATATAAGACAGAATACTTTTTTTAAACAAACATAAAACACATGAAAAAAACAACTTTCTTACTCTTGTCCATCATCATTGGCAGCAACCTGCTGGTAGCACAAAACCATTCAGGATTCAAGCTTTCGGGAACGTTTAACGACACCCATTTATCTCCTGCAGGCGATCAGGATTTTGCAAGTTATAGTGAAGGTTCCGGATGGGAGTTTGGATACTCTTTTCACATTCCTGCATGGCAACGATTGAGCTTCCAGGTGGAGCCTGCTCTAAGCCACCTGCCACTGGATTATAAGCATGAGAGTGCAGACTTCTATTGGGAAGAATTGGATCGTTCAACGACAACCCTTTCGGCCAATGCCCTGGTCAATGTAAAGATCCTCAAAGGGTGGTCGGTGCAGGCAGGGCCACGTGCAGATTATAAATTTCTGGGATCCCGTAAATCGAATCTTAACATGGAGCTTACGGCAGGTCTGTTGAAGCATTTCAAATGGCTGGATGTTTACGCCAGGTATCATCATGGAATCACCAGCACTTACGGCTTGGAAGTAATCAGCTACTATGGTTATTCTGACGGCGGATCAACCACCCGGGATCCTTCATTACATAAGGAGATAGACGGATACACCCGCCGCTTTGAAGTAGGTATTGTGTTGCCGGTATTTAAACTTTTCAGAAACAAATAATGCAAAAGATCACTCATTACCTGCTCTGGGCGTTGTTGTTGTTGTTGTTGTTGTTGGCGAAACTGGGAGGGCTGTCTTCCTGCACCAGTGATTTTGAAGGCGACTTTCCCGACGAAAAACCTGTTCCGGTATTAAATGCGATACTAACCGCCGACAGTCTCATAGAGGTAGAGTTGGCATGGTCGCAGAATCCGGAATCGGGAGCTGCATTTTCCCCCGTTTCGGAAGCCGTCATCGATCTACGGGAGAACGACCTTCTTATTCCTGCGCCGGAAGAGGTGGAGCCTGGGCACTACCTCTTTCAGCACAGGGCAGGGGCCGGGCAGAGTTATCGCATCGAAGTAGCAATACAGGGCAGGGATACCCTTAGAGCCGAAACACAAATTCCTGAGAGCGTACAGGCCGATGTGGAAATGATCGATAATGCCCTGGGCACCTGGAATAAAAGGCATTTCAGACTCACAACCGGAAAAGGAAGTGAAAATATGGCGGGCATGTGGATCATAGCAACTTCTTATACGGAAGATAGTGTATCCACAGATCAGTCATCAGCCCTCTACAGTAATTCTCCTCTTCCGGATACATTTAACAGAACGTACGATTCGTCCGTGCCTGATGGCTATCTATATGAATATGATTTTTTTATTCGAATAGATTCCAGAAAACTGATTGCCGAAAAGCAGCAACTTTGGTTTGTCCCTTTTTCTCTGCCCGAAAAAAATGACATTTATATCATATCCGCTTCACAGGATTATGACAGTTATTTTAAAGATGTATGGACACAAAAAAGCTGGGATCCTGAAGTGGATTTACCATTTTCTTATCAGCCTGTATTCATCCATTCCAATATCGTTAACGGCTATGGTATTTTTGCCGGATGCAGTCTGACACGATTCAGGTTTTAAATTTCCCATAGACTGGGATGGCGGACAGGTGCTGTGAATTAATATCGACAACCTGTTGTTAGCTGTAAATCCGGGCTTACCAGCAAGTTGGAATTCCAAAAAAACACTTCTAACCTACCTTATACATAAAAAATTAATGTTCTAAATTTCAGACAGTTGTTTTAATGTATTCCCTTAAAAGGAAAAAGCCTCGCTTTTGGGAGGACTGCATTATTCATAAATAATCTATTCCGATGCCCAATTATCTGCTAAATACAACCGTCCTCAATAAAATTGATTTGGAAATAATCTATTATTCTCTTCACCAATTTTATCTGCGGTTGATTGTATTTCTTGATATTTGAGCATCTCATTACGAAGATTCATGAATAAAGCAGGTTAATTATTTACTAAACTTATATAGGAAAAATGTTTCAAAAGGCCATGTCATCATACCTCACATTATTTTTTCTTTTTGTGTATCTCTTTAGCCCGTTACTTGTAAGTGCTCAACAAAAATTTCATGGCTATGTAATGGATGGCGCAACCGGTGAATCCCTCCCAGGAGCCAATGTGGTGTTACATCCTTCAGGCATCGGGACTACCACAAATCCTTATGGATACTTTTCATTTTTTATACCCGACAGTACAGAAGAAATAACCGTCTCTTATATTGGCTATCAAACTACTGAGATTCCCGGGCTATCTGCAACAGACAGCACCTTAGTGATTTTTCTGACCCCAGGGTATCTGCTTGATGATATTGAAATAAATGCCGAAGGAAATCAAAATTATATAGCATCGCGTAATATTGGTGAATTAAAACTACTGGCCCGGGAGTTTTCACACGCAGGATCCATACTCGGGGAACCCGACCTTATGAAGGCACTTCAAACCATGCCCGGAATCAGTCAGGGCAAAGAAGGGAGTTCCGAACTTTATGTGCGGGGTGGAGGGGCCGGACAAAACCTGATAATGCTTGACAGGGCGCCCGTTTATAATATCAATCACGCCTTTGGCCTTCTCTCGGTTTTCAACGTCGATGCTCTTAAAGAGACAACCATTTTTAAAGGAAGCATTCCTGCGCGTTTTGGAGGGCGCTTGTCCTCGGTGGTAGATGTGTGGGGACGTGAAGGCAACGAAAACAAAAATGAGGGAAGCATTTTTATGAGTACCATAGGTACCGGACTTACACTTGAAGGTCCTATTAAAAAAAAGAAAAGTTCCTGGCTTTTATCGGTAAGGCGATCGTGGCCCGACCTGTTCTATTCAGGTCTTCAGAGTCTGTCCAGCAGTGGGAGCTTTGTTCCCGGCATTTCGTTTTACGACATCAATGCACGTGGAAACTATAGAATAGGAAACGACCGTCTGTTCGTAAGTTTTTACAATGGTGCAGATAAGTTTTTTGTACGCTCCAAAACCAGCGAAAATACCGCCGGTTACGAGCTTAAATGGGGGAATTATCTCGGTTCGATCGGATATACATCTGTTCTGTCACCCAATGTATTTGCACATGTGCTGGTCTATTTCAGCAGCTATTTCGACCGGGAACAAAACACCCTCTCCGGTTCTGGGCAGGATGATCTGTTTGAAAGAAGATCCGTTTTCAACGAATTAGGGGCCAAGTTTTCTGTTGACTGGCAGCTAAACTCACGTCATTTACTTAAAACCGGTATTGAAAGCACTCAACGGTGGTTCAGTCCGGCCAGTACTACCCAAAAGACCAATGACATGAACCAATCACTACAAGGCCCAAAGGAACAAACCGGGACATTCAGCTTGTTTGGCGAAAGTATATGGTCACCGGCGCGATGGAATATCAATGCCGGTATCAGAGTAGTTCAGGATATTAGCGGAGGAGAGTCTGTTCCTGCCTTACTCCCGAGGATCTCGACAAGTTACCGGATCACAGACCGATTCTCCCTTAAAGCAGGTGGCATGTTTACCCGCCAATCGTTTCATGCGTTAAGCAAGTCAACGGCCGGATGGCCCGGATACTTCTATGTGCCTGTGCCTCCTGACAGCAAAAGTGCCACCGGGAAAGAGGTCTCAGCGGGGTTTTACCTGGCACCAACTGACAGGTTGTCATTCGATGTGCAGGGATACCTCAGGCAATACAAACATATTGCTGCGGGATATGAAATACCTTCCGGAGCTTTTGAGCAAGTGGAGTGGGACAAACATATAAAGACCGGAGAGGGCAGGTCGAAAGGGATAGAATTATTGGGTAGTTACAAACTTAACCGCTGGGAGACAGACCTGTCCTATACATTATCAAAAACCAATTACCGGTTCGAAGCCTACAACAACGGTCAATGGTTTGCCGGCGATTACGACAGACGTCACGATCTGAACATCAATCTGAAATATCTCCTAAAGTCGGACGAAAAAGTAAAACGTAGTATTTCACTTGGGTTCAATTATCGCTCCGGTAATCCGGTTACCCTTCCTTCATCTAAATTGCCCGGCTCTCATCCTCCGCTCATTGAAAATAATATCTGGCATGACTTTTCATTCATTAACCAATACTCAGAGCCTAATAATGCATGGATGTCTG
>CAYOFH010000164.1:0-7307 GCA_964403175.1 uncultured Marinilabiliaceae bacterium
CTGGAAAATATCGCGGGTAAATTTTACAGAATTGGGGAAGCTGAGAAAGATAAATGGCTGCCTTTTTATTATGCTGCTTATGCATATGTCAGTATTACGTTTCATCTTGAAGATGGTGATGCTATTGATAATTATCTCGACAAAGCCCAACCTTTGCTTGATAAATCGATGGAACTGAATCCGGACGAATCGGAAAATCATGTACTTCAGGGGTTGATTCATTCCATGCGCATCACCAGTCCTTCACGGGGAATGAAATATTCTGGCCTGTCGAATGAAGCACTTGAAAAAGCAGAAAAACTGAATCCAGAAAATCCGCGGGTTTGGCTATGTAAAGCTCAGAACATATACCATACCCCATCCATGTTTGGCGGTGGCGCCCAAAAGGCTAAGCCTGTTTTTGAGAAAGCTGCAGAATTATTTAATACCTTTGAAGCAAAGAATACTCTCTGGCCCGGATGGGGAGAAGAAACCACGTTGTCGCAACTGGCCTCCATTGCCGAAGAGTAGTTGATCTGTCAGGAGTAGTTGACCTCAAAAACTGCAATAATGAACCTCAAAAACAGAAGAGTATTTGAAATTTCATTGTATGGATCTATTTCCATTGTCATAGGACTGTTTTTTCAATGGGTAAACTGCCCCTATTGTATGACACAACCGTTGCTGGTACTTCAAAATATGGGGTATTCACTAATGCTGGGGTTAGGATTGTTTTTTAATAAATTTCTTTACGATCTGGCTATAAGTCCTCATATCTCCTGGATAGATAATCCTCTCCGGGCCATATTCATTTCTTTTGGGGTAACTACTCTCTATTCCGGTTTTGTTATTTTTATGACTAACTGGCTGTGGTTTACTGCTATACAGGGAATGCCATTCGGAGCCTTTCTCCTTGAACTTCCCGGTATTTGGGTTACCGAATTTGTTATTCTCTATTTTATATCAATGTGGTTTTATGCCCGTTCTTTTTTTCTGGAATGGAAAGATCAAATAAAGCAGCAGGAAATGCTCAAGCGTGAAGCCCTTTCAGCTAAATATGATGTACTGAAAAGCCAGGTGAGCCCTCATTTTCTTTTCAACAGCCTTAATGTAGCTACCGCTTTGGTTGATAAAAGTACAGAAAAAGCCAAGCAATTTCTTTCTCAACTATCGGGTATGTATCGGGATGTGCTTGAACTTCAGGATAACGATCTGGTATCTCTCGAACGTGAATTAAAGCTGGCCTCAAGATACCTTTATTTGCAGGAAATGCGATTTGGAAAAGCTTTTCAGTATAGTTTGCCGGAAGATAACCTGCAATCTTTTCAAATTGTACCTCTTTCAATCCAGTTGTTGATGGAAAATGCATTTAAACATAATCGCTTTTCAGAAGAAAATCCCATGAGTATTGATGTGCATATAAAGGATGGTTTTCTTGTGGTTAGAAACAGTAGAAATGAATATATTGACACGCAAAATTCTCTTAAACTAGGGTTGGATAATCTTCGTGGACGCTATCAATATCTTACAGGACAAAACATAGAGGTTATTCATTTTAACGGTGTTTTTGAAGTCCATATTCCTTTGGTTAAAGGTATTGACATGGAGTGATTTTTAGAAATGATCCTGTAGTCAATAGATCGTTAGACTTTTAGATATAAAATTTAAGCTAAATCATATAACATTAATAATCTGTATTTTAAGGCAAAAGCTTATTCACTTACAAACGCTTGAACTTCAGGCTTTTATAAAAGTTTAACGAAGTATTGTGTAGTAAGGTATAAACATAAATCCCAGTTAATAAGATGTAATGAAAAAGAAAAGGTTACCAGGAACGAAAACAGCATCAATGAACCGGAGAAACTCTATGATAAAAAGCGAAAAAAGCGGATACCTGTCAAAGATATCCGCTTAATCTGTTTTATTCAAAAATAATGGTGATGAGATGTTCAAACATTATGAAATATTTGACAATCGCAGATAAAAATGATAAATGAAACAGTGAACTATTTTCGAGTCGATTATATTGAGGATGTCCATATTTTGTGGGTAGCTGGACATCTTAACAAGTGATTTATGATAGGAAGTTTGACGAGTCAATAGTTCAGGTTGTAGTCTTTTTTCTGCTTTATTTATTTAGTATTTTATAAAACTTTTTAAATGGCTAAGGTTGATTACTTAGAAATCACAAAATATTTGAGGCAATGAACAGATCATCAAGGTTGTAGGGTTTATCTCAAATGTTAAACCTGAAAATCTGCGAATCTATTGTCAGTTGAACCCATTAATCATTTAAAAATTTAGATAAAGTTTCAATTAGAATCTGCAATCTGATTGGTTTAGCCAGATAATCATCGCATCCGGCTTCCATACATTTTTCTCTTTCTCCGGACATTACATGTGCTGTCTGGGCAATTACGGGAACATCCGGGTTAATTTTTTTAATTTCACGGGTAGCAGTGTAACCATCCATTACCGGCAATTGTAAATCCATTAACACAAGATCAACCCGATTGTCTTTGAATAAATCAATTGCCTGTTGTCCATCTTTGGCCCAAAGAATTTTTGCACTAGTTCTCCGAAGGGCTGCATCAAAGAATATTTTATTGGTATCCACGTCTTCCACAACAAGTATTACTTTGTCGCCCCAGTTCTGGTTTAGTGCATTGCTTAAATTTGAATCCGACATAACTTAATTAGGTTAAATAAACTTTTGCGATTTTGTAAATCCAAAATAACACTTTATTTTTTAAATATCCTTAAAATTCAATGAAAAAAAGTATTGAATCTTTTTTGTGGTCAGCATTGCCGAATCGTTCAATTTTTTGTTCATTTACGGTTTATTTCAATAAAATAAAGTTGAGTGATTATAACTGTTCAAAGAATTGTGGAATAATCCCTGGGTAAGAAGAATTTTGGTTTGTGCCAGCTTTTTAATGAATATCAAATTTTTACTGCTTTGCTGAGTGTCAATGGTAAAATTTAGTTTGTGTTTTTTGCTTTTCAATAAATTTTTGAACTTTTTAAAAAGTTCAGGTTAAAACAATCATATGTAGTATCCCAGCAAATCCGGTAATAGTATTCGGGAGATTAGTTGATTCGTTAAGAAATGAATATTAAGAGAATTTATTATATATTTTTATTAATTGTTTTTTATATTGTGCCCGGGCAGTTACCGGGGCAGACTCTTTTCTATTCAACAATTGGCGAGAAGCTGAAATCGATTAAAGTAGATAGTCTGTCAATTGAAGAAAAAGTTGCTTTTCTTTTGTTGTCCGATCAAAAGGATTCTTCTGATCCGGACTCTAAATGGGAAAACCCGATTATCCCTTCCAATACTTTTCTGAATGTCATAGACGGGTTTTATGAGGAAGGGACTTCTTCATCTTTTCCGGATGCGAGAGCCATTAAAAGTGTTAATGATCCGAAGCTGCGTGAAATTCTTAAATATGACCTGCTGAATTTTTCTGCTAAAGAGGGACATCGGTTTATTTTATCATCAGATCAGTATCTTTTCAAAGAGGTTGGTTTTCCGATAAGGTCAACTCCTGATGAATTTGATTTTGCGTTATGGGTTTTATCGGGGCATCATGGAGAAGCAATCCGTATTCCCGCTTTGAAAATGCCGGAGTTGCTTTTTGAAAAAAATATTTCTGTGAGCAGGATGCAAAGACCGGACTCAAAGAAAATTTTTAATTCCTGGAATAAAAAAGATTTTGAATCAACTCTGATTAGTTTTGAAAATACAGTGTCAGACGGAGTGTTTTTTATTTCTGAAGATGCGGCCCGTGATCGTGCAAGACTTGTAAGGGCCTATAAGAATAAAATGCTTGTGGAAGAGGATTTGACCATGGGGTGCAGAAAAGTATTGAAGGCATTGAAGGAAGTAGAAAACAACATTGTTCCGGATAACGATGTTTCGTTTCCTGTTTCTGAGTTAGCACGACGTTCGTCACTGGAGAATGCTATTCGTGTTTTTCAAAAAACAGATAAATCATTTTTTCCGTCTGATTTGACAAATGTAAAAGTAGATATATGGTCTGACACCGGTGAAGATGCTACAGTTACCTTCACCAATTTGCTTCAATTTCATATCCCGGTTGGTGACTCATTTGCCCCTGAAGCGAGTCATGTTTTATGGTTGGTTGATGGTCAGACACTTAGCGATTCTGTAGTACAGAGTGGCATAAGAAAGATCCGGGATCGTTATCCCTATACCAAAATTGCTATGGTATTGGTATCACCTGATGATTATTTTAAAAACAGGTCTATTCCCCTAGAAGTTGATGCTGTATTTTCCGGCACTTCAGATTACCCTGTCGTATGGGAGTCCTTGGCACAAGCTGTTGTCAGAGGGTTGGACATTCGTTTTTCACCGACTCATGAAACCTGGTTTTCAGGAATTAAACAACACGGTAAAAACTTTCGAAAAACCCGAGTAAAATTTGGTATTCCTGAAGAGGCCGCTATGCATCGGGATTCTCTGCTGAAAATTGATTCTATCATGGCAGAAGCAATTAAAACAGAGGCTACACCAGGCGGACAGGTATTGGTTGCCAGAGACGGGATTATAGTGTGGAGCAAGAATTACGGACACCATTCCTATCAGGAAAAAAGAAGAGTTGAATCTCATCATCTTTATGATCTTGCCTCAGTTACCAAAATTGCTGCAACGGTTCCTTCGTTAATGAAGCTTTACGAAAAAGAATTGTGGACTTTGGAGGACACGCTGGGTTTATTTTTCCCGCAAACTGACACTACTGAGAAATCAGGAATATCAATGAGGGAGTTATTGTTACATGAGAGTGGTTTATCTTCTTTTATCCCGTTTTATCAAAAAACCATTGATAAAGATAAGCTAAACGGGAGCTTGTTCGGGCGCCGTTATTCATGGCTGTACAATATAAAACTGGATGACTATATTTATCTGAATCGAACGGTCAGGTATCGAAAAGATGTTTTTCAAAAAGCCAGAGATGAAATTTTCAATATTCCGGTAGCTCAGAATTATTTCATGAATAAGCATTATCTGGATTCGATTATGTTTCAGGTAATTGAATCCCCTATGAGAACCAGACATAGTTATCTTTACAGTGATCTGGGATTTTATTTTCTGGGACAGATGATTCCTCGATTAACCGGAATTAGTATGAATCAATTTACCAATTCTGTTTTCTATGAGCCAATGGGAATGCATCGAACCAGTTTCTTACCTGCACTTGAATTCCCCGCAGAGGAGATTGTTCCAACCGAACAGGATAAGGCTTTTCGCAGGCAGTTGATTCATGGTTGGGTGCATGATCCGGGCGCAGCCATGATGGGCGGAGTTGCAGGACATGCAGGTTTATTTTCCAATGCAACAGATATGGCTAAAATGATGGAAATGTTTCTGAACAAAGGTACATATGGAGGTAAAAGATATTTTAATGAGAGCACCATCGAATATTTCACAAAATGCCACAGTGAAAAAAACAGGCGTGGATTTGGCTTCGATAAACCTGAAACTGATACCTCCAAAGTTAGCCCTTCTTCTATTTATGCTTCTCCCAAATCTTTCGGACATAGTGGATTTACAGGGACTTTGGTATGGGCAGATCCTGAATCAGATTTGGTATACATATTTCTTTCCAACAGGGTGCATCCCAATCAATATAATAAAAAGCTGATTAAGGAGAATTTCAGAACCCGGGTACAAGATGTGATTTACAAAGCCATAATAAAACCGGGAGAATAATCTTTTACACCGGAATTTTGCAGCAAATAGGAATGTTATCCATGGGCTGGTTAGGAAAAATGACGCAATTTTGAATTATTTGAATTCATTTATGGCATTATTGTATCAGGAATTACTCCTGATTAAATTTAACTTATTTCCCGACCATCCACTTCAAAAAACTTTCTGAATACTCTGATGATGAAGTCATGGTCTTGTACACCAGAAAGTTCTCGGACTGAGTGCATGGCCAGCATGGGGTTTCCGACATCTACCGAGCGAATATCCATTTGTGTGGTTAAAACATTTCCTAAGGTGGATCCTCCTGCCATGTCGCTGCGGTTTACAAATTTTTGACAAGGTACGCCAGCTAGCCTGCAAAGACTCTCGAAAACCGCTCCACTGTCACCATCAGTGGTGTATTTTTGATTGGCGTGTATTTTTATCACCGGCCCCTTATTGATTAAAGGATGCAAAACAGGGTCATGTTTCTCCGGGTGGTTAGGATGCACCGAATGAGCCATGTCCGCAGAGATCATAAAAGATTTATGAAGTGTTTGCTGAATCCCTTCCTCATCTTCGCCTAATTGCTTAAAAACCCTTTCAAAAATACTTTTGAATACGGGAGAACCTGCACCTTGTTTTGTCTGACTTCCGACCTCTTCATTGTCGAAAATACAGAGAAAATTGGTTGCTGATGACGGTTGAGCATCAATGATAGTTTTCAAGCCTGCATGCACCATGGCCAGGTCATCTAACCTGGGACTGGAGATAAACTCACTCTCCGGGCCCAAAAGGCAGCCTCTGTGATATTCATTTAAACTGATATCAAAATCAATGATTTTATCGGAATCTACTCCGGCTTCATGTGAGAGTAGTTCTTTAAAATATCCTTTTTTTTGTTTGTCACCAACAATACCGACCAATGGTAACATATCTTTTTGCTTATTTAACTCAACTTTTTCGTTCACAGACCTATTCAGGTGAATCGCGAGATTGGGAATGGTTAGCATCGGTCGGTTAAAATTAATCAGCCGGGATTCAGGAAATAACGGGTTATTCCCTTCAATAATTATCCGACCCGCCATGGAGAGTGGCCGGTCAAGCCAACTCATCAGAATGGGACCTCCATATACCTCAGTGTTGAATTTCAAATAGTATTTCTCTTCTAATATTTCAGGAGAAGGCTTGATTTTAAAGGATGGAGAATCACTGTGAGCACATATCAGCTTTGAACCCGCAAAGGAAGGGGCATCAGTCCCTGCTATAAAGGCGTATACAGAAGAACCGTTTTTTGTGGTGAAATATTTTTTGCCTGGTTGCAGGTTCCAGCGCTCTTCAAGCTTTAGATGTTCAAAACCTGCCTTCTGAAGCTGATCTGAGACATTTTTAACAACATGATAGGGACTGGCGCCTTCATGAATGAAATCAATTAATTCTGTGGCAGTTTTTATTATTTTTTCCATAGTGTAACTTTATCCTTGAAGTTTTAAAATAACAAAATTAGGGACAAAAGGGTTTAAAGAAAATGATTTTGTACCACGTATTAGGTTTATAGTTATTGAAAATGATTATGATAGGTATTGATAATTTGATTTTTTCATTATAAATTTAC
>CAYOFH010000165.1:0-7252 GCA_964403175.1 uncultured Marinilabiliaceae bacterium
GAATGGCGCTAAGTGCCGATTACTACAGTCCCGAATCAAAATAGAGCCGGGCATTCATATATGACTTCGCCAACAGTTTTTCCTCCAGTTCTTCAACGATGCTTTGCGCCTCTTTCACCTTAGCACTTTCAGGAAAATTCGTAATGAACAGTCTCAGCGTATTAATCGCTCTGTAAGAATTTGCCTGATCCAGGCCAGGCCTTGGGGATAACTCATAATAGCAATAACCGGTCATGAATGCTGCTTCCTCTGCATAATTGCTATTGGGGAAAGTTTGAAACAATTCCTGAAAATAGTGGCTTGCCATGAGAAAATCGCGCTGGTGAAAATAACTCATGGCCCGATAGTATTGAACCGTATCGGCTTTTGTGGTCCCTCTGTAAACATCTGAGATTTGTTCCAGCAACGTTCCGGCCTTCACAAAATCTTCATCCTCGTAATAGGCCATTGCTTTTTCGAATTTAAAACTGTTATCCGAACTTTTCAGTAACTTCTCGTATTCGCCGCACGATATTAATACCACAGCAAATAATCCATAAATAATCAGGCGTTGTATCATAATTGAAAATGTTGTGCAAAAGTACTATATTCTAAGGAACTTAGAAAACAAATCTCATCTTTTTTATAGACCCAAAAACGAAAGTCCTGGAAAGGAGAACCTCCCTATTACCCGTTCGCTAAATTCTCTTGACTTGCCAACAATACATTGACTATATAAACGAAATATATTTCTACTTATTACATGATTTGGCTACTGAGTAAAAAAAACTAATTTTGTCCCTCAATATTAACTAAATTGTAGTGCCGTGGATATTTTTGATAAAATCATTAAAAACAAAGGACCGCTTGGTCAGTACAAAAAATTGGCGCACGGATATTTCACTTTTCCCAAATTAGAGGGGGAAATCGGGCCCAGAATGATGTTCAAAGGGGAAGAAGTATTAACCTGGAGCCTCAATAATTATCTCGGAATGGCCAATCATCCTGAAGTAAGGAAGGCGGATGCCGAGGCCGCTGCAGAATACGGAATGGGTTATCCCATGGGCGCGAGAATGATGTCGGGTCAGACAAAATTTCATGAAGAACTGGAAAACAAACTGGCGAAATTCGTTCAGAAAGAGGCCGGTTATTTATTAAATTATGGTTATCAGGGAATGGTCTCCATTATCGATTCACTGGTCGATCGTAAAGATGTAATCGTGTATGATTCCGATTCGCATGCTTGCATTCTTGACGGACTGAGATTACACATGGGTAAAAGGTATGTATTTCCTCATAACGATATTGAAAACCTGGAAAAACAACTCTCAAGAGCCGCCAAGCTTGCAGAACAAACGGGTGGTGGCATCCTGGTGATTACCGAAGGTGTTTTTGGAATGGTAGGAGACCTGGGCAAGCTGGATGAGATTGCTGCCCTGAAAAAGAAGTTCAAATTCCGCCTCCTCGTCGATGATGCACATGGTTTCGGTACCATGGGCAAAACGGGAGCCGGCACCGGGGAGCATTTTGGCGTACAGGATGAAATTGATGTGTACTTTTCAACATTCGCCAAATCGATGGCCGGAATTGGAGCTTTTGTAGCGGCCGACAAAGACATTATTGATTACCTGGCCTATAACATGCGGTCACAGATCTTTGCCAAATCCCTTCCGATGCCAATGACCATTGGAGCACTGAAGCGTCTGGAACTCTTACAGAATAAGCCCGAACTGAAAGATCAACTCTGGGAAATCGTGAACGCACTTCAGAAAGGATTGCGGGAAAAAGGTTTCGACCTGGGAAAAACAGCTTCTCCGGTAACGCCCGTTATATTGTCCGGGAGCATTGCCGAAGCCACCAACATCGTGCACGATCTGAGAGTAAATTATAAAATTTTCTGTTCCATGGTTGTTTATCCGGTTATCCCGAAAGGAATGATCCTTCTCAGGCTTATTCCTACGTCGGTGCATTCTCTCGATGATGTAAAGGAAACCATTGAGGCTTTTACTAAAGTGGCAGAAAATCTAAAAGCCGGTAAATACAGCAAAGAAAATTTTGCCGATGTAGACATAGAAAAGTAATTCAGGAAACTTTATTCCTTATAACATTAAGGGTGAACTTAATCGTGAAGTGCTGATCAATTTCGGTTCACCCTTCGTTTTTTTTTGCCGGATTATTTGTTCTCCATAATAAAATGATTGTTAATCCAATATTCCTTCTTCCGACATCCAACGCTCGGCATCAATAGCGGCGCGGCACCCGGTACCGGCTGCCGTCACTGCCTGACGGTAAACCGGATCCATCACATCACCGCAGGCAAATATACCTGGGAGATTCGTTTTTGAACTGTCCGGAAGTGTTTTAATATAACCCACTTCGTCCCTGTCAATATAGTCTTTGAAAATATCAGAATTGGGTTTATGTCCAATGGCCACAAAGAATCCCTGAATATCCACTTTCTTTGATTCACCCGTTTTAACATTTTCCACCATTACGCCATTCACGACCTGATCACCAACGATTTCCCTGGGTACCGAACTCCAAAGTACCTCTATATTGTCTTTTTTCAGCAATCTTTCCTGCATAATCTTTGATGCTCTGAGTTCGTCCCTTCGGTGAATCAGGTAAACTCTATTGCATAGCCCCGAAAGATAGAGGGCTTCCTCTGCCGCTGTATCACCTCCACCGACTACTGCCACATCCTGTCCTTTATAGAAGAAACCATCACAGGTCGCACAAGCAGATACGCCATGTCCCATGAAGGTTTTCTCTGATTCTAAACCAAGATATTTTGCTGATGCCCCCGTGGCAATGATCACCGACTCAGCTTCAATCACTTTCTTATCGTCAATCGTTACCTTATAAGGTCTGCGTGTAAAATCAACAGCGCTTGCCATTCCCCAACGGCATTCGGTACCGAACCGCTCAGCCTGCTTCTTGAAGTCTTCCATCATAGCGGGTCCTGAGACCCCTTCCGGATAACCGGGATAGTTTTCCACATCGGTGGTTGTTGTTAACTGGCCCCCCACTTCAAGCCCCTGGTACAAAACTGGTTTCAAATTAGCCCTGGCAGCATATATTGCTGCTGTGTAGCCGGCCGGCCCGGAACCAAGTATCAAACAACTTACTTTTTCAATTTCCTGATCCATGGATACCTTATTTTCACCGGGTTCCGTATTTTTCATTTTTTTAAATAATTCCATTTTTTTTACTGTGCTTATGAATTAGAATTCGTGATAAACAAAAATAAGGATGCAAACGTTCATTACAAAACATGATGTGCGACTCTGTCAATAAATATACCAAATTTATGCAGGCAGGCATTTGTTTCACTAAATCACTGATTTATTGAAATTAACACACAATGACAAATCGTCATATATTGAAATGTAAATATGTTTGCAGGACTTTTCAATCGATCCACATTTTACGAAATAATTCAAACTTGCACCAAAAGGAATAAAACATGACCATTCGATTAGTAAAAAACGGAATATTTCCCATTCAACGAAACAGGAAAGGTCAACTTCTGGAGACGGGGCCCAATACAGGGTATCCATTATCGGGCACCATTCAGGGAGAGGGGAAACTTAGTGGTCTTCCGGTATTATTTGTGCGTACTGCAGGATGTAATCTTCGTTGTTCATGGATAAATGACAAGGGTGAAGTGGACATTTGTGACACGCCGTATTCAAGTCATCGGGTAACCGATGATGAAGAATGGGAAATCAAGGATATCATTGATGTGATATCATTCAACCTCGGAGAGATCAGGCATGTTGTGATCTCAGGTGGAGAACCCACCATCCAGCCTCGACCGCTTCTGCAACTTGTAAGCGCGCTGAAAAAAAAATTGAAAGTACACATCACACTGGAAACGAATGGTGTTCATTACGTGCCGGAGCTGGCATGGCATATTGACTTGTTCAGCATTTCACCAAAACTTCGCTCATCCGAACCTACACCGGAAAAGAACAAACACCTGGAAAGCCCAATAAGTAAAGAGCATATTCGTGATCATGCCCGTCTCCGCAAGAACACAGCAAACATCCAAAAATACATTAATGCATGCATGAACCTGGGGTCCTACTATGGAGATAACCCGGCTACCTCTCCTACCAAACGCGGAGATAAAGATTTTCAATTGAAATTTGTTGTAGCACGCGAGGAGGATGAGCAAGAGATAAAAAAAGAGTTCCTCGACCATCTGGGATTTGTCCGGAATGAAGATGTGCTTGTTATGCCGCTTGGCAGCAATCCGGAAGTTATGCACAAACATATGCACCTGGCAGCAAAAATGGCTATCCGGAATGGATGGCGGTATACACAGCGGGTACAACTGAATTTGTTTGGTGACAAGGAAGGAACGTAAAGCAGGAAATATACAGAGGAGTAGGTGGCTATTTAGCCCGGATTTTTCATTACGTAAATAAACTATTGAAAAACGACAAGCCCAAACATGCAAAATCCACCTTACCGATGATGTTTTTGAATGATTTTTTTTATATTTGCATACCCAAAAAAGACCGTTTTTTAAACCGGCATTTTAACAGGATCGGGGCGTAGCTCAGCCAGGTTAGAGTACACGTCTGGGGGGCGTGGGGTCGGTAGTTCGAATCTACTCGCCCCGACCATTAGCAACGCAATCAGCTAGTAATTGGCTGGTTGCGTTATCTTTTTAGCACAACATGGAATTGGTGAATAGAAAACGAACGTACGGACGCATGCATTTGCATTGTTTCCGGCGCATTTTTTCCTCAATTGTGAAGCTTGCTCTACATAAACCGTGAATGAAAAGATTATCGTCAAAAGATGCGTCTTACGAGATCTATATTATCGTTCAACCCAACTTAGAATCATCAAAAATGGTAATGGCACAGTATTTTCAGATTCATACAGCAAGCTAATCAAAAAAATAACGCCATGACATTATTAGAAGTACTACTTGTAATTGCTCTTGCCGTTCTTGTTGGCTCTATATTTTATTATATATTTAAAACCACGGGGCCCTGGGGCAGTTTTTGGGCATTTATTCTAACTCTTATTCTGGCCGGAATCGCGGCTGAAGCCTGGATTCCGGATGCTGGTCCTGTTTTTTACGACGTGGCCTGGATACCAACTTTATTCGTCATTCTCTTATTTGGGCTATTGCTTGCAGCAGCATCACCTCCCAGGAGGGATGTGGAAACACAAAACGCAGCTGCAGAAACGCCTGTTGAATCGAAGGAAGCAGCTGTTTTGGGGGTGTTTTTCTGGATTTTTATGATTGTTCTTTTGGGTGCAGTGCTCTTTGGACTGTTCCTACCCGCATAGCCAAGACCACTTAAAGCATACAAAGGGTTCTATGGAGCATTTTGTTGACCAATTGAATGGGAGCTGAAATTTTTATCATTGAATCATCTGCGGTATGATCATAAAAGTCAAAAACATTGAAGGATCTATGCTGACAGGACGTACATACAATTTAAACACATTGAATTATGAAAGATCATTACGGACAACTGATTACCTCACTGGCTGTAGAAAATAACAAACAAATTGTAATGCTTGTTCTGGACGGCCTGGGGGATTGCGATAACGGGCACCGGGGCACGGCTTTACATATCGCCGATACTCCAAATCTTGATGCCCTTGCCGAACATAGTGCTCTGGGCCTGGCGCATCCAGTAGCTCCTGCCATCACCCCGGGCAGTGGTCCGGGTCACCTGGGATTATTTGGATACGATCCCTTGATCTATACAATTGGACGTGGAGTCCTCAGCGCATTAGGCATTGATTTTCCACTGCAGAAAGGGGATATAGCGGCCAGGTTAAACTTCTGCACCATCGATAAAAATGGTAAAGTAACGGACCGCCGGGCCGGAAGAATTTCCGATGATGTCAACAAAACCCTCATCAAACGAATTAAAGATCAGATTAAATCTCCCGATCATGCAGAAATTATGTTTGAAACTGTTTCCGAACATCGGGCTTTAATGGTGATCAGAGGAGATGATCTGAGTGATCGCGTCGGTGATACTGATCCTCAGAAAACCGGAATGGTGCCGCTGGATCCTGATCGTGAACCTTATGGAGAATCCAAAACTGCCAACGTTGTCAAGGAAACGATGAAACAGGTGAAGGAGATCCTGAAAGATGAAAAGCAGGCTAATTTCATGCTTGCCCGGGGCTTTGCCAAATTGCCTGCCTGGCCGTCATTCAGTGAACGGTATAAAATGAATCCAGCAGCTGTTGCCGGTTATCCAATGTACAAAGGAATTTCCAGACTGCTGGGCATGTCGGTAGAATCGGATGCCAGAAGCGCAGAGGACATTTGCAAGGATATTGTTGAAGTGAAGAAAAAATTCAATTTTGTTTTTGGGCATTTTAAGTATACGGATAAAACAGGCGAAGACGGAGACCTGGATGCCAAGATCAGGGTCATTGAAGAAATGGACAAGGCGATATGTGTTTTACTCGACAATAAACCGGATGTATTGATCATTACCGGTGACCATTCCACTCCACCATCATTGAAATCGCATAGCTGGCACCCGGTACCCGTATTGTTGAATGCCCCCCATTTGAGAAGACGAAAAGACAAATCCCGTTTTGACGAAGTAACCTGCACCTATGGCGAACTGGGAACTATTGCTGCCAAAGAAATTATTCCTCTTGCCATGGCTTATGCTGAGAAGCTGGCAAAGTACGGAGCATAAGAATATGTAAGCTTAGAAACGCTTAGAAGACTGGCTGCTGTTGGAGACTGAAACTTCCCTGAAAAACCACGATCCGCTGTCGCAAAGCTTAAGTGTAGGCGACTAAAGCTATGGCGGTATGCAGTAAACGGCATGCAGAGTAATTGCCCTGTATTATCCCAGGTGTAAACTTTTTAAGAACGGGTTATACAGATTGGTAAATATATATAAATAACCGAAATGCAGTGACTTGGATTCAGCATGATTAATCTGTACTGATATCTGTTATAAATTACTCTTTTTGAAGCAACTATTTTTGGAATTTACGTATACAGTAATTGGGATATAAATAATACCTTAATGTAAAAAAAAGACTTCTCATTACATTTAAATTTTCCTCAAATATGAGCAATGTGTCCAAAATTAAAGAGCTTCTGATAAGAATCAGCCATTACCAGAAAAACATGGAAAAAACCAGACGGATCATTCGTGAAATGGAATTGCTGGGTAAGCCAACTGATGTATACAGGAGAAACCTCACGCTTTTTGAGATGAATATTCGATCGGTACAAACTGAATTGAAGAAAAAAACTGTC
>CAYOFH010000166.1:0-6946 GCA_964403175.1 uncultured Marinilabiliaceae bacterium
ATCATGAATTTTTTTTTAATATTGTTGCACATGACAATAGTCCGTTAGATTTTTGGATTTAAGAATTGAGATGAATCGTATGACATTGAAGGTTTCTACTTTAATATAAAGCACCTTTTAAATATAAATAATTGATTCAAAGATTCTTATAAAAGTTTACGGAGTATTAATATGATTTACTGAAGAAACGAGCATAATATTTTTTGAGCAAAATATCACAAAAGAATATGATTGAAAAATATTATGCGAGAGCGAAGCGGTTCCATTCGTTCACAAATTTTTAATTAGTTTTTTATCAGGTAATTACAAGATTTTAAACGAATGAAAGATGAAATGATTCAGTTTCCGCGACAGGTCGTTCTAAATGCTGCAGCAGGAGGGTTTTTGAAAAAGCATTCAGCCTCTGTTTATGAACTGAAATATGAGGTGATGAAACGGCATTAATAGTAAATTATCTGATGATTTTTCTATTTTTGTGACAACAAAATACATTATCGTCCTATGATAGATTACTCACAGGTTACTATAGAAAATGTTGTTGTTCATCAGATTGGCAACCGAACAGAAGGGGAGCCGGTAAGATTTTCCAAAAGTCCGTTGCGCCTCTTTGATGAAGAAGTGGTGGGAGATGTTTTATTGTCTTACTTTTTTAAGCCCTTCAAAACGGAAGCATATTTTAATTTTACCGATGAGAATGAGGCTCCTGAAAATAATCCTGTTTTTAAATGGGTATCCTCGGTCTTCGACAGTCCGGATAAACTATACGACACATCCATTGAGGTAGCTGAATTTTTGCATGAAAATTCCAATCATCCCAAGATCAGAGGTGGAGAGTTTTACATGGCTTATTTCAGCAATTGTGTGGTAGATGGGGAGGTGACCGATGGCATAGGCATCTTCAAAAGTGAGAATAAAGAAACTTTCCTAAAGGTTTACCTGAAAGACCAGACTTTTGAGCTTGGTGCTCAGGAAGGGATTAATATCAGGAAACTGGACAAAGGGTGTATCGTATTCAACACTGAGCGGGAGGCCGGTTTTAAAGTTTGTATGGTCGATAACATCAACAAAGGCAATGAAGCCCATTTCTGGAAAGACGACTTTCTGGGACTTATGCCCCGGGAAGATAATTATTATTTTACCCGTAATTACCTGAATCTCTGCAAAGATTTTGTGACCGATGTGTTCAATGATGATCACGATGTACCGAAACCTGACCAGATTGATATGCTCAACCGTTCAATCGACTTTTTTGATAAGAACAATAACTTTAAAAAAGAGGATTTTGAGCAGCAGGTAATTCGTCAACCTGAAATTATTGAGGCTTTTAACGATTATCAGGGAGAATTTGAAACCGAGAAAGCACTTCCGCTCAATGATAACTTCGACATCTCAAAAAGTGCCGTGAAAACCGAGAAAAAACATTTTAAATCGATCCTTAAACTGGATAAAAACTTTCATGTCTATGTACACGGACGGCGCGAACATATAGAACGCGGCTTTGACCGGGACCGGGGAATGAATTATTATAAGCTATATTTTGATGTGGAGCATTGATGATTTATTTGCCAAGCTCGCGAAACAATTGATTTGCATTAAGCACACAGCAACTTCTGTTTTCCAGTCCGGACTGTTTAAATGCCAGCGCCACCCATGTATTGCAGGTTCTGAACAGGTGATATTTTCTTTTTGACAGAAAGAAATAACGGCTTTTTCCATAGGCATCGCTGGCAATAGTCTGATCCGATTCATCACGCATCAGACTGTTGGCAAAAAAGCGGGTGAGCCGGTCAAATTGTTGTTGGGTTAGCTCTATTTCGAGGAATCTGGCCTCACTGGTATAAGAAGATGAAACAGAAATACTAAACGGATAAATCCGCATCACACTCTGAGTGGGCCAGAGAATAGCACGCGCAGCCAGTAATACCGGGTTTCCTGACGCCTGGTAGAATTTTTCATCTCCCCAGCTGACATCCACATATTTTTTCTCCTTAAATGAAGAAACTTCAGGCCATATATCCGGGTTGATTTGCTTAACGGGAAGGATAATCCCTGTATGCCAGGCTTGTTGAACCACCGAAACAGTAATTGTATCGTGATCCGACCTCTCTTCCTGTTGCGCTGACAATGGCAGGTATATTAATAAGAGGGTTGCCAGAATGTGTATTATCTTTGCATTCATATGAGCTTTGTTGTTTTGAAAAAAGACCCGACCGGTGCGGAAGTGCAAATATCCGTCTTTTGAAATTTCGATATTTGCTCAACAAAATCCAAATAATTAGTGATTTTATTCCCATTTTTGCCAATTATCGCACGATCATTTTACTCGATATCAAATAAAAAATCAGTAAAACAATGAGTCAACCACTTCCTGCAGATTTTTTGTTGCGAATGAAACAACAGTTTGAAAAAGAGGAGTTCGAATCTTTTACTGAAAGTTTCAATAATGCCTCATTGCCTTCGGTCAGAGTGAATCCGGTTAAAAATAATGAAGACTTTTCACATAACATTCGGGTGCCATGGTGCCCTTATGGTTATTATCTTGATCAAAAGCCTGTTTTCACTCTGGATCCGTCCTTTCATTCAGGAGCTTACTATCCTCAGGAAGCTAGTAGCATGGTGCTCTGGCATCTTCTGGAAAAAATAGAAGATGAAGAAAAAGAAAAGAACTTTACAATACTTGATTTGTGCGGAGCTCCCGGTGGAAAATCAACCTTAATTGCTTCATTTCTTGATGGTAGCGGACTTTTGGTGACCAATGAGGTCATTCAAACCAGGGCCCGGATTCTGCGTGAGAACATTATAAAATGGGGCGCTCCCAATACAGTAGTCAGTCAGTCGGATCCTTCGGTATTTGCCAAATTGCCGGGACTCTTTGATGTTATGGTGGTAGATGCCCCCTGTTCCGGAGAGGGGATGTTTCGTAAAGGTGAAGTGGCCCGGCGTGAGTGGTCTATGGAAAATGCCCGCCATTGTGCAATTCGGCAACGACGGATTTTATCCGATTCGTGGGATGCTTTGCGCGAGAATGGATGGTTGATTTATTCCACCTGTACTTTTAATCCCGAAGAAAATGAAGAAAATATTAAATGGTTAATAGAGGAAAAGAGGGCAGTGGTGAAGACGATAAAAGTTCCTGATGGTTGGGGTATTACTCCGGTAGAGTTTGGTGATGGTAACGGACTGGCTTTTTACCCTCACAAAGTGCAGGGCGAAGGATTTTTTGTGGCTTTATTGCAAAAAAAGGAAAGCCCCCGTTCTTTTGAAACCAATAAATCCAAACGAAAACCGGCGAAAGTTCCTGATGAATTGCAGCGGTTTATCAGGAATCCCGGACATTATGCCTTTTTCGAGCGCAACGGGTTCTGGTCCGCTTTCCCGGAAAAATATATGAATGTATTGAACTCTTTGCAGAAACAGCTTTACCTTTTACATGCCGGAATTCCACTGGGTTCTGCAGGACGGAAAGGTTTTGTTCCTGACCATGGCCTGGCCATGAGCTGGGAATGCAGCGATCATTTTGCGGAGCTGAACATGTCCAAACCAGAAGCATTGCGCTACTTAAAAGGGGAATCTCCGGCATTTCAAAGCAGTTCGGAGCGTGGCTTTTTTCTGGTAACCTGTAACCGAAATCGTCTTGGTTTCGTTAAAAATGTGGGCAATCGTTTTAATAACCTTTATCCCAAAGAGTGGCGTATCAGGATGAGCATTGATGCCTTATAGCGTCTTGCTTTTTTAACGATTGTTTTTGAAATTGTTTCTGCTTAATGAACCGGGACAGCTTTAATACTTTTGTTTGCAGATCGCCATGGTTTTTTTCAACAGTATCAGTAACAATATTTCGTTAAACTTTTATAAAAGCCTGAAGTTCAATTGTTTGTAAGCGAGTGGTTTTTTGTATTATAGTACAGATTATCAATGTTATATGATTTAGCTTAAATCTTATATCTAAAAGTCTAACGATCTATTGAGTAATATTATTTATCTTAAATCTTATATCTAAAAATCTAAT
The DNA here is from genome assembly GCA_964403175.1 of uncultured Marinilabiliaceae bacterium. Taxonomy (GTDB): domain Bacteria; phylum Bacteroidota; class Bacteroidia; order Bacteroidales; family Marinilabiliaceae; genus Marinilabilia. The sequence goes on from CAYOFH010000166.1 coordinate 4,010, forward strand.
AATCTACTTTTGCAATAATTGCCTGAAAAACACTTTGTTGATGGATGACAGCTTATCCCGGTTATTCGGGAAAGCAATTTAATATGGACAAATTTATTTGAATATCGGTATTGCATTAATACTGGTTTCGTTTCTATGATTACTCCGGAATGATTATTTTTGCCGGGTTTGTGAAATTGGGTTTTTGTATTACAATTGAAATTTTGAACATGAAAAAATCTTTGTTTTTTATATTGGCATTAATGCTGATTTTTGTTTCGTGCGAGAAAGACACAGAAGCAACCAAAAGCGGAAAATCGTTTGCTGATTGCGTGGTTAGCTTTGAGCAGAATGAAGATCTGGAAATTGTAACTTTTAATCTGGAACATTTTCCCAAAGCCAACAATACCATTATGCACACTGCCGAATTATTGGAGCATATGAATGCTGATGTGGTGGCAGTTCAGGAGATTTCAAATGAAGGAGCATTGATAGAACTGGCCCGGCAGATGGATGGTTGGGAAGCTGTTTTTACGACTGCTCCTACATCTTACGGGCAATCTTTGGGCTATCTGGTAAAAGCCACTGAAGTGGAGTTGCTGGAGGATTTTACTCAGGTTTGGTTTGAAGAAGACGCTTACCATTTTCCCCGTACCCCTTTTGTTATCAAAGTAAAACATCGTGAATCAGGGATGGAGACGTTGCTGGTAAATCTTCATCTTAAAGCTTTGGGAGACAATGAATCCGTTGGCCGGAGAAGGCAGGCCTCAATAAAGCTTCAGGAGTATCTTGATGCCAGTCATCCCGATGACTTTGTAATTGTTTTGGGCGATTTTAATGATGAGTTGAACGAAGAAAAAGCCATTGATGATGTTTTTTCAAACTTTTCCGATTCCACCGAAACATACCGTTTTGTTGATGAAACCATTGCCGATGGAAGTGAGCAGTATTGGTCATATCCCTCCTGGCCCAGTCACATCGATCATATCTTAATAACGGATGAGTGGTTCAATTATTTTGAATCGGCCATGACTGTTCTTCCCGATCAGTGTTTCGGAGATTATGAAGAGTTTATTTCTGATCACCGGCCTGTGGTGGCGGTTTTTGATGTGGATTAAAAAATATTGGATAATGGCAATACTTCGTTAAACTTTTATAAAAGCCTAAAGTTCAATCCTTTGAAAACAAATGAGTTTTTGTCTTATAGTGCAGATTATCAATGTTATATGATTTTGCTTAAATCTTATATGTAAAAGTTTAACGATCTATTATAATGGTATAAAGCACTATATTTGCCACGGCAAAATCATAAGGGCAAAATCAAACAGGCATGAACATTCGGTTTGTACTAAACATACTTGGCAGGGTATTGGTTATCCTGGGGCTTTTTATGTGCACCAATTTCATTTGGGTGGTAGCTTATGACGAATCTACCTTCTGGGGCCATTTCTATGCTTGTCTGATAACACTTATGGGAGGAGCCGCACTTTATCTGGGATCTTCGCTGAAATTGAAGCCCAGTATGGGATTGCGGGAGAGTTATCTGACGGTAACTTTTGCCTGGGTGGTTATTTCGGCTTTCAGCACTTTGCCTTACTTGTTTACACAATCCATCGATACTTTTGAAGATGCCTTTTTTGAGTCTGTTTCCGGATTGACAACCACCGGAGCTTCTATTCTGAATGACATTGAAGCCTTGCCCCGGAGTGTGCTTTACTGGCGTAGTATGACTCACTGGATAGGAGGGATGGGAATTATTGTATTGGTAGTGGCGATTCTGCCAATGCTGCGTGTTGGTGGGTACAACTTATTTAAGTCTGAAGCCACAGGAATTTCCTATGAAAAGCTGACTCCCCGGACTGCCAGCACAGCCAAACGGCTTTGGGGTATTTATCTGGGCCTTACCTTTTTTCAGGTAATTTTTCTGATGGTTGGTAATATGGATTTTTTCGAATCCCTGTGTCATAGTTTTGGTACCATAGCAACAGGCGGATTTTCACCCAAAAATGACAGCATTGCCGGATATTCGCCCTATATTCAATATGTGATAACGGTTTTTATGTTGCTTGCCGGAATTAATTTCACCCTGCACTACTTTCTGATAAAGGGAAAATTTAAGAAGTTAAAACAGAACGACGAACTTAAAACCTATCTCGGAATAATTCTGATTGCAGGAATTCTTATCACTGTTGTTTTGGTTCGATATCTTAATCTGGGAATTGAGGAGGCTTTCCGTAAAGCTTTTTTTCAGGTTGTTTCTATCATTACAACCACCGGCTACATTACAGATGACTATCTTCTCTGGCCCACTCGTGGATGGATCATTATTTTTCTTCTCTTTTTTGTGGGAGCCAGTGTGGGAAGTACCGGTGGTGGAATAAAGGTTATACGGCTGGTAGTAGCTTTCAAGAGTTTTTATGTTAATTTCTTACGTTTGCTGCACCCCAATTCGGTAATTGTTTTGCGAGTGAACGGCGAAGTGGTGGACGATGAAAAAGTAAGTGCTATAATGGGGTTTATAGTTCTTTATTTTGTAACTGCTTTTTTGGGCACTGTGGTAATGATTTTTATGAACGTGGACGCCACAACAGCCATGGCCTCGGTTTTATCTTCCATGGGAGCAATCGGTCCCGCTTTTGGCGGTGTGGGCCCTACCAGTAATTTTTCGATGATTCCTGACGGAGGGAAATATTTTCTTTCATTTTTGATGATTCTCGGACGTCTTGAACTTACCACTGTTTTTGTGTTGTTTACTTTGAACTTCTGGAAAGACTAATTTTTCATTCCATTCATTTTTTATTTCCTTTGTGGCCAAAATCAGGTAGATAGCATAAAGAAAAGAAGTGATGAACGTAGATGTTGAGCCAAAGAAAACCAAAGAAATTATTCCAACCAATGTATTACAGCAGACTGCCTTTTGGGCACGTCTGAAGGAAAAGCAGGGATGGGGAACTCGCG
>CAYOFH010000167.1:0-6917 GCA_964403175.1 uncultured Marinilabiliaceae bacterium
CTGTGTAAAAACGGGAGAGTAGGTCGCCGCCGACTTTTAAATGAAAAGCCGTTCCAGTTTTTGGGACGGCTTTTTTTGTTGGGCCCCCTCGATCCTTCCAGGGGGGATAAGAAGCCCCCTTTCAAAAAAAACTTTTACCTTAGCACTCTTCATTATTTTAAGATATATTGCCAAAATGCAGGACTTCAAAGAAATTAGTTATAATTCTCATAAAGAACATTACAAGGATAATGATGATATTCTGGGGCGTCTGAAAAGAAAAGACAGCATTGACTATTGGCGGCATGAGAGGATGTATGAATTGTTGTCTCCTTTATTGAATAGAAGCAGTGAGAAATGGCTTACAATTGGTGACGGACTGGGAACCGATGCTAACTGGCTTCAGGATAAACATCAGAAAGTAATGGCCTCCGATATTTCAGAATACGGATTGAAAGCGGCTAAGGAAGCAGGATACATTCAGGAATATAAGTTAATTAATGCTGAAGATATTGATTCAGAAGACAACTCTTTTGATTATGTATTTTGCAAAGAGGCTTATCATCATTTCCCCAGACCTTACCTGGCCGTTTATGAAATGTTGCGTGTGGCATCCAAAGCTGTTGTGCTGGTCGAACCTGTTGATATCGGTATTCAATTTCCTGTAATGGTTTTTCTGAAAAACTTTTTTGAAAGAATTTCTCCCGACTTGGTGGATAAATTTTGGAAAAACCGTTATTCATTCGAAAGTGTCGGTAACTATGTCTATAAAGTTTCAGAAAGGGAGATTGAGAAAATTGCTATGGGGATAGGACTGCCAATGGTTGCTTTTAAAGGCATTAATGATTACTATACCACAAAACTGGATTTAAAAGTCTCCACAGCAAATAAAAAAGTCTTCCGAAAGGTAAAATCCAGAATCAGAGTTAAAAATATATTATGCCGGTTGGGACTCATTCCTTATGAACTGGAGGCTTGTATGATTTTTAAAAGTAAACCATCAACCGGGGTTCTTGAAAAGTTAAAGGAGCAGGGTTTTAAGATTCTCTCGCTGCCGGAAAACCCCTATTTGACAAAACAATGATTAATTATCAATGAGCAATGATCAATTATCAATGAGCAATGATCAATTATCAATGAACAATGAACAATGATCAATTACCAATGATGTAAAAACGTTTTTCCGAGTGATAAGTTTATAATTAGAGTAGCACCCGGGTTCAGCCGGGTAATTGAAATTCCGCAATAAATAAGGGGTATAACCGGCTATAATTTTGAATATTTCGAAATTGCATGCCCACCCGCCTAAAGACGGGTGCTAATTTTATGGAAACATTTTCTTTCTTTCTTTCTACCCTCTTCTTTCTAACCTGTAGACTTAACCTCACCCTTAATTTGTCTTCTCTTCCTACTATAAATAATATGCATAAATCTGACCTATGTACTTCCAGTCTGAAGTAATTACTAATCAATATTAGAGTTCAATACTTCGTTAAACTTTTATAAAAACTTAACGTTCAGGCTTTTGCAAGCGAATGAGTTTTTGCCTTAAAGTACAGATTTTCAATGTTATATGATTAGATTAAATCTTATATCTAAAAGTCTAACGATCTATTGAGGGTTACTTCTTTAAAAAAAAGTCTATTTTTGCGGTTCAAAAAATAAGACCTGTTTTAATTTTAAACCATTACAGAAATGAAAAGGATTTTTACTGCTTTGGTAATCGGACTGATTACCGTGTCTGCTTTTTCTCAAAACTTCCAGGTGCACTACGACTTTGGGGAAGACAGGAAATATGTGACAACTACATTTGAAATGTTTAAGCCCGACCAGTGGGGAAGCACTTTTATTTTCGTTGATTTCGATTACAATGTGGGAGATGTTGAGGGTGTTTCCCTGGCTTATATGGAAGTTTCCAGAGCATTGAAGTTCTGGGACTCTCCCTTTGCGTTACAAGTAGAATATAATGGGGGTTTTGGTCAGTTTGCACCCGGTATGGCATTTCAGGTCAATGATGCCTGGTTAACAGGTGGTCAATATACCTGGAATAGCGCTGACTATTCAAAAATATTTACACTTCAGGGTTTGTATAAATATATTAATGACGACGTTAATGACGCTTCTTTTCAGATAACCGGTGTATGGACTGTCCAAATGGCAGGTGGGAAATTTACTTTTTCAGGGTTTGCGGATTTCTGGAAAGAGGAAAAACCAGCTTTGGGAACTGACTTCGTGTTCCTGACCGAGCCTCAGATTTGGTATAATGCCACCGAAAATTTATCCTTAGGTAGCGAGATCGAACTGTCCAGCAACTTTATTGAAGAGGGATTCGCCGTGTGTCCTACTGTGGCTGTAAAATGGAATTTTTAATCTGCAATAATCCAACGATATGTTAGATAAATTCTTCAAGTTAAAGGAAAATAAAACCACTGTTCGTACCGAAATCATTGCCGGTATAACCACTTTTATGACCATGGCTTACATCCTGGCGGTTAATCCTGATATTCTTTCTGCCACAGGAATGGATAAAAGTGCTGTGTTTTCGGCAACTGCTCTTTCGGCCGTGGTTGCAACGCTTGTAATGGCTTTGGTGGCGAAACTGCCCTTTGCACTCGCTCCGGGCATGGGATTAAATGCCTTTTTTGCCTTTACCGTGGTTCTTGGAATGGGATATAGCTGGCAATTTGCCTTAACAGCTGTATTTCTGGAAGGTATTATCTTTTTGATCCTTACAGCTTTTAATGTTCGTGAGGTCATTGTCAATGCCATTCCCATGAATCTGAAGCATGCTATATCAGCGGGTATAGGGTTGTTTATTGCTTTTATAGGAATGCAGAACACAGGACTGATAACTTCCAATGATGCCACGCTGGTAACTTTGGGTGATATGAGTTCTCACACTGTATGGATTACGCTTTTGGGGTTGGTTCTGATAGGCGTATTGCTGGCCTTAAAGGTAAGAGGTGCTTTGCTTATTGGTATTTTTGCTGCAACAGTAGTTGGTATTCCCCTGGGAGTTACTCACCTGCCCGAAGGAATGTGGCTGTCATTACCTCCTTCAATAGAACCCATTGCTTTTAAATTTGAGTTTTCCAGTGTGTTTTCTGTTGATATGCTGATCGTTTTGTTCACGTTCTTGTTTGTGGATATGTTTGATACTTTGGGAACACTAATTGGTGTATCATCCAAGGCCAATATGATCAGGGAAGATGGTTCTCTCCCGCGAGCTAAACCGGCGTTGTTTGCTGATGCCGTAGGGACTACTGTTGGTGCAATGCTGGGAACATCAACGGTTACTACCTATGTGGAGAGTGCTTCTGGTGTTGCCGAAGGCGGACGTACCGGTATGACTTCTCTTACCACCGCCGGGATGTTTCTGCTGGCACTGTTTTTTGCTCCGATATTCCTGATGGTGCCCGGAGCAGCTACAGCCCCCGCGCTTATTTTGGTGGGATCATTTATGCTTACCCCTGTTCTTAAAATCAATTTTGATGATTATACCGAGTCAATACCGGCATTTCTGACCATCATTATGATGCCTTTGGCCTATAGTATTGCTGAAGGAATTGTGTTTGGTATGTTGTCGTTTGTGGCTTTAAAACTGTTGTCCGGGAAGACTAAAGATCTTTCCTGGATTATGTATGTTCTCACAGTTCTTTTTTTACTCAAGTTTTTTGTGTAGAAGGGAATTAGTCAGGAGTTTGTAGTCAGTGGTTAGTCGTGGGGGCTTGAAACTGATATACCCGGGGAACTAATTGAATGATCACGATTTTCCGGAGAAATTAGTTTTTTTTTAAGGACACGAATTTTAGTCGCACTTAAAGTGCGACGTTTAACCGCTTAGCCGTTTAGCAAAAGCTGTCGCTCCATTTTAAAGGCGTGAATTAAGTGTATGTTGCGACATGCTCCAAAATCTAACTTGTATTTCAATTGCCTGTTAAATAGTGTTTTGCAATTCGGGTTAGATGATAAAGTTTAACTAATTAATGATTTATTATGGCAGTTTTCGTTTGGTCGGAAACTGCCTTTTTTTAATAGTTTAATTTCTTCGTTTTTAGCGCAGGCGGTAAAAACGCCCCATTGCGACCCCCATCCCAATCCAGCATTTAATCTCCAGCCTCCAACCTCTAACCTCTAGCCTCCAGCCTCTGACTTCCCCTTTCGGCTTCATGCCTGAATTCCCTTATGCCCGTAAAAGAAAAAATAATTCCCCCGACAATCGTCTCTTTCCATTTGCTTTTGTTTCAGTCAAGCGATATATTTGTAAACTTTTTAAAACAGAGGTAAAAACTTACATATAAATGAGCAAGAAATTTCCTGAATATAAAGGGTTAAACCTCGCTGATATCAATCGGGAGGTTTTGAAAGAATGGGAGGCTAATAAAACTTTTGAGAAAAGCCTGTCCAGCCGGGAAGGACGACCATCATTTGTGTTTTATGAAGGTCCGCCGTCAGCCAACGGGATGCCCGGAATTCATCACGTGATGGCCCGTACTATTAAGGATATTTTTTGCCGTTTTAAAACCCAGCAGGGATATCAGGTTCATCGAAAAGCAGGATGGGACACCCATGGTCTTCCGGTGGAACTGGGAGTGGAAAAAAATCTCGGCATTACTAAAGAAGACATCGGAAAATCTATCTCGGTAGCAGAATATAATGAAGCCTGCCGAAAAGATGTGATGAAATATACCGATATGTGGGAAGATCTTACTCACAAAATGGGTTACTGGGTGGACATGGATCATCCCTACATTACCTATGATAACCGGTATATTGAGACTTTGTGGTGGATGCTTAAAGAGCTCTATAAGAAAGGGCTGCTTTACAAAGGATACACCATTCAGCCTTTCTCTCCTGCCGCAGGAACCGGACTTAGCACCCACGAACTCAATCAGCCGGGCTGTTATCGTGATGTGAAGGATACCACCTGCACAGGGCAGTTTAAAGTGATTAAAAACAGTGAGTCACATTTTCTTTTTAAGGATGCTGATGCAGATGTTTTCTTCCTGGCCTGGACAACTACTCCCTGGACATTCCCTTCCAATACAGCACTGGCGGTTGGGTCATCTATAAAATATGTAAGGGTTCGTTCCTTTAATCCATATACCGGAGAACCTTTAATTGCAGTAGTTGCCAAAGATCTGGTTAACTCTTTCTTTAATCCTGCAAATGCTGATATGTCACTGGAAGAGTACTCTCCCGGTGATAAAAAAATTCCATTCAGAATACTGGATGAGTTTGAGGGTAAAGATCTTATCGGAGTTCGCTATGAGCAGTTGATTCCCTGGGTTAAGCCCGATGGTGATGCTTTCAGAGTTATTGCAGGTGATTTTGTGACCACCGACGACGGTACCGGTATTGTGCATATTGCTCCTACTTTTGGTGCAGATGACAACCGTGTGGGAAAAGAAGCCGGTATTGCTCCTTTGTTGCTTACAGATAAGGACGGAAAGCAACAACCGATGGTGGACCGCACCGGTAAATTCTTTCTGATTAAAGATCTGGATTCCCGCTTTGTCGAGTTTAACGTGGATATTAATACTTACAGTGAGTTTTCCGGAAGGTATGTGAAGAATGCATACGATGATAAACTGACGGAGGAGGATCCTTCTCTGGATGTGGATATTGCTGTAATGCTTAAAAAAGAAAACAAAGCCTTTAAGGTAGAAAAATACGAACACAGTTACCCGCATTGCTGGAGAACTGATAAACCGGTACTTTATTATCCTCTCGACAGCTGGTTTATTAAAACCACCGCCGTCAGGGATAAAATGATAGCGCTGAACAATACCATTAACTGGAAGCCTCAGTCAACCGGAACCGGTCGTTTCGGCAAATGGCTGGAGAATCTGGTGGACTGGAACCTGAGCCGTTCCCGCTACTGGGGGACTCCATTGCCCATCTGGAGAACTGAAGACGGCAGTGAAGAGAAATGTATTGGCTCGGTGGAAGAACTGGTAACTGAGATTGATCGCTCTGTAAGGGCCGGTTTTATGGATAAAAATCCGTTTGGCAGTTTCCGCCCAGGCGATTTCAGCGATAAAAACTACAATAAAGTTGATCTTCACAGACCTTATGTAGATGATGTGATTCTGGTGTCCAGCGAAGGTAAACCCATGCATCGGGAGACCGATTTGATTGATGTTTGGTTTGATTCTGGTGCTATGCCCTATGCGCAAATGCACTATCCGTTTGAAAGCTCGCCATCCGGCGAGGGGGCCTTCCCCTTCCCCGCCGACTTTATCGCCGAAGGCGTAGATCAGACCCGCGGTTGGTTCTTTACTCTGCATGCATTGGGAACGATGCTTTTTGATAGTGTTGCTTTTAAGAATATTATTTCCAACGGTTTGGTACTTGACAAGAAAGGAAACAAGATGTCCAAGCGCCTTGGAAATGCTGTGGATCCTTTCAAGACCATTGATGAATACGGTTCCGATCCGTTGCGGTGGTATATGATTACTAATGCTCAGCCCTGGGATAATCTGAAGTTTGACCTGTCAGGGGTGGATGAAGTGAAAAGAAAATTTTTCGGTACGCTGTATAACACCTATTCATTTTTTGCCTTGTATTCCAATGTTGATGGGTTTACGGGAAGAGAGGAAGAAGTTCCGGTGGATGAACGTCCGGAAATCGACCGTTGGATCATTTCATTGCTGAATTCTCTCACCAAAGAAGTAAAAGAGGCGCTCGAAAATTATGAGCCTACCCGTGCCGGTCGGGCCATTCAGGATTTTGTAACAGAAAACCTCAGTAACTGGTACGTAAGACTGAATCGTAAACGTTTTTGGGGAGGTGCCTTCGACAGGGATAAACTGGCTGCTTATCAGACGCTTTATCAGGCTCTGGAAACCGTTTCCATGCTGGCTGCACCTATTGCACCGTTTTATGCTGACAGGTTATTTAATGATTTGAATCAACGGTCAGGGCGGCATTCTGAT
>CAYOFH010000168.1:0-6869 GCA_964403175.1 uncultured Marinilabiliaceae bacterium
CAAAACTCAAAACACAAAACTCAATTAATGAACAGACAGGTTCTGATAATATATACAGGAGGCACCATTGGTATGGCAGTGGATCAGGATACGAATACCCTGGTGCCATTCGATTTTGAAAATATTTCCCGTAAGGTGCCGGAGCTTAGAAAGTGTGATTTTGGAGTCAGTAGTATTTCATTTGATCCTATTGTCGATTCATCTGAAATGTCACCTCTGATCTGGGCAAGACTGGTAGAGATAATAGAAGATAATTATGCCGTTTATGACGGTTTTGTAATATTGCACGGCACAGATACCATGTCTTACACGGCAAGTGCCCTGAGCTTTATGATGCACAATCTGCAGAAGCCGGTTATTCTTACCGGAAGTCAGTTACCACTGGGAGCCATTCGAACCGATGGAAAAGAAAATTTGCTTACGGCGCTTGAAATAGCTGCAGCATATAAGAACAACCAGGCCCTGGTTCCGGAAGTTTGTATTTATTTTCAGGATAAATTGTTTCGTGGCAACCGGACAACAAAATATAATGCCGAGCATTTCAGAGCATTCCGCTCAGATAATTATCCCCCATTAGCAGAGGTGGGCTTGCATATTAAATATAATTATCCGTATATTCGTTATACAACTTTGAACGGGACATTTTCTGTTTCCCGCAGAATGGATAATAGTGTGTCCTTACTGAAGATTTTTCCCGGAATTAATGAAAATGTGGTACGCTCTGTATTAGAGGCCCCCGGGATAAGAGGAGTAGTATTGGAAACTTATGGATCGGGCAATGCTCCTACCAATGCCTGGTTTATGAAAGCATTGAAAGATGCCATAGACCGGGGAGTTGTTATAATTAATGTAACACAGTGTCTGGCAGGAAATGTGGAAATGTGGAGGTATGAAACAGGGCGGCATTTGCTGAATATCGGAGTAGTCAGTGGCCATGATATCTCCACCGAAGCTGCATTGGCAAAGCTTATGTATTTACTTGGAAACTGTGTATCAGCAGCTGAAATAAAAGAAAACTTAAACAAATCTTTAAAAGGCGAAATTAAACCGTTTTAATGCTGAAGCACTTGTATTAATGTGTGAGACAACCCTGCGGGGTTTTTATTGAAGGGTTCTCTCACAACTTTTTTATTATGATTTTGGTTACTAAACTTGTATTTGCCATTTTTTTTGTAATTTGCAACCCTGAAAAACGGGCAACAAATATTTATTTTGCTATTCTCTTAATTGATTTTAAATTTGTTCTCCAATTTCAGAAAGAGAGAAAGAACTATTTTTGAGTATTAACAAACCAATACAAATCAAAATTTTTTACAGATTATGAAAAAGCTATTTGCGTTTTTGGCAGTTTTTGGGATGCTTAGCATGGGTGCATCATCCATTTATGCTCAGGATGAAGAGCAGTCAGTAGCTGAAGATACTGCAGCTATTGAGCAGGTTGAAGAGGAAGTTGTCGTTGAAGAAGAGCCAGCCGATGAAGCGGCAGTGGGTGAAGAACCCCAGGGAATCCACAAAGAAATTAAAGCCAAATTTATTGAAGGTGGTGCGGTATTTATGAGTTTCGTACTTCTGGCACTTGTTTTTGGTTTGGCTATTGTGATTGAAAGAATTATTTATCTGAACCTTTCAACTACCAATACCAGGAAACTTCTTCAGAGAATTGAAGATGCACTCAACGAAGGTGGTGTAGAAGCTGCTAAGGAAGTATGTCGTAATACCCGGGGGCCTGTTGCTTCTATTTTCTATCAGGGACTTGATCGTTTCGATGAAGGAATTGATGTGGTAGAGAAGTCAGTTGTTTCTTATGGTTCCGTTCAAATGGGACTTTTGGAAAAAGGACTCACATGGGTTTCTTTGTTTATCGCTATCGCTCCTATGCTTGGTTTCATGGGTACAGTAATTGGTATGATCGATGCTTTCGATACGATTGCTGCTATGGGTGACGTTTCTGCTACTGCAGTTGCAAGTGGTATTAAAGTGGCCCTTATTACTACAGTGTCCGGTTTGATTGTTGCGATTATTCTTCAGATTTTTTACAACTATCTGGTTTCCAAAATCGATGGTATTGTGAATAATATGGAAGATGCATCAATTTCTTTGATGGACATTCTGGTTAAGTATAACATGAAAAAATAATTGTCATTATGACTAAGCTTTCGAGATATTTAAATATAGTATTATATCTTCTCCTGGCTGTAACATTGGTTTTTGCGGGATTCTTCTACTTCGGAGGTGAAGTTGAGGATACTGCACAAACTACTCCGGTTTATACCGAGACGTTTTTGAACTGGGGAAAGATATTGTTGATGGCTGCGGCAGCAATTGCCATTCTTTTTGAGATAGTGAATCTGATTTTGCATCCTAAGGCAGCAATCAGATCGTTGATTTCAATAGCCATTTTAGGAGCGATTGTCCTGTTTGCCTTTAGTATGGGTGACGGAACTCCTTTGCAGTTGGTTGGGTATAAAGGACCTGATAACGTACCAAGCATGTTGATTTTGGGTGATACATTTTTGTACACCACTTATATCCTTATAGGCGCTGCCTTGGTTTCAATTCTGTTTACCGAGGTATCCCGGATTTTTAAATAACATGATTGAGGGCAGGACTTATGAGTCCTGTCAACTTAAAATATTATAAATTTATGGGAAAAAGAGATGTTCAGGAAGTGAATGCAGGGTCGATGGCCGATATTGCTTTCCTTTTGCTTATTTTCTTCCTCGTGACAACCACCATGGATACCGACTCCGGTCTGTCACGTATGCTTCCTCCCCCGGTGCCCGAAGAAGAGGAGACCCCACCGCCCATTAAAGACCGAAATGTGTTTGAGGTGTTGATTAATGCACAAAACAGATTGCTGGTTGAAAATGAGCCCATGGAGTTGGATGAGCTTCGGGATGCCGCCAAAGAATTTATTGAGAATCCTTTGGATGAGGAAGATTTGCCTGAAAAAGAAGAAAAGGAAATCGAGTATTTTGGGATCTATCCCGTTAGCAAGGGGGTTATTTCCTTGCAGAACGACAGGGGGACTCAGTATCAGATGTATCTTTCTGTGCAAAATGAGTTGGCGGCAGCTTATAATGAGTTGCGTGATGAGTTAGCACAGCGAAAATTCGGAGAAAAATATGATGAATTAGACGATGACAAGCAAGATGCAATTCGTGATATTTTTCCTCAGAAGATTTCCGAAGCTGAACCTAAAAACATAGGAGGGAACGATTAATGGCTAAATTCAGAAAGAAAAAAAGTGGTGGTACACAGGCCATCAATACAGCTTCTCTGCCCGATATCGTTTTTATGTTATTGTTTTTCTTTATGGTAACCACAACCATGAAGGAGGTTTCATTGAAAGTGCAATTACAGCAGCCGGAAGCAACGGAGTTGAGAAAGCTGGAAAAGAAATCACTGGTAACCTATATTTATGTTGGGGTTCCACAACGTCAGTATCAGGCTACTTTTGGTTCTGAACCACGTTTGCAGCTCAATGACCAGTTTGCTACTGTTGACGATATTCGAAGCTATATCGTGCAGGAACGAGAATCAATGCGGGAAAGTGACAGGTCCAAAATGACCGTTTCTATCAAAGCCGATTATGATACCCCTATGGGGATCATTACTGAAGTTAAGCAGGCACTGAGAAAAGCTCAGGCGCTTAAAATCAGTTACTCGGCCCGCCAGGTTGATGAAGTACCAATGTAAATTCATTAATTGAATTTTTAGATATACGGGGTTGATTCTTTCAACCCCGTTTTTTTGTGCCCTGAATTGTTGTGATACAGCTCAGCATTTATTATTTTAACAATTATTCAATTTATTATAGCATCATGGAACACACTCATCCACATAGTCGTTTTTCCGAAACTGCGTTTGATCAGCTGATGCAGAAACGTATTCATAAGGTATTACTAATTTGCAGCTCCTACGATGCTTTTATGCTGGAAGAAGATGGGCGTATCGATGAGCAGTTGTTTAATGAATATGTTTCATTAAGTCTGCGATATCCGCCTCATTTTATACAGGTTTCATCTGCCAGGGAGGCATTTGATGTTTTGGAGAAGCAACAGATTGATCTGGTTATTACGATGCTCAGTGTGGGGGGTATGGATCCCTTTTCTCTATCACGAAAAATGAAAGAGTCGTTTCCGCTTGTTCCCATTGTTGTGCTTACTCCCTTTTCGAGGGAAGTTTCTTTGCAATTGAGCCGGGAGGATACCAGTGCCATAGATTATGTTTTTTGCTGGCTGGGAAATTCCAATTTGTTGCTGGCAATTATTAAGCTAATTGAGGATGGGATGAACGCTGAACAGGATATTGGTGATGTTGGGGTGCAAAGTATATTGCTGGTCGAAGACTCTGTAAGGTTTTACTCCAGTTACCTTCCGTTAATCTATAAAATTGTATTCAAACAATCGAAGAAATTTATGCGCGAAGGACTCAACGAGCACCAGATGATGATGAGGATGCGCGGGAGACCCAAGATATTGCTCGCACGAACTTATGAAGAGGCAGAAGCCTATTATGACAAATACCACAGCAATTTGCTTGGGGTTATCTCAGATGTTTCCTTCAAGCGTGAAGGAGAAAAAGAAGTGGGGGCCGGAATTAAGTTTGCAGAGAAAGTAAAAAAGGATAATCCCTATATGCCTTTTATGCTCCAATCGTCTGATGCAAAAATCGCTGAGGTTGCCAAACAAATAAAGGTTGGTTTTATTCATAAGCATTCCAAGTTTCTATTGAAGGAATTGAAAGATTTTCTTAATACCTATCTGGCATTTGGTGATTTTGTGTTTGTAAATCCAAAAAACGGTAAGGAACTTGCCAGGGTGAGTAATTTGCGTGAACTCCAAAACAAACTTACTGAAATTCCTGATGAATCGCTGCACTATCATTTTAAACGTGATCATGTTTCCAAGTGGCTGACCGCCAGGGCTCTTTTCCCTATTGCAGATGTGGTGCGCCAGCTGAAAGTGGAAGATGACGTCAATATGAAAGCGCATAAGGAAAGGTTGGTAAGGCTCATCTCCGAGTTTCGGAAAAGCAAGGGCAAGGGAATTATTTCCTCTTTCGATCGTGAGAGGTATGACGAGTATATAACATTTTCACGTATCGGACGTGGTTCAGTGGGAGGTAAAGCTCGGGGACTGGCATTTTTGAATGCAATCATTAAGCGTCATCCTGAATTGAATCAACACCCGGAGGTAAATATAATGATTCCGCGGACTGTTGTATTGGGCATTGATATTTTTGAGTTATTCATGGAGAAGAATGATTTGTACTCTATAGGGCTTTCTGACCGTTCAGACAAAGAGATATTGGCTCATTTTATCAAAGGAACGTTACCGGGTCACTTATATGATGATCTACTCAGGTTTGTGCAGGTGGTACGCCGGCCTGTGGCTGTCAGGTCTTCCAGTGTTCTGGAGGATAGCCATTATCAGCCTTTTGCCGGTATATATACGACCTATATGATTGCCCCTTCCGATGATGATCAAATGGTAAGACAGTTGCTGGATGCCATCAAGTGTGTTTATGCTTCTGTTTACTATAAGACCAGCAAGGCATATATGGAAGGAACAATGAATCTGATTGATGAGGAACGTATGGGAATTGTCCTCCAGGAAGTTGTGGGACAGGCCCATGAAAACCGGTTTTATCCAACCTTCTCGGGTGTTGCCCGTTCCGTTAATTTTTATCCTATTCCACCGGAGAATTCTGAAGACGGGGTGGTGAATGTAGCTCTGGGACTGGGGCGGCAGATAGTGGAAGGAGGAGCCTCGCTGAGATTTTCGCCCCGATATCCGACAAAAGTTTTGCAGTTGTCCTCTCCCGATATGGTAGTCCGAGAAACTCAAAAGTTCTTTTTTGCGTTGAATCTGGATGCCAACAGTTTTGAACCATCGATCAATGACGGGGTAAATATTTTAAAAATTAATGTGGGAGATGCTGAAAAGGATGGCTCCCTCAGATGGCTTGCTTCGGTTTTTGATATGCAGAATCAGATGATCAGAGATGGTCTGATGGCTGACGGGCCCCGTTTTGTTACTTTTGCCAACATTCTAAAATATGATGCATTTCCTCTGGCTGATATTGTGAATACTGTGTTGCGAATCGGTCAGGACGAAATGAAACAACCTGTTGAGATTGAATTTGCCGTAGATCTCCAGTCTGCTGACGGAAGACCTGTATTCTATCTTCTGCAAATCCGTCCCATTGTTGATACTAAAGATCCTTCAGGACCTGACCTTTCGGATTTTGATCCTGAAGACTGTCTCATTTATTCCAGATCAGCTTTGGGTAACGGGGTTGTGAGTGATGTGCAGGATATAGTTTATGTGAAGCCCGATTCATTTAAACCTTCACTGAATTCTGAAATTGCCCGTCATATAGAGAAAATTAATGACAAGCTGCAAAAGACAGGACGTCCTTATCTGCTAATTGGCCCAGGACGCTGGGGGTCACAGGATCCATGGCTTGGAGTACCGGTGCGCTGGGGACAGATTGCCGGGGCCAGAACCATTGTGGAGATGGGACTGGAGAATTATCATGTGGAACCAAGTCAGGGGACCCATTTTTTCCAGAACCTTACCTCTCTCAGGGTTGGCTATCTTACCATTAATCCACACATTGGAGAGGGCAGCATAAAGCTGGAGCTTCTGGAAGAACATGCCGCTGAAGAAGAAACGGAATTTGTACGTCATGTAAGATGCACCAAACCTTTTTCGACCATGATAGACGGAAAAACCAGCAAAGGGGTTGTGGTATTTGGAGATTGATGAGAATGCATAAAACAGAGAGGGGATAATTTTCCGCCAATGCGGAAAATTATCCCCTCTCTGTTTTATATTGGTATGATTTCCGGGATTAAAAGT
>CAYOFH010000169.1:0-6785 GCA_964403175.1 uncultured Marinilabiliaceae bacterium
GACATTGAAAAAAAACTGAAAAAATGGGAGGTAGCAGTTGACGAACATGAACAAATAATAAATAAACTGGAAGAAGAAAAGTTCATAGACGAATCCAGATTCTCTGCCTTTTATGTACGCGACAAATATCGTTTTAACAGATGGGGAAGAAAAAAAATCTGGTGGCAACTCAAGCAGAAAGGAATCAGCAACGAAACAATCAACCAGGCTCTGGAACAAATTGATCCGGATGAATATAAACACAATCTTGAAGATATCATTAAAGAGAAGTTTCGCCAGGTAAAAAACCGTGAACCATTCAAACAAAAAGCAGCTGTAATCAGCAATGCAGTTTCCAAAGGTTATGAATATGATGAGATTCTGCCACTTGTGGAACAATTATTGAAGACATAAAAAACAACCTCACTACTAAACACTCAAACAATGGCCCGTCAATTATCATTTCTGACTTTCGTTCTGCTTTTTGCCGGAATAACAACCTTGCAGGCAGCCAAGCCTAAATGGGTAAAAAAACGCCCTTCCGAAAAGGAATATTACATTGGTATAGGCATGACATATAAAAACCAGGCTTTGGGTCTTGATTATGCAAAAAAAGCCAGAGCAGATGCTTTGAAAGAAATGGCCTCAGAAATAGAAGTCAATGTTTCGTCCAACTCCCTGATGAGGAAATTCGAGGACAACTATGAATTTCGGGAAACCTTTGAATCGGAAATAAGCACTTCTGCAGAGGAAAATCTCACGGGTTATGAAGTGCAAACCTGGGAGAATAAACGGGAATACTGGGTTTTAATGCGACTGAACAAAAATGAATATCAGCGACGAAAGGATCTTGATCTCAATATGGCCAAAAAACGGGCAGCTTCTTTTCTTCTGGAAGCCCGCCTATTAAAAGAAAAGCAAGATATTTCCGCATCTCTGGCTGCCTATTTCAAAGCCATTGAATCTCTGCAACATCATCTCAAAGACGATTTAACCTATCGTTCCGTCAACGGAAACATCAACTTTGGTTCAGACATCATGCAGGACTTAAGAGATATATTTACAAAAATCTCTGTTACTCCGGAAAACCCTGATTATAACATTTCCTTTTCCCGGAGTATGGAACGCCCCTTAAAAGTAAAGGTCGAATATTATCCTTCATCCGGAAGAAAAATTCCCGTTCACAACTTCCCCCTGCATTTCTATTTCTCGGAGGGTTCCGGCATCCTTCAGGAAAAAGTAGTAACCAATCGGGGAGGAGATGCTGCCAGCTACATTCAAAAACTGGAGTCCAGCCGTAAAAAACAGCAGGTCATAACCACTTTCGACCATTCAGTATTGCTTCAGAAAGAAAATATTGAAAGTCCGCTGGTGGCATTTTTTCTCCCTGAAGAAACCATTCCTCAGGCAAGATTCAATATTGAACTTCAGAAATCAACCGCCTGGTTTACAGCATCGGAACGAATATTAGGAGATCCGGCACCTACTACCCCATTTTCCAAACACCTGAAATCTCAGCTAAACGAGACCTTTTTTAATTTTACACTGGCACCCGAGCAGGCCAAATATCAGGTTGTCGTGAATGTGGATTTTAGAAAGGGCGAAATAAAAAAAGGAAATGGCTATCAGGTTTATCTGGTTTTTGCCGATTTATTCATCTCTGTTATATCCGCTGAAACACAAACAGAAATTTTTACCGGAACCCTTTCGGAGATAAAAGGAATGCGTCCCGGGAGCTATGACCAAGCACTAAAAGAAGCCCGCGCAAAACTACTTGAACAATTCAAACAGGAGATTTATCCTCAGTTAGAAGCGTTAAATTTTTGATTATCCGTAAAATGATCAAGTACCCCACGGGGTCTTATGGCATACCATATCCCCGGCAATGCTGATACTGCTGAAACCAGGAAAAACAACAGACTCAATGCTACGGCCAGGTCTTGTTGCAGATTGAGATACTCTGCACCCATAAGAAAAGTAAACTCCCGTGCTCCAATTCCTCCCAGGGTTATAGGAACCGAAGCCATGATGGCTGAAAGAAAAAAAAGAAACAGATAATCATCATAATCTCCCGAATTTTCTATCCCCAATGCATACAAAATGCATACGGCTGTCAGCATCTGAATGCCCTGAACCAAAACAGACCAAATACTGATGGCCGAAAATGCCCTTATAAACAGAGGTATTATCCATTTCAGAATAATATACAGTCCTATCAAAGGCAAAGGAATGGCCAGTAAAAAGACTGACTTATATGGAATAGAATAATCGATAAAGTGAACCAGAATTAAAAGAAAGGTCACAATGATGGTCAAGCCGGATAACCTATCGGCAAAAATCGCCCCTAAAGAACGCTTAACCGGAACTTTTAAATAATGATTCAGAATATAGATTTTAAATCCATCACCTCCCACACCCCCGGGCAAAAACAAATTATAGAACAGCCCCAGCCAGTAAAGCTTTACGTTTGAGAATTGCGAAATATGAATGGGAATCAACCGAAAAAGGGTATTCAGGCGAAAAGCAGCTGCCACCTGGGATGCACTGTAAATCAGCAACGCCAGCAAGAGCCATCCAAAGCTGGCCCGCTTCATGGCCGAACCAATTTGTACAACATCTATTTTTGATGCGACATACCACAAAATGACCCCGCTTAATAAAATTTTAGCTGCAAGCTTAAGATATTTAATTGCCTTACTTTGTTTTTTCATACCGGGAAATCGCCAGAATTATCAGACGGCAAAAATAATGTATAAATTTATCGAACCCCAAAAGTACAATAAATCATAAAAAAACCCGCACAGATAAATTCCTGATGCGGGTATGTCGTTATCAAAAGAAATCACTACTGACTGCCTAACGACTAATCGACTTCTATATTAAAGCAGCATACGTGCAAGATCTTCTTCAAAGAAAAACTCCTCCTGTCCGAAAGCTGGTTTAAGATCATCCATCCATAAGGCACGAGGATCATATTTTGCAAAGAAAGGACGACCTACCCAGTCACTGTTGCGACCCTGAATAAATTCACAAACAAATACTTTTTCCCCTTTTACTTCGCTCACACCAATAATACGGACTTTTCCTGGGGTACAAGACATACTGGGTCCCCTAACGGTGCGGGAAATTCCGCTTACATTAATATATGCACCCCTGAAAATCTGCCATGCATTGGCCAGCGATACACCAAAATACTCTTGTGCACCTGTATCACGGGCAACAAACATATAATAGGGAATCATTCCCAGTTGCACCTGTTTTCTCCACATATTACTCCACACTTCACTATCAGCATTGATATGATTGAGAAGAGGAGATTGAGTACGAATCTGTGCTCCGGTTTGGCGAATCCTGGCAACTGCCTTTTCCAGCGCCGGTGTTTCCAACTCACGATGATGATTAAAATGAGCCATAAAAGCCAAAGACTTTCCTGCTTTGGTTACTTTTTCAAAAACCCGCAACATATCATCGGCATCACTATCGGTAAGATAACGATAAGGCCAGAATGAGAGGGATTTACTTCCAATCCGGATATTTTGCAGATTCGGGAGATCAGCATCCAGAATTTTAGTGATATAAGCATCCAGGATAGAGGCTTTCATTACCATTGGGTCTCCACCGGTAAAAAGAATATCTGTTATCTCGGGATGCACCTTCAAATACTCAATAACAAAGTCGATCTGATTCATTGCAAATTTAAGATCGTCCATTCCTGTAAATTGAGGCCATCTAAAACAAAAAGTGCAATAAGCATGGCATGTTTGTCCCTGTGTAGGAAAAAACAGCATGGTTTCATCATATTTATGTTGAATGCCGGGAAGCTTTTGTCCATTTAATTCAGGAATATTCTTGGCCTGACCGGCAGGGTGAGGATTCATTTTGTGACGGATAGTATTGGCAGCCTTTTTCAGCTCTACCCTATCCGTTTCTTTGCTAAGAACCGAAGCCATATTATTGAAATCATCGGCATGCAGCATTTCTTTTTGAGGAAAATTCAGAATAAAAATCGGATCATCATGAAAATTATTCCAGTCAATTAATTCATCAACAACATAATTGTTTGTCTTAAACGGCAACACATGACCAACAACGTCAATATTTTTTAAATCCTGTTCACTAAACTTATCGATTTGGGGAATTTTTCGATAATTATGCAATGAATAGATCTGATATTTCATAGGCATTTTATAGTTTATTTTGATTTTTATAAAATTTCTCTTCGATACATCAACATACATTCCAAAAATCCGGAAAATGCTTAATATGCCATACTAATTAAAAAACACACAGAGGCAAAAATGCCAAAATAAGGAAGTAATCTTTAGAGGGTGGGGACAAAGCTCAATCTACCACAAATATACAAAGAAAAAGAGAAAACAACAAACAGAAACATCATTCACGCCTACTAGTCAGGCACTTAACCCCACCTCGTTAAAAAAGAAAGGAGTGAAGCCTATCAATTTTTACCCACAACAATCAGAATGAAAGGATGATATCTCTATACACCTTTAATAGTGGGAGAAAAAAGCCCTGATAAATTAAAAGAAACACTCCGGAAAAATTGAACTCCCACAGGAATACTTTAACTCAAGATATCTTTATATGCAATATCATGTGATGCTGCAACAAAAAGCCGCCTGGGAATAGAGGCAGTTTTTGTTTTTAAATCGTTAAAGTAATTGGAGAAATCACTATCCGGTTTTTTCAGTCCACACATAACAAGATCAGCATTTTGAGAATCCTTGGAAAGAACGCCGAAAAAACGCCCCTTTTCACTGACCAGTATTTTTTTGTGAAACTCAACACGAATAGAAGCAAGCAGATTATCGAGGTTTTTCTCAGCCTCAACAGCAGCTTTATCGGAGGTAACAACCATTTTTATGGTAATAGTAACCTGCTGCCAGTGGGGGCTGTTCTGCATCATATAAGCCAGCACCATCATCAACCCCCCGTTGCCTTTCAATCCGCCCCACCACAAATCAACATTCAGCGTAGTACGATTAGTAAGTGGTTGATCGTCTTTTAGGACAATCACATTTTTCCTGGACTCATAAAAGTGTGTAATCATATCGGCATACGGCTGATGATGGGCCACTTCGGTAGTATCCCCCAGAAGAATAGTATTGGGCACAATAGCCCCCAATCCGTAGGAATTGCTCAGATGTCGTGCCCCTGAAAAGGGATCCTTAGCACGGATAACACGCACCAGTGACCGAATATTTTTATCATACAGATATTCCCTGATCTGCTTTTCGTATTGGTAAATTTTATCCTGAGTAACCTTTTCCTGCGGCAGGATGGTGGCCACCGTAAAAAGCCCCTTTTCCTGTGCCAGTCCGTTGGCAAAGTCAATCAAATGCCAACGTTTTATCGGTGCTCCGGAAAACACGAGAATATTAGGACGCCAGCTCTTGGGATCATCCATGGGTTTGATCTTCAACATCACAAACCGGGCCACCTGCATTAACAACCCGTTTCGGACATCTCCCCACGTTGTTTTTAGCCTGCGTCTTCGAAGCCAGATTAGAACTCCCAAAATAAAAATAATGGCCAAAACAGTTGCTGGAGCATGAATGAGAAACATCACAGAAATACAACCAATGGCCCCGATCAATGAAAATCCCCAATGAACTTTAAATTTTGGCCGAAACGACGGACTTTTCAGAAAGCGTTCAATTCCAGCAGTAATATTCAGAATTCCATAAGTGGCGAGGAAAAACATAGTTAAAACCGGAGCTATAGCATCCAAATCACCCAGCATAACACAAATAATCGTAATTATAATTGTTACAATGGTTCCTGCCCTGGGAATGCCTTCTTCACCAAATCCTTTTGCCAAAAAAGAAAACCTCCGCGGAACAACATTATCCCGGGAGAGAGCCTGTAAAACTCTCGGGGCTCCCAGCAAACTGCCAACAGCACTGGACAATGAAGCACCCCATACTCCCAATAGGATAGCCCCTCCCCAAAACGCAATGCGCCGCATAATAAGCGGGTCTGACACAAGGGTCGAAGCATCTGCACGCCCGGCCAGAATTATCGGGAGCATCATATATATCAGGTACCCCACCCCCACAGCCCAAAAAGTTCCCCGTGGAATGGATCGGGAGGCATTTTTAAGGTCTCCAGACATATTTACGCCTGCCATAATTCCTGTCACGGCAGGAAAAAAGACTGCAAATACCTGCCAAAAACCAACCGACTTAGCCGCTGGCACTCCCCACATCTCAATGTTGGAATTTTCAATAGAACTTCCGAACAAAAGAGATAGCAGGGACAAGGCAATAACTCCTAAAATAAAATATTGAGCCCGAATGGTGGCCTTTGTGGATACTAGTGCCAATGCCCCCAAAAGCAAGGTAGAGACCACCCCTACAATCTTTATATTCAGTGCGGGAAAGATAGCCACCAAACTCTCGGAAAATCCCATTACGTAAAGTGCAACGGAAAAGGTCTGTGCCAGATACAACGGTATCCCAAGCGCTCCTCCGATTTCCAGTCCAAGCGAGCGACTGATCATATAATATGCTCCGCCCGCCTTAACTTTTGTATTGGTGGAAATAGATGCAATGGACAAAGAAGTAAGAAAAGTAATAGATGTCGAAAGCGTTACAATCATTAAAGTCCCGATAAGCCCCACATTTCCAACGACCCACCCAAACCTTAAATACATGATAACACCAAGTATTGTTAAAATAGAAGGGGTAAAAACCCCGCCAAATGTTCCGAGTTTTGTGTTTTTCATGTTTCAAAAGAAAAAGCCGCAACAAAAAAATGTTACGGCCTTAAAAGTAAAAAATGTTTTA
>CAYOFH010000170.1:0-6753 GCA_964403175.1 uncultured Marinilabiliaceae bacterium
AAAGCAGAAGAACAAGTGATGCACCCCCTGTGGCAAATGGGCAATGCCACGGTAAAGCAAATCATCGAACAATTACCTGAGCCTGCACCGGCCTACAATACCGTATCTACTCTTGTGCGCATATTGGAGAAGAAAGGTTTTGTGGATCACGTAGCCGAGGGAAAAGGACATATTTACTTTCCGATTATATCCAAGCAGGAATACACCAGAAAATTCATGAAACGCTTTATTAGCAATTACTTTGAAGACTCATTCAAAAACCTTGTCTCCTTTTTTGCAAAGGATGACAAGATGGATTTGAAAGAGTTTGACCAACTCATGGCTGATGTACGGAAGGAATTGGAGAACAAAAAAGGCAAGGAGCAATGACTAATTATGTTAACTGGCTATACGAGTCTTCCGTGTTAATTACGGGGACAATTTTCATTTATTACTTATTTCTTAAAAGAAGGACAACGTTTACGTTTAACCGTATCTTTCTTCTGAGTGGATTAATAGCAGCTTTACTCCTGCCCCTTTCCTCGCTAAATTTGTTCAGCATAGGTAATAGTAACGAAGACTTTGCAGTTCTGCTGGCTCCGGTAACTATTGTCTCAGGCGATGTAAAAACGCTGATCACTTCAGCTGCCTTTGAGTGGCAAACAGCCCGGATAATCTATGGAATAGGAGTAATACTATTACTATTCAGACTTATACATGGATTGATAAAAATTGGACTTTGTTCGCAATCCGCTGTTTTTGCGCAACATGGCCGGTTCAAAGTGGCATTTCTGCCGGGAAATTTCAGTCCTTTTTCATTCTTCAACATGGTTTTTATAGGACAGAATAGCTATACCGAAGAGGAAACCAATCAAATCATTGCCCATGAGGTTTCCCATTCAGCCAAATGGCATTCTGCCGATGTAATTTTGCTTGAATCAGTTCTCATTTTTCAGTGGTTCAACCCTTTTATATGGCTTCTGCGCCGGAATCTTAAAGAAATACATGAGTTTCAGGCCGACAGAGAAGTATTGGAACAAGGTGTTTCACTGATCAACTACAAAAAGTTGCTGCTTTACCAACAAACAGGTGCCCGCCTCGAGTTGGCAAACAGTTTTCACAAATCATTCATTAAAAAACGATTTATTATGATGACCAAAAATAATAATAATCAAAAGCGAACTACTCTTTTTACAGCCATCGCCTTACTTGGTTTTTTTACCGGTTTTATGGCTTGTAATCAAACTGAAGAAGATGTCCCCGTTGCTGAATCGGGAGAAGTTCTAAAATCAAAATCAGAAACCCCTGTTTTCTTTATTGTAGAAGAAATGCCTGAGTTCCCTGGTGGAGATGAAAAGTTAAAGACTTTTCTGAAAAACAACACACATTATCCTCCCGTGGCAAAAGAAAAACAACTTGAAGGTATAGTCTATGTTAAATTCATTATTGATAAAACAGGAAAAATTACTGATATTGAGCTGACCAAAAGCTCAGGGCACACGATTCTGGACGAAGAGGCAATAAGAGTCGTAAAAAGTTTACCTAACTGGGAACCAGGAAAACAGAGAGGTCAGAAGGTAAATGTCAATTATGTATTACCCATAAGTTTTGAGCTATAACCGGGAAACATCCCGTTACCGAAATAGGCATTCTAATTCTTAACCATTCCCCGGGCCTGTTTTTTTTGACTGGCCAGGGGAATTTTCGAACTCCTAAACCTTAAATATGAAACCTGTTTTATTTATCATTCTATTTTTTATTCTGGCATCCCGTATTTTTGCAGCTGACTATTTCATCTCAGACATCACCAAAATTGCTGTCCTGAAAACGGACAGCATCAAAGTCATCACTTCGGACTCTCTCCAACAAGAGAAAAACCTCCACATTCTTTCACCCGATACCATTGCTTCCCGCATTTCAACTGCCCGTAGATTAATTAAAGAGTACAAAATTGACAGCGCCATCGACACGCTGGAAAAAACCTACTCCCGCGACTCTTCCTCTATTGAACTGGCTAAAGAACTTGAGGAAATGTATTATGGCACTTCTCAAAATACCAAAGCTCTGGAATTTGTAAATCTTTTGCTGGAGCAAGGGCTCGACAGTGCCGTTTATCTGCCACGAAAAGCGCTGGCACTGAAAAAAGAAGGCAATCTACCGGAATCACTGGAAATTTTCGGCCAACTGATCAACAAAGACACTACCAACACATTTTTCCTGAATCAGATGGGAGATATTCTAAAAATGATCCTTAGAGCAGATAGTGCCATTCAATACTATACCAAAAGCGCAGAGATTACCCCAAAAAATGTTACGATATTCAAGGCAGGACAATTACTACTGGATTTGGACAAACCCGCTGAGGCCCTCTCCTTTTTCGATAAGTATTACAATCCTGAAATCCACGATTCAAAACCGCTGCGCCGCTTGTATGGCCAGACGTTTTTTCTGCTCAATGAATACGAAAAATCCATCGAAGTCTTCAACGAGTTATATCAAAAGGGTGACTCCTCATTCCTTACCACCAAATTTCTGGGTATGAGCTACCGGAAAAACGGTGATTATCTGGAAGCAGAAAAACCCTTGAAACAGGCAGCATTCCTGAATCCTAATGATTATCTGGTTTATTATAACCTGGGTATTTGCACTCGCAATATCGGGATGACCGAGGAAAGTGAAAAACATTTCAACACAGCATTGGAAATTGTAACAACTCCGCAATTGATCAAGGACATGATAAACACAGAGTTGGCAGAAACCTACAAAAGAGCTGGAAAATGGGACAAAACTCTGGAACTTTATAATATTTTACTGAAGAATAATCCAAAGAACCTCGCTATCCGAATGGATAGGTTGATGATTCTGGATCATCATTTTAAAGACAAAGATCTTGCCCTTAGAAGCTACAAAGAAACCGTGAACATTCTGGAAAAAGATACCTCAAAAATTCAACATAAAGACAGAATGATAAAGTACCTAAATGAGAGAATCGATAAACTGGAAAAACAGAAATTCTGGGAAGAAAAAGGAAATAACTAAGACCGAAGGGCACCCTGAATCATCCCAAGGGGGACAGAATGGGATCTGCGGTACAATGGTTCAATCCCTCTCCCCCATTTTTTTCAGCACATCGCCATATCTGCGGTATTCCTCTTCGAAGTTTGGAGTGAGTATCCCCCGCCCTTTGGCTTTCTCAATCTCTGTAAATGACCATGATTTACCTCCGTCCAACTCTTCGGCATGAGGATGAATTTCACCGCAGTGCCTAAGTGCGAACACAAATACCAGTTCGTTTTCTATACCACTTCGCCATATGTAACGTCCCAGAGAAACAGCTTTTTGGGGATTCACTCCTATTTCTTCCGTTGCCTCACGTAAAAGTGCGGTTTCAATCGTTTCGTCGCGAGAAACATGTCCACCCACAGCCGTGTCCCACTTACCGGGTTGCACTATTTTGTTCATAGGTCGCTTCTGCAGCCAAATACCATCGGGAGTAACGACCTGCAAATGTACTACGGGATGCAACCAACGGGTTTTTCCGCTGTGTACAATACTTCTGGGAGCATGTCCAAGCACTTTTCCTTCTTCATCCACAAGCGGCAGCCATTCTTCTTTGCTCCATACCGCTTTTCGCTGTTTATTAAGCAGCCATGAAAAGAGTACCATTAAACCCACCAACACGTAAAATCCGGGTCCGGAAATAGCAGCCCACCATGCATGTGGCATCCACAGAGCAGCTCCCAGTATCAAAAGTGTATGAGCAAGCAGCAGCCAAAAAAATATTTTGAGCATATCCTGCAACAGCCATGACTCAAGCGGACCGGCCGCCAGACCTTTGAAATAGCGCTGCGCCATGAGCATAACCAGCCTGATATTGGAAAATGCCGAATAACCAATTAGCAACAATAAAGCACCTCCAATAAAAACTGGCTTTAGTTTAAACAGCAAAGCATTATCAAAGAGGATGGCCAAGCCACCCAACACCATTAAAAATCCGATATCTGTCAGAATGAATTTATCCAATCGTCGTTCCCGAAACCAAAACCAAAGGAATTGAATGAGTCCTAATCCCAAGGCAGCCACCAAACCAACGGTGGTGCCCCATAGCAATTCAACAGCCACAAATATCAATAACGGAAGCATGCCCGGCAGCAACTTACCTGCCAGAGACAAAGGTTTTCTGGTAAAAAGTTTCAATAGTTTCTCTTTTAAACAGCAAAGACACGTAAATTTACCCATTGGAGCATTTACAGTGTCTTTGCGCAATTATATTATACTTTATTTCAACAAGTCATTAAGGTAAGCAGTTACATTTTCTTCAATGCGACCTGCCACATCCTCGGCTTTGGCTTTCTGGAATTTTTCACCGGTAATTTTCTCAAATAGTTCGATGTAACGTTCCGAAACTTCCGTGATATAAGCTTCACTCATATCAGGTATTTGCTGTCCTTCCTGCCCCTGAAAGCCGTTCTCAATCAGCCACTGACGCACAAATTCCTTAGAAAGCTGACGCTGTGACTCTCCCTTTTTCAAACGTTCTTCGTAGCCATCAGCATAGAAATAACGTGAGGAATCAGGCGTGTGAATCTCATCGATGAGATAGATTCTTCCATCTTTCTTTCCAAATTCATATTTGGTATCTACCAATATAAGTCCTTTTTCAGCAGCCATCTCCGTGCCTCGCTCAAACAATTCACGTGTATATTTTTCAAGCTGTATATAATCTTCTTCACTAACAATCCCTTGTTTCAGGATTTCATCACGTGAAATGTCTTCGTCATGGCCAACACCTGCTTTCGTAGTAGGTGTTAGAATTGGTTGTTCAAACTTCTGATTTTCCACCATTCCCCCGGGCATCGGATTACCACATAACTCACGTTTTCCTGATTTGTACTCACGCCATGCATGGCCTGTCAGGTATCCACGAATTACCATTTCCACTTTAAAAGGCTCACAAAACTGACCCACGGTTACCATTGGATCAGGTGT
Source organism: uncultured Marinilabiliaceae bacterium (assembly GCA_964403175.1). Taxonomy (GTDB): domain Bacteria; phylum Bacteroidota; class Bacteroidia; order Bacteroidales; family Marinilabiliaceae; genus Marinilabilia. The sequence continues at coordinate 4,969 of CAYOFH010000170.1, forward strand.
GGCCACTTTCCAGTTAGGAACAATATCAGAGGTAGCATCCAGAAACTTGGCAGCAATTTGATTCAATACCTGTCCTTTAAACGGTACTCCCTTTGGAAGTACCACATCAAAAGCAGAAATTCGGTCGGAAGCCACCATTACAAGGTAGTCATCATCAATGTTGTAAACATCACGTACTTTCCCTTTGTAAATGTCTTTCTGACGGGGGAATTTAAAATTTGTTTCAACAATAGCGTTTTGCATAAAATTGAAAATATAGAGTTATTCTTTTTCGTAAGCTTCCACAATATCCTGAACAAGACGGTGTCGAACAATGTCTTTCACGGAAAATTTGACCCGTTCAATGCCTTTTATACCTTTCAGAATACGCATAGCCTGAACCAGGCCTGATGTCATTGGACTGGGCAAGTCAATCTGCGTAGTATCACCGGTAACCACAAACTTGGCACTGGTTCCCATCCTGGTAAGAAACATTTTTAGCTGATTAGTGGTAGTATTCTGAGCTTCATCGAGAATTACAAAAGCATTATTCAACGTCCGGCCCCGCATGTAGGCAAGTGGAGCAATCTGAATGGTCCCGTTCTCCAGATATTCTTTCAGTTTCACTGCCGGAATCATGTCTTGAAGCGCATCGTACAAGGGCTGTAGATAAGGATCAATCTTCTCTTTCAAATCGCCGGGCAGAAATCCGAGTTTTTCACCTGCTTCGACAGCAGGACGACTCAAAATAATCCTACGTACCACTCTGCTCTTCAAGGCCTTAACTGCCAGGGCTATGGCTGTATAAGTTTTTCCGGATCCTGCGGGTCCTACAGCAAACATCAAATCGTTATGTGCATAGGCATCCACCAGTTTACGCTGGTTTTCGGTCCGTGCCTTTATAGGTTTACCGTTCACACCAAAAAGAATGATATCATCGGCACTCTCCTGTTGCACAACATTTTGCCCCTTAATTATATCGTTAATAACATCCTCTTTCAGAACATTGTACCTTTCATAATGCTGTAGTAACTGATTAATTTTTTCTTCAAAATCAGTTACTTCTTCTGCATCCCCCATGGCTTTTAGCCAGTTACCACGGGCCACAATCTTGAGTTTTGGAAAATGTGCTTTTATCAAATCCAGCTTGGTGTTATTCACTCCCATGAACTCCACCAAATCAACAGATTCGAGATAAATTAGTTTTTCGATCATATAAAATCAAAGTTCTCTTTCCATGTTTGTACAAAGAAACAACATTTTAGGAAAATAGAACAGTACTGATGCTTTATGATTTTAAGAAAACAATGAAAAATATCTTAAAAAAAAGAAAAAACAACAGAAAATATGTTTTTTACCCCATATAAAAACGCCCCGGCAGGTGGAATGTAAAAGTACTTCCCTTGTCGGGCTCAGACTCGAGTGTAATGCCATCGCCCATAATTTCAGTCAGCTTCTTAACAATGGCCAACCCAAGACCAGTTCCCCCAAACCGACTGGCAATACTGTCATCAGCCTGACTAAACCGGTCAAAAATCACCTTCTGTTTTTCAGGTTCTATACCCAGTCCTGTGTCGGAAACCATAAACTCTATATGCGTATCACTCATATTCGAAATACCAAAGGTTATCTGTCCGGAATCGGTAAACTTAACAGCATTGTCAAGAAGATTAATCATTACCTGACGAAATCGGTTCTCATCAGCGGTAACCTCAACTTTTCCATCAGGCATTTCAAGATTCAGTTTTACATGCTTTTTTCCTTTATCCGAAATCTTTTTGACATACAGGCCGTGTAACCAAGTTA
>CAYOFH010000171.1:0-6549 GCA_964403175.1 uncultured Marinilabiliaceae bacterium
TGCTTTAAGACAAAAACTTATTCACTTGCAAATACTTGAACTTTAGGCTTTTATAGAAGTTTAACGAAGTATTGGCATTATTTATGAATAATCCTGGTTAAAATGAACAAGCCTCTTTAAATAAAAAAAGGTCAATGATTGACAAAAGTAATCATTGACCTTCTATAAAACAATCATTTTAAGATCTCAATCAGATCTCTTATTTCTTAACCGCATCCGACATATCCATAATGATACCGGCCTTATCAACCTTAATATTTACGTTGTCGGCGATTTCGATAACCACATAACTATCCTTAACTTCATTAACTTTTCCGTAAATCCCGCCGGTAGTAACTACTTTGTCACCTTTCTTAAGGTTTTCGCGATATTTTCTTAATTCCTTTTGCCTTTTCATTTGAGGGCGGATCATAAAGAAATAAAACACCACAATAATCAGAAGAAAAGGTAATAACTGCATAAGCATACCAGAGCTATCTTCAGCTCCTCCTGCCTGTAAAAACAAACTCATCATAATATAACTAAATTTTGGTTCTAAACTAAATCAAAAAGTAATGCAATATAATTAATTTTTATCGACTTCAGCAAAAACAGATAAACGGGTGGGTTTATTATGCCCGTGAAAAAAGACTCTGGCCTCCTGAAACTGAGAACCGCGCCTACCCCTGCTATCAAAAACTATTTCCACAAATCCTGATTCTCCGGACTTTAACGGTTTTTCGGAAAACTCGGCTACTGTACAACCGCAACCGGTATCCACGCGTTCAATCAACAGCGGTTCATCTCCTGTATTTTTAAAACCAAAACGGGCACCCACTTCCTCGCCGGAGGTAATAACCCCGAAGTTATGTTCGGTAAATTCAAACTCCGCATTGCCGGCAAACTCCCCGAAAGAACTTTCATTAACCTCCGTTTCCTTATTATCGTCATTTGCAGAAAATCCACACCCGGTCATTAGCAAAGACAAAATCACGCCTGTTGCTGACAGTAAATATTTAATTTGCATTTTCGACATCAGTGCCTCCGGGTTTTATCAGGTTTTCTTCATCTCTGAGGTAATTGATAATCTTATCAAGAATACCATTGATAAAGTTTCCGCTTTTAGGGGTAGAATAGTGCTTGGCTATTTCAATGTATTCATTTAAAGTAACCTTAACCGGGATTTTAGGAAATTCAATCACTTCGGCAATAGCAATTTGCATGAGAACAATATCCAGGTAAGCCACCCGCTCAAGATCCCAGTTTCGGGAAAATTTCTTGATTAATCCCTGATAATCTGCATTATTCACAACAGCTTTTCGAAAAAGTGTTTGTACAAAATCCCTGTCTTCCTCATCCTTAAACTCTCTTTGAAGCGGTTGCTCATCTCTTTTTGCATCTTCAAACTCCTTAAGTGTTTTAACAACAATGCTCACGACAAACTCGGCTTCATCATTCCAAAAAATGCTCTTTTCCTCAAATAAAGCATAAAGAGGGAGATACTGACCGATCACCTTTTCATAAAGCTTTGAAATAAATTTCCGGTCTGCCTCATAACTGTCATCTTCACTCTCCATATAGCTTTTGTACAAATCGGAATCAACAATAAGTTTATATACATCTTTGACATATTCCTCATTATTCTTCCATGACAAGCCTGTGGCATCAATATAACTCAATAATTGCTTATTGTCTCTTAATTGAAGGATTACCCGGTTATTGATAAACTTTCTGTTTGGATGCAAATCTTCATGGGTAGGTCTCTTCTTATTGAGTCCGCTTTCAATGCGCTTTTCAGCTAAATCACGCACATCAACAATCAATAATAAAAGAAGATGGTAAAGTTCATGGGACTTGGAAATACTGTGAAACAATTCCTTTTCGGTCTGTTGGATGGTGCTTTCACCTCCCCTGAAATGACCATAAACGGTTTGCATCACTTTCACTCGGAGCAGTCATCTACTTAGCATTTGGTAAAGAACTTTTGTTACTTCAGATAATTTTTCAATCACAAAAGTAGGTCTTTTTTTATTTTGCACAAGACAGTAATGTTTTATTTCATCCGTATAAAACTTATTTCTTATGGTCGAATGAACTCGCAATTCTTTTATACATGCACTTTTGTGCAGATTTGAGAAATCAAAGCTCCATGCTCGCTTCATCGGCATTATTCACAAATAATCCTTTAAAGTGTCAAAAGACCGGCTGAAAACCTGCACCCCTCCAAATCTTATGTAAAGGTATAAGCATATCACAAACACAGATTGAAAAATCAATCATCAATTCTGCTATCTATCAATATATCAACAATAAAACCACCAACAAAGAAGACATTATTTAAAAGAATTGCGACCTTCCGGCAAAAGTAAAACAACCACTTCCCGTTAAAGAGTTTAAATTTTAGAATAATTTTGTAAATAATCTTTGGTTATTTTAAAAAATTATTGCCATTTTTGACCAGCAGAAACACATTGTTTTCTTACTCAAAAAAATTTATTTTAAGATGGAAGGATTTGACAAAAAAGATGACTTAGACAAAAAGAGAAATGACAGGGATGACATCTTTTCAAAAGCAGTAAGAGCTGGAAAACGCACTTATTTTTTTGATGTAAAGGCCACACGGAAAAATGATTACTACCTGACCATTACCGAAAGTAAGAAGCGCTTTGAAGAGGATGGCCGCTTTCGTTTCGAAAAGCACAAATTATTCCTTTACAAAGAGGATTTTGCAAAATTTGCAGATGGTTTGAAGGAAGTTATTGATTTTATCCAGGCTGAGCAGGGAGTTTACACTGAAGAAGGCCCGGAGAATGAAAACCTAAAAACTGCCGACACGCTCTCCACAGCTGAATACACTAATGTTGATTTTGAGGATCTCAGCAAATAAAGAGTTCTATCTGTGTTGAACGAAAAGAAAAAACGAGACGCAAATAATTTTCAGTCTCGTTTTTTTCTTATGTTATAAAGTCTGATCTGTGTCATTTGGCACATCGCCTGCTTTTCCACTTTTTATTCGGGTAAGAATATCCCCCAACTCGTTAAAAGTAAGTTTCTTCACATTAGTAAGCACAAAATCTTTTCTTAATCCGGCTCCCAGGAAATTAGCCTCATTAATAGCCGCCTGCACATGCTCATTGAGTGAAACATCCAGCGGCACCAACCCCCAGAAAGTAACAAACTGTCCGGAAAAGGCAATGAATTCCAGCTTTCCATTAAACTGAGAAAACATATATTCCACTTCACCCGAAATTACTTTCTGCCTTGATGGATCAATAGGTAAACCATCCGCAGAAAAGAACGCTCCAAAAAAACGAAGCTGCTGGCCTATCCCTCCCAAACCGGTAGAAATAAACATGGGCGGATGATCCAGCATTGAAGCCTGAAACACCAGCTTACACTCCTGAAGAGCCAGATAAGTCCAATCCTCAAGATCCCTGTCAGGTGCTTCCTGATAATTCTGGAGTGTTCGTATAGCGTCAGGGCTCCCAAGCGATGCCAGGGCAGCCAGTCTTCTTCTCTTACTGTGTCGTGAGGAGTTACCATCCCATAATTCAAATTTTCCGGCCATGACAATATGAGGTTGTAAATTCTTTTTCACCTCTTTCGACATACGCATATAAGCCATCTGAGTATCCAATCCCACTTCACGTTCCATTATCTGGATATCGCCTCCGTTCTCCCTGACTACTTTTTGAAAATCTTCAAATGTCCCTGAAAAATCCATACGTCCTCCTTTTTATTTGATATAATCCTCCTCAATTATCTTACCAAAAGAATAACCAAAAGATTACCTTTATTGTTCTAAAACAAAAACTGACAACCCGTCATAGAAACAACCGCATTGCTGACATAATTTCGCAAAACTACAAAAATTTACCTCTAACCATTAATCCCAACTTTGAAAGTCATTATTGTCCGGAGGACTATTTTTTGAAAAGAGATTCTTCTTACGGTTTCATGCCTAATCAGGATTGTAATAAAAATATTATCACCCCCTCCAACCTTCAAAATTCTGCAACGTCCGGTCATTGAGGACATAGTGAAGCAAGCTCAATCTTTTTAACGGACAGCAATGATAATCAAATAAAAATACAGGAAAAATCCCTAAATATTGGGATTGTTGGAAAGGATGCCTTTTGCTATTTTTGACAAATTTTATAATTGGCACTTGTCGCAGATTAATAAAATCAGATCATAATCAATATATTAAAAAGACAGGCATTGATCATTTTTAAGATAATGCCTTAACTTAAAGAACGTTACGTCCATATATGAATCTATCAGAGCTAACGAACGGACAGGAAGGAGTTATAGTAAAAGTTAAGGGGCACGGTGCCTTTCGGAAACGCATTATCGAAATGGGTTTTGTCAGAGGCAAAAAAGTGACGGTAATAAAAAATGCCCCTCTAAAAGATCCTATCGAATATAAAATAATGGATTACAAAGTCTCGCTGCGCAGAAGTGAAGCCAGACTTATTGAGGTAATTTCCCGCGAGGAAGCCAAAGAAATGGAACCCAAGGATTTTAACGGAACCATTTCCGATGACATGCTGGCCAGAAAAGCCACTGAAAAACGAAAAACCATCAACGTAGCTCTCGTAGGCAACCCAAATTGCGGTAAAACAACTATTTTTAACAGGGCAAGTGGTGCCAATGAGCATGTTGGAAACTACAGTGGTGTCACCATTGACATCAAAACAGGCAATTTTCATTACAAAGATTACACATTAAAAGTTTCCGATCTTCCCGGGACGTACTCCCTGTCGACATACAGTCCGGAGGAAGTATTTGTTCGCGAACACATCAGTCAGGAAACACCAGATATTATTATCAATGTGATAGATGCCTCCAATCTTGAGCGAAATCTGTATCTAACATCCCAGTTAATTGATATGGATGTACGCACGGTGGTAGCACTAAACATGTATGATGATCTTCAAAGGAAAGGCGACCAACTGGATTATGAACAACTGGGAGCCATGCTCGGAATACCTTTTGTTCCCACCGTGGGTTCAAAAGGTACAGGCATTGAAGAACTGTTTGGAAAAGTGGTTGATGTCTATGAAGACAAAATAAAGAAATTACGAAGAGTAAAAATCAATTATGGCGAAAATATTGAAAAAGCCATTAACAGTATTGAAAACATAGCCCTCGGTTATCCGGAACTCTACAGTAAAGTATCCCCAAGATTCCTGGCGATCAAACTTCTGGAAAAAGACAAAGCATTCAAAGAACAGATTTCCGACGACCAGTATAAACCTCTGATCAGGGAAACGGAAAAACAGGTTTCCAGCCTGGAAAATCTGTATCATGATGACACTGAAACGGTTATTACTGATACCCGCTACGGATTTATAGCAGGGGCCATGAAGGAAACTTACAAAGAGAATCCTCAGCAGCGACGTAGAAAAACAGATGTTATCGACTCAATTCTGACTCACAGGCTTTTTGGCTTTCCTTTTTTCTTCTTTTTTATATGGTTGATGTTTCAGGCAACCTTCCGGCTGGGTGAATACCCCATGGGATGGATTGAAGAAGGGGTAGGTGTGCTTTCACAATGGGCTTCCGCCAGTATGCCCAAAGGACCTTTTACCGACCTTGTGGTAGATGGAATTATAGGAGGGGTAGGCGGTGTGATCGTTTTCCTTCCCAATATTTTGATTCTGTTTTTCTTCATTTCCTTTATGGAGGATACCGGCTATATGGCAAGAGCAGCCTTTATCATGGACAGGGTAATGCATAAAATAGGACTACACGGAAAATCCTTTATCCCACTGATTATGGGTTTCGGATGTAATGTCCCGGCAATAATGGCCACCCGCACCATTGAAGACCGAAACAACAGGCTGCTAACTATACTCATAAATCCGTTTATGTCGTGCAGCGCCCGATTGCCTGTATACATACTTCTGATAGGGGCTTTCTTTCCGGATCATCCGGGAACGGTTCTCTTTCTTTTATACGGAACAGGTATTGCTCTGGCCGTTATTGTGGCACGTCTTTTCAAAAGATTTCTATTCAAAAAAACGGATACTCCCTTTGTAATGGAATTACCTCCCTATCGACTTCCAACCCTCAAAAGTACCTTCCGTCATATGTGGTTTAAAGGAAGTCAGTATTTGAGAAAAATGGGTGGAGTGATCATGGTGGCATCCGTTATTATCTGGTTCTTGGGTTACTACCCCAGACAAAACGAACAAACCCGGCAAATTGAAGCACAAAAACAGGAACTGGCTGATAAATATTCACAGATAAAAACACATGCAGACCAGGATTTGTCTGACAAAATTGAAACTGAACAACAGAAGAAACTGGAAGACCTGAATCAATTGCAGGAAAAACTTCGCCATGAAGGAAGTTACATCGGTCGCCTGGGCAAGAGTATTGAACCTGTAATACAACCTCTTGGTTTTGACTGGAAAATGGGCGTTAGTCTTTTAAGCGGTGTGGCAGCAAAAGAGATTGTAGTCAGTACTATGGCTGTTCTCTATCAGACTGATGATACGGAAGCAACCGGAAATGCACAATTAATAGAACAACTCCAAAACGATAAGTATCCCGATGGCACAC
>CAYOFH010000172.1:0-6538 GCA_964403175.1 uncultured Marinilabiliaceae bacterium
GGGGCAGTGCCTCCGCTAAAGCTTCGGCGACACGCGGAATGCCAAAAAGAACAATGAAAAATAAATTTGAAATATGGCTGCTGACTTTTTCAGCAGCCCCTATTTATATTAAATGATGTTTTGTTTTAAATTTCAGATTTTCAATATTATATGATTCATCTTAAATCTTATATAAAAATCTAACGATTTATTATTATACGAATTATCCAGATGTATAGTAACCAAACATAACGGTTTTTCATGAACAGACGAGTCTAACCTTTTTTTTAGACGATAGGGGAATTTCTATTTTTTGAACTATATTTTTTTAAAAATGAGCTTTGCATGACCATTGCCTTTGTATTTATTTTATAAAAAATCTATTTTTAGCAACCACTAAAATATTATTACATATGAAGACATTTTTTAAGGGGGCACCACTATTGAGTGCTTTTGTTTTATCTGCATTACTTTTTTCATGTGATACTGATTCAGATGTTGAGCAGGATCAAATCCATTATGGCCCGGTTGACAAGGTTTATGATGAACCGGAAGTGGCGGGTACAATCTTTTATGTAGCACCGGATGCCGATGCTGCATCTGACGGGTTATCAGCCAATAGCCCTACTTCTATAGAAAATGCAATTTCTAATGTTGAAGGAGGTGATGCTATTGTAATGCGTGGAGGAGTTTATCGTACAGGCAACCTGAAGTTTAACCAGGGAATTACAATTCAGGCATATGGTAATGAAAAACCGGTGTTAAACGGAACACTTATAGCTGAATCCTGGTCTCAGGTTGAAGATAGTTTATGGGTCACAGACTGGGATTATCTTTTTCCGGCAGGAACCGAAGAATGGTGGAACAGAGAACACAATGAAGAGCACACCCCGATGCATCGCTTCAATAATGACGGCGTTTTTGTTGATGGGCAGTATTTACAGTCAGCAGGAAACCCAGAAGAAGTTGATGAAGGCACCTTCTTTGTAGATTATGACGAGAATAAAATCTATATAGGAACTAATCCTGAAGGAAAACTCATTGAGATTACTGCATTTAGAAAATCTCTGCATCGCGTTATTGAGCCTGTACATGGCAAAAGCCCGGATGACAGAGGTCCTAAAATTCATGGTATTACATTTACCCAATATGCCGATACAATGGTACATATTGGCGGTGGCGGACTGGCAATTGATCAGCATGGACGGGATGCTGTTGGCACTGTATTCGAGAATTGCACTTTCTCCAATAACTTTAGAATTGCAATGTTTGCGTTAAGTGACAGTCTTGTTATGCGTAATTGTCATGTCCTAAATACCAATACTGAAGGAGTTTATGTTGTTGCTTCTGATGATATTGTGCTTGAGCGTAATATCTTCGAAAATAACAATATCGAAAACTGGACAGGTTTTTTCCCTTCTTCGGTAAAAATATTTAACCAGAGCCACAGAGCGATGGTGCGTGAAAATCTTGTGATAAATCAACCCAATTCCAATGGTGTTTGGTGGGATGTTGGTAACCAGGACGGAGTATTTATAAATAACCATGTTGAAGATGTTGCCCACAGCGGATTTTTCTTTGAAATATCTGATGGCTGCACTGTTGCAGGAAATGTGTTTAAGGACTGTGACCAGAGTGTATTTGTTTTAAACTCCAGTAATGTTGAGGTTTATAATAATACTATGATAAACAGTATGATGAATTTTCGTCGGACTAACAGGGGTGATAAACTTGGAACTTTTGGCTGGCACGTAACAACAGGGCCCGGAGTTGAAGAGCGCGACGGTCATGTGGTTATGAACAACCTGCTTTATATGGGTGAAGACAAAGATTCTCCTATGGTTTATACCGGGCAGCCCGCCGACATGTGTGAAAGATTAAATGAGCCACAGTTTAAAGCCTTTGATAACAATGTTTTTGTCAGGGATTTTAAAGAAGACGAGAAGCATCCTGTAATTCGTTGGTCGCCCTATGAAAATGAAGATTGTGCAGAAGATCTTTTTACTCCGGGTGAGCTCAACGCATTAATAGCTGATTTTTCCGCAAACGGAGAATATTACGAAAATTATGAAGGACAGATTTTTGTGGATATTGAGGGTGATGATTATGAGTTGGTTGCAGATTTTCCCGGAAAAGAGGCAGCTACTGCAATGCCTGCTCAAGTAGCTGATTTTTTAGGAATTGATGCTGAAAATGCTTCATTTATTGGTGCTCTTCCGTATTAAGAAAAGTATTTATTGATTGAATATACAAAAGAGGCTGTTTCCTATTGGGGGCAGCCTCTTTGCTGTCAATGACAGCCATCAGTCTGCAGTAACGGATCCATGAGCTTAGCCCCCGGCTTCACCCGGGGGATTAATGGTACGCACAGGTTGTCTGAGCCGGCTTTTCAAAATATACGATAACTTTATTGTTGTTTAGAAGTCGGCTGATGTGGTGGGAGTTGTATCGGAGTTACACCCGCCTGAATACGTGTGCTATTTTAGTTATCAAGTGTCTGGTCAGAAAGTGCCAGTTGCAAGCGTAACGCAGCAAATGGTACTTTATGGACAGACACTAAATAGCGAGGTGGAATTGAGTGAGCATTATTGTATAAACAAATGACCATGCAACCTGTCCGAGAAACAAATACAGATAGCTGGTTTTTTTGTGGCCGAAATATTTCGCAGTCAGAAATGTTCCAATTGGTATTGATAATATTACCGGCGTAAGAATAGCAATTCCGGGCATGCCATATTTTGCTTTCAGCCTTACTAAACGTCTGTTACGTTTTGAAAATGTTTTTCTGTTTTTTTTCCTTTTACCCCGCTTTCGCAAGTTTAGTTTATTCCAAAAATAAATGATGCCTTTTGATAAAAACAGGGAAGCAATAATACCAATTAATCCACCAATATTCGTGTAGAATAATGTTTCAATGAAAGTCATTTTAAAAGCAAATATGGCAACCGGAAATGTGGCAGCAAATTTCCAGGTAGCAGATAATATGATAAATGATTCTTTCATCTCAATAGATCGTTAGATTTTTAGATGTTAGATTTAAGAAAACACCTAAAGTATTGGCATTTTTAACGGTGGGATGGGATTTGCAACTCATTTTTTTGTTTTTTAAAGGTGTCTAAACTCCATTCTCCGTTTCATTTCCGGCTTAATTTTTTTTGAAAACAAGCAGATAAAAAAATCAGGTGTTTTTGTATCTATGGCTTGAGAAGAATGCGCAGAAATTTGTATTTTCAAGCCGTCGAAAGAAACCGAAACGTACTTTTCATTTAATGCTCAGTAAAAATATAAAAAAATTATCGAAGTAAAGATGTTTCTGTGGTTGATATATATGCAACAATGGATGTCATGGCATTTTTAGTGAGCAGATTTTGCTTCACTACACATTTATGAAGAACAAGGTGTTGCCCTTAATTTCCGGATTTCCAACAAAATATCACTACTGGTAACTGACTAAAATATTATCATTTTATCATCTTTTGTTTATGAGTTTCACCATATTTTCCTCTCCTTTACAGGGGTTTACAGATTTCAGATTCAGAAATGCAGTTGAAAAATATTTTGGTGGAACAGATGCCTGGTATGCACCTTATATTAGGTTACAGAAGCATTTGGAGATAAAGAATTCTTATCAGAGGGATCTGTTACCTGAGAATAACCGGGTAAAATGTTTGATTCCGCAGGTAATGACCAACAGTGCAGAAGAATTTCTTTTTGTTGCGGGATATGTTCGGGAGTTAGGATATAAGGAGCTAAACTGGAATTTGGGATGTCCTTACCCTATGGTAACGAAACGCGGTTTGGGCTCCGGACTGCTAAAACAGAAGGAGAGAATTGATGATTTATTGACCAGGGTTGCGGCCGAATCAGACATTTCCATATCTCTGAAAATGCGCCTGGGGTATGAGGACAACAGGGAAATATTAGACTTACTGCCTCTATTGGAAAAACATAACATCAAAAATATTGTAATTCATCCCCGCTTAGGTAAACAGTTATATAAAGGAAATGTAGATCTGGAACTGTTTGAAAAATGCATTGACAATACCAGTCATCAAATTTGTTATAACGGGGATATTGATTCAGTAGCAAAATTCAGGGAAATAAAACAACGGTTTCCAGCAATTAACAATTGGGCAATAGGGCGGGGGATTATCGCCAACCCTTTTTTACCAGCTATGATTCAATCGGATACTGATCAACTGCCAGATGACTGGACCGATCAGTTCAGACGTTTTCATGATGCTCTTTTTCAATCCTATGAAGAGGCTTTATCCGGGCCCGGGCATATTTTGATAAAGATGCAAAGCTTCTGGGAGTATTTTTCGCAGCTTTTTATCGATCCACATAAAGCTTACAAGAGAATTAGAAAGGCAAAAAATATTGATGCTTATCATGAAGCCGTAAGGGTTAATCTGGCTGATAAGTAAGTGTAATGTTATTATATTAATTTCTATCCAACATGACTGCAAACGATAATTATAAAATTTTGTTAAAAACTTGTTACAAGTAGTTTACAAGATGTTTCCTTTTTATTATGAAGAAGACCTTTAATTATATTGGCTATAGAGAAAAAAAGAAAATTATCTTTAATGGTTAACTAAACTTAACATTATTTTAAAATATTCAAATATTCGTATGTGTTGTTTTTTTTCAGATTCTTTTATAGTAGCTTTAGATAAAGGTAACAGGATCTTAACATCAGTTTAATTAACTGATTGTCTCTCTTTTTCTTTTATTTTCAAACCCTCCTAAAGCACTTTACCATGCGAACCAAAGATCTTTTATCCAAAGCAACAGTTTTATTTTTTATTTTGTCTGCTTGCATTATGGCTTCTGCTATGGCGCAGGACAAAAATGCTTCTCCTTATTTCGTGGTATTTTCGGATGCTGATGAGAAAGCCGGTCTGCCACTGAAATCGACTGATATTGATGTAGATATTTCCGGTGTTATAGCCGATGTAACAGTCAATCAAACCTACGTCAATACAGGTGAGTCTGTAATTGAGGCCATCTATGTTTTTCCGGCTTCCACCAGAGCTGCTGTTTACAAAATGGTAATGAAAGTGGGGGAAAGAGTCATTATGGCTAAAATTGAAGAGAAAGATAAAGCCAGAAAACGCTACGAGAATGCTAAGAAGGAGGGGAAGACAGTATCATTGCTAGAGGAAAAACGTCCTAACGTTTTTAAGATGAATGTGGCCAATATTATTCCCGGTGCTACTGTTGAGGTAAAAATGTCCTATACCGAGTTACTGGTACCTACTGACAAAATTTATGAATTTGTTTATCCCACAGTGGTTGGCCCCCGCTACGTAAGCAAAAGGGAGATGGCTGAAGCCTCCGTCGAAAATTGGACAGGGAATCCCTATCTTAAAGAAAAAGAAAATCCGACCTCCAAGCTTAATCTTGATGTGAACCTGAATACAGGTCTGCCCATTCAGGATATTCGTTGTGATACTCACAAAAATAAAATTGAATATCAGGAAAAGTCTTCTGCCACATTAGCGATGGAAGAACCCGATGGGGGCAATCGCGATTTCGTTATGCAATACCGTTTGGCTGGCAATCAGATTGAAACAGGTGTGTTACTGTATGATAATCCCGACGGTGAAAAGTTCTTTGTGGCTATGATGCAGCCTCCGGCAAGAGTGGAGCCACAAGATATTCCTTCCCGTGAGTATGTTTTTATTGTTGATGTATCAGGCTCCATGTCAGGTTTTCCGCTGGGTATTTCCAAAAGAATGATGAAAAGCTTACTTGGAGGATTGCGTGAGAAAGATCTTTTCAATATTGTCTTTTTTTCCGGCGGTTCGTACATCTATAATGAGAAGTCATTGCCCGTAACAGAGGAGAATATAGAGGATGCCATTAAGTTTATGGATAGTCAGCAAGGGGGGGGAGGTACTCAGTTGCTTAATGCACTGAAGAGTGCCATGGGATTGAATGAAAGAGAAAATTATGCCAGATCGTTTGTAATTCTAACAGATGGCTATGTATCGGTTGAAGATGAAACTTTCGATTATATCCGCAATAACCTGGGGAATGCCAACTTCTTTTCATTTGGAATCGGACGTGGAGTTAACAGGCATCTGATTGAAGGGATGGCCCATGTGGGATATGGGGAGGCATTTGTGGCAATAGATGAGGGCGGGGCAGTTAAGCAGTCTAAAAAATTTGAAAAATATATCTCTCAACCTGTATTGACAGGCATCGATTACAACTTCGAAGGTTTTGATGCTTATGATGTTTTGCCCGAAAACATTCCTGACCTGTTTGCCGAAAGGCCTGTTATTATTTCGGGAAAATATCGCGGACAGCCACAAGGTGTTTTGAAAATAACCGGAACATCAGGGAAAAGTGGAATTTCAAAAAGCCTTGATATTAAACCTGATAAAAATGAGAATAAAGCTCTGAAATATCTTTGGGCCAGAGAAAAAATTCGCCTTTTGGGGGATTATGCTTCTCTGAACAGTTACAGCTACGGTTCCTCAGAGAAAAAAGAAGCTCTCAAAAAGGAAATTACCCAACTCGGACTGAAATACAATCTTCTTACCCAATA
>CAYOFH010000173.1:0-6323 GCA_964403175.1 uncultured Marinilabiliaceae bacterium
TAATCAATAATATTTAGGCTTTTTGGCAGAAGTGTAATAATAGAAAACGAAAATTAAAGAAATGAAAGGATTTGCAAGTGACAACAATTCAGGAGTTCACCCTGATGTAATTAGAGCAATATCAGAAGTAAATGAAGGACATGCAGTAGGATACGGAGGAGATGAGGTCACTGCCAGAACTGAAAAACTGTTTCAAAAAACCTTTGGTGAGCACGCCAAAGTTTTTTTTGTTTATAATGGTACCGGAGCAAATGTGATTGCTTTGCAAACAATGGCACGGCCTTTTAATGCAGTAATTGCAGCAGATACTGCCCATATAAATGTGGATGAATGTGGCGCTCCCGAGAAGCATGCAGGATGTAAACTGCTTACGGTTAAAACTACTGATGGTAAGTTGACACCTGAATTAGTACTGCAGCATTTGCATGGTTTTGGATTTGAGCATCATTCCCAGCCTTCGGTTGTTTCAGTCACTCAGACTACTGAAATGGGAACTCTTTACACACTGGAGGAGTTGAAGATAATTTCGGAGTTTGTTCACTCAAAGGGTTTGTATCTTCATATGGACGGAGCCCGGATTTCAAATGCTGCGGAGGCTTTGGGATGCAGTTTCAGGGAAATGACTACCGATATTGGTGTTGATGTGTTATCTTTTGGAGGGACTAAAAATGGTTTGATGTTTGGAGAGGCAGTGGTCTTTCTGAATCCCGAATTTGCAGAACATGCTAAATATATCCGTAAACAAACAACTCAGCTTCACTCTAAAATGCGTTATATTGCAGCACAGTTTGAGGCCTTTCTTATCAATGATTTATGGCGTAAGAATGCTGAACATTCAAATAGGATGGCAGCTCTGCTGGTTAAAGAACTGGAGTCTGTCAGTGAGATTCAGCTTACACAGAAACCTGAGGCCAACGGGGTTTTTGCTATTGTGCCATCACATATTATTGAGCCACTACAGAAAAAATACTTTTTTTATGTGTGGGACGAATTACGCAACGAGGTTCGGTGGATGACTTCTTTTGATACTTCTGAGATAGAGATTAAGGGATTCGTATCGGAGATCAGGCGTTTATTGTAGCAGGAAGGCAGGGGTATGAGATCCGGCTGATTAAGATGTTAGATGCAGAAGATTAGGAGCAGAGATGAATCTTCAGTAAATAACTCCAAATCTTTAAACTTCTGGCAAATCTAACCGTCAATATTATGAACAAGACATCACATCAACAATTAAAAGCAGAGCAAAAGAAGATTTTTTACAGTTCGGTTTTTCCGATGTTTATTCTGTTATTGATGTTTTTGTTACATTCTATTCAGGTACTGGAAAACACACGCTGGATATTTTTAGGAGTCAAGCCTCTTTCGGTTGAAGGGTTACCTGGAATATTATTGTCTCCTTTTATTCATGCTGACTGGGGGCATTTAGTTGCTAATGCAGGGCCATTTTTGGTTCTTACTTCCGCTTTGTTCTATGTTTACCGTGATATCGCCCTTAAAGTGTTTATCTGGATATACATACTGGCAGGCATCTGGCTTTGGTTTGGTGCCAGGGATGCCTGGCATATGGGAGCCAGTGGGGTGGTTTATGGTATAGCTTCCTTTCTTTTTTTGAGCGGCATTATCCGGAATTATGTCCCTCTGATTTCTTTGTCCATGATGGTGGTTTTTCTCTATGGTGGCCTGTTTTGGGGAATTTTTCCGGTAGAGTGGTTGAAGGAGTATTCATGGGAAGCTCACCTTTGGGGAGCTTTGGCCGGAGTCGTTGTGGCTGTGGTTTTTCGAAAGGAAGGACCTCAAAAACCACCTCTGCCGGAGGACACCGAAGAGGAGGAAGATGATTTTAATATAGCAAATTTGTAGGAACGACTTTCCCCGTTGCGGTGGATCGGATCCGTAGCTTTATAAACCAGAAACGCCCGGTTTTCACCGGGCGCAACTGCTTTTAAAGCAATAAGGAGAATTTTGCTTTTAGCGGTTCAGGCGACCTGACAATACCCACGGGCTAACAACCTGTCTGAAACCCCGCACGGTAAATTGGGTTCCTGGTTCTGCTTCTGCAGCAACAGCTGCGGAAATCACAGCAGCCAATTCTTCCTCATTTTCTTCCTCACCATTGCTTTCTGCTACAGCCTCAACTTTAGCTTGCGGTTTAGCCTCCTCGGGGGGGGTGAGACTACCGTTCTTGCGCATTTCGAAGAACTTTTTGGCTACCTGTGGCAATAGTGCATAGGTCAGAACATCTTCTTCCTGGGTGATGAGGTCTTTGATCTCCTCACGAATCTTATCCAGTTCCGGCTCAATTAGGTCGGCCGGACGGCAGGTAATAGCTTTTTCGTCGCCAAGGATTTTTTTCCTTATTTCTTCTGAAATAGGAGCCGGAGTAGTTCCGTACTCTCCTTTAACAACACCTTTGGATTCTTTGGGAACCATTTTGTAACGTTCGCCCATCAGTACATTAAATACTGCCTGGGTACCTACAATCTGACTTGAAGGTGTTACCAACGGAGGATATCCGAAATCTTTTCGTACGCGTGGTACTTCTTCCAGCACAGCCTCATATTTATCCATTGCGTTGGATTGCTGAAGCTGGGAAACCAAGTTAGACAGCATGCCACCCGGGACCTGATAAATCAATGCATTGGCATCAACGCCCAGCATTTTGGGGTTAAGCAATCCGGACTCTAGCCACTTGTCTTTAAGTGGACGGATGTATGCAGCAATTTCGCTTAGTTTAACCAGATCCATGCCGGTATCATGCTTAGTACCTTGCAGTGACGCCACCAGAGGTTCTGTTGCAGGCTGAGATGTTCCGCCGGCCATGGGGGAGATGGCAGTATCAACAACATCAACGCCTGCTTCAATAGCTTTAAGATAAGTCATTGAAGCAACTCCACTGGTGTAGTGGGTGTGCAGCTGGATAGGAATTTTTACAGTTTCTTTCATTGCTGTAACCAAATCATAGGCATCGAAAGGTTTTAATAATCCTGCCATATCTTTGATACAGATCGAATGTGCACCCATATCTTCCAGTCTCTTGGCATCTTTGGCAAACATTTCCAGATTGTGTACAGGACTGGTAGTATAACTGATACATCCCTGGGCATGACCACCTTCTTTGATACAAGCCTGTATAGCTGTTTCCATGTTGCGTGGATCGTTCAGAGCATCAAAAATACGAATGATGTCCATACCATTTGCCACCGCTTTTTGGACAAAATATTCAACTACATCATCTGCATAGTGCTTATATCCCAGGAGATTTTGTCCACGGAGCAACATCTGCAGAGGAGTCTTTTTGGCTTTTGCTTTGATTTTTCTCAAACGCTCCCATGGATCCTCATTAAGGAAGCGTATGCATGAGTCAAATGTAGCTCCACCCCAGGCCTCCAAAGAATGGTAGCCTATCTCATCAAGTTGTTCGACAATCGGAAGCATTTGCTCGGTTGTCATCCGCGTGGCAATCAGTGACTGGTGCGCATCGCGAAGAATAGTTTCTGTAATTCCAACTTTACTCATATACAACTAGTAGTTTACGAGATTATTCTACAACAATTAATTCCTGACCTACGTTGATGGCATCACCTTCTGCAACATTTACAGCAACCACTCTTCCGTCGATGGGTGATGTAAGGTCATTTTCCATTTTCATGGCTTCAAATACCATTAGAATTTGTCCTTTCTTTACTTCGTCTCCCTCTGAAACCAACATTTTGAAAACGTTACCGGGCATGGGTGCGATTATTTTTTCGCCTCCTTTGGAGGAAACTTTAGGCTTGGATGACTTTATCTGACTTGGACTAATTCCACTTTTCATTTTTGGGGCTGATTTCAATGTTTGAAATGAACCTCCGGCAGTTTTTACTTCTTCTACATCTACTTCGTACTGCTTCTCGTTAACGGTGATTAAATACTTTTTCATGACAGGTTGTTTTAGAATTTGAATTTACTTTTAATTTGAGCGTAAAAATATATACCAGGGATTAAAGAAAAAAATCTTTAAATAACATTAACTAATACAACAATGTATATTTATAGATAAAAACATGTAATTGATAATCATATCAAAAAGTCTTGCATAGACATTCTATTAAAGAAATAATGCAGTAATTTCTGCTTTAAATCATAAAAATAACATGAAAGATTTTTTTTGTCTGTATTAAATAGTGCATTAATTTTTTGCATCTGTTAACTAAAATGAAGAAATTTTTCTTTAATATAATAGGTTACACCGACATAATTGTGTTCAGTTTTCTGTTTTTTGCGATATTTGTGAACCTTTTTGGTGTTTTGTTATTATTAATAGTCCTTACAAGCACCTTATAGTTAGTAATTTATATTTATATGATTTTTTGTGTTAAAATGCAGTATTTCAACATAATAAAGCTCATCATAAATCTTATATCTATAAACCTACTGGTTTGTTACTCATTAATATTTATGGTAAGATAAAATAAAAATCTAACCAGATTATTGGTAACAACAAACGTACCACGAATAAAAATAAACATATGATCGAAATAATTACAGTTGGTGATGAACTTTTAATAGGGCAGGTCATAGATACTAACTCAGCCTGGATGGGGCGTGAGTTGAACAGGGCAGGTTTTGATGTGCTACGGATAACTTCTGTAAGTGACAAAAAGAAGGAAATTCAGGAAGCTTTAGAGCATGCGGCCCGTCGGGCCAAAATTGTATTAATGACAGGAGGTCTGGGACCAACCAGGGATGACATTACAAAGAAAACCCTGTGTGACTTTTTTAATACACAACTTGTTTTTAATGAGGATGTTTTTAGTGATATCAAGGAGTTTCTGAAAGGTAGGGTGAAGAATATTAATGATTTGAACCGTAATCAGGCTCTGGTTCCTGAAAAGTGTGAAGTAATTCGAAATACCATGGGAACTGCTCCAGTGATGTGGTTTGATTACAATGATAGTGTAGTGGTTTCCATGCCCGGGGTTCCCTCAGAGATGAAGATGGTAATGAGTAAGGAAATAATTCCCCGATTGAAAGAGAAATACCAACCTGGAAATATATTTCACAAAACCATATTGGTACATAATATTCCGGAGGCAGTGCTTGCCGAAAGGCTTACAGACTGGGAGAATGCTTTACCTCCGGAAATTAAACTAGCTTATTTGCCGTCTCCGGGCAGGATTAGGCTTAGGTTATCGGTCCGGGGTAGTGATGCTCCTTATTTACATCAGATCATTCAAAAAGCTGTGGATGATTTAGAACCTTTTATTGGAGAAAATATTTATGGATTAGAAGATATGTCGGTAGCTGCTGTATTTGCTGATTTTTTTCGAAATAAAAATAAAACACTGTCTCTTGCCGAAAGTTGTTCCGGAGGATATCTGGCTCATTTGATTACTTCTGTTGCTGGTTCCTCAAAGTATTTTAAAGGAAGTTTTGTTTCCTATTCCAATGAAATGAAACAAAGTATTCTGGGGGTTAAAGCAACAGATATTGAACAGTTTGGAGCAGTCAGTCAGCAGGTTGTTGAGCAAATGGCCTCCGGCATACAGCGTATTACCGGAGCCGATTATACCATTGCTACTTCCGGAATTGCCGGTCCGGCAGGGGGAACTATGAAGAAACCCGTAGGAACCGTTTGGATTGCGTGGTCAGGACCAGAAGGGAAGATTGTCAGTAAACTTTTTCAATTTGGTAAAGATAGGGAACGCAATATTGTGCGAACAGCAGAAACAGCATTGATTGAACTGATGCAGATGATGAAAAAAGAAGATTTTTGATGTATTGTTTTAACCCGGTTTATTCATCAGTATAAAATTAGTCTAAGTTATTGGTCTGATGGAACTCGCATGTCAAGGACATTATACATATTCTATTGTGGTAATCGTTGCCATGCTCGTTTCATTCGTTTGTAATTTTGTAATTGCCTGATAAAAAACTAATTAAAAATTAGAGAACGAATGGAACCGCTACGCTCTCGCATAATATTTTTTAAGCATATTCTTTTGTGATATTATGCTTATAAAATATCATGCTCGTTTCATAAGTTTTCGTTATGAGATGTTCAAATACCAATAAATACTGGCAACCGCAAATAAAATTGATGAAGGAATCAATGAAATATTTTCAATTCAATTTTATTGAAAACTCCTGAATTTAACAGGTAGTTGAAAATTATAACACATAATTCATGAAACGAAGTTCTATGCTAGACAATAATCCAGGTTAGGGTTTATTTGCATGATCTGAAAAAATATAAATGAAAAAGTTTGTTTGTTTTCAGAAAAATGCCGTATTTTGCGCTCTGTTTGAAAAACGTATTGAAAATCGGTTGAGCAATGTCAAAA
>CAYOFH010000174.1:0-6300 GCA_964403175.1 uncultured Marinilabiliaceae bacterium
CGTTCTTTTTTCTTTTCGGGACGCATTTGTGGGAAGAACAGTACTTCCTGAATGGTGCTTTGATTGGTCATTATCATGGCCAGACGGTCAATTCCGATTCCCATTCCTGATGTTGGAGGCATTCCGTATTCCAGTGCGCGGACAAAGTCCATATCAATAAACATAGCCTCATCGTCTCCCTTTTCCGAGAGTTGCAACTGTTGCTTAAATCGTTCCAGCTGATCGATGGGGTCATTCAGTTCCGAGTAGGCATTGGCAATTTCTTTGCCATTGACCATAAGCTCAAAACGCTCGGTCAGCTCCGGATTTTCACGGTGTTTTTTGCACAGCGGCGACATTTCCACCGGATAATCGGTAATGAAAGTGGGTTGAATGTAAGAGCTCTCGCACTTCTCACCAAATATCTCATCAATCAGCTTGCCTTTACCCATCGATTCATCATATTCCACTCCCAGGTCGTCGCAAACTTTATGTAACTGGCTCACATCCATTCCTGCGATGTCAAATCCTGTGTGCTCTTTTATGGAATCCAGCATGCTGATGCGCTTGAAAGGGCGCTTAAAGTCGATGATCTTGTCTTCTACCTGAATTTTTGTGGAGCCATGCAGGTCAATCGCAACTTTTTCTATCATTTGCTCGGTGAAATCCATCATCCATTTGTAGTCTTTATAGGCTACATAAATCTCCATTACTGTAAATTCCGGGTTGTGGGTGCGATCCATTCCCTCGTTGCGGAAGTCTTTGCCGAATTCATATACTCCCTCAAAACCGCCGACAATGAGCCTTTTTAGATATAGCTCGTTGGCGATGCGCAGATAAAGCGGCATGTCAAGAGTATTGTGATGAGTGATGAATGGTCGTGCGGCAGCACCTCCGGGGATAGCCTGAAGAATAGGTGTTTCTACTTCCAGGTAGTCTTTCGCATTGAAAAATTCACGCATGGAGTTAATGATTTTAGTGCGTTTTCTGAATGTATCACGCACTTTATCATTAACAATGAGGTCAACATAACGCTGGCGGTATCTCTGTTCCGGGTCTGAAAATGCATCATAAACGGTTCCGTCTTTTTCTTTTACCACCGGAAGCGGACGCAGCGACTTGGCCAGCACTTTAAGGGAGGTTACATGAAGGGATATTTCTCCCACCTGAGTTTTAAAAACAAATCCTGTAACCCCGATGATGTCCCCTATGTCGAGAAGTTTCTTGAAGACAGTATTATATAGGGTCTTATCTTCTTCAGGACAGATATCGTCACGGCGCAGGTAAATCTGAATTCGTCCCTGCTTGTCTTTAAGTTCTGCAAATGAAGCGCTGCCCATGATACGGCGTCCCATGATGCGCCCTGCCAGACTCACTTCTTTATAGTCATCCGGATTCTCTTCAAAACCTTTTTTGATGTCTTCGCTGTAATGGGTGACGGGGAATTCTTCGGCAGGGAATGCATTGATTCCCAGTTTTTCCAGTTCTTTCAGACTTTCCCGTCTGATAACTTCCTGTTCGCTCAGTTCCAGTTGGTTCATAAATTTGTTGCGTATGGTTTATTCCTGACGGAGTTTATATTCTGTTGCCTGATTGATAGATCATTAAATTTTTAGATATAAGACAAGTGCTGTTGCAGAAATAAATTGCAGATGCTAATGTCTTGTTTCTGAAAAACTCTGCATCAGATTGTTGTTCCGGTCCGGATGCATTTTTCGTAAATAAAAAAACAGCACAAAGATAGTGATTACCAATGAAACAAAAATTCCGATCGGGATTTAATTCTGTCAGCCTGATTTACTGACTCTGTTCCTGATCTGGAATTCTCCTCTGTGATGCGGTCTTTCGGTGCACTCATTAAAAAGACAGGGTGATATTTACGTTGGGACTTCTTTGTAGCTTATACAAATTAAACTCATATTAAACTCAAAGTAAATTCATATTAAACTCAAAGTAAATTCAATTATAATAGACTTTACTATGTATTTAATCTGAGATTAATTAGAATTAATGTTAATTTTATATCCTGCTATTTTCGAACCTGAATAGTTGATGGATCCTTTCATCTAACTCAAATCATAAACCCTTTAAAATGGGCTGTTTATGTGATTGTGTTAGTTCTAAAGGTATGTCGTTATCAAAAGAAATAACTACTGATACTGCCTAACGACTAAATGGCTTTCATCTTAAATTCATTGAAATTGTGCTGTTTGTATGTTTTACTCAGCTTTTTGGGTATGTCGCAAGCATGACTTTGCTTTGGCCCTCTAAATTGATTGTTGACGCCCACCCGGGAAACCTGTTTGCTTGCCCATGTTCCCCGGTGTAATTACTCATATTTATTCAAGCCTGGCTCTTCCGGAGATCTGCTTTCCGGCTCCGGGACTGAGGTGTCTTCACCAGGCAAAAGCGCAACCGGCCGAAAATTTGCTTCCTTTGTACTTTACTTAATTTGTTAAGGCTGCGCCGAATGATTTTCCTTAAAACTTTCTGATATACGTCTTGTTTATCTTTTAATGAAGGAGCTTTACAAATAAGGAGGGTATGAATAATTGCATTGTTATTTAAAATCATTTTAATTAAACTTGCAATCTGGAAAAATGGTTAGTTTGAAAAAAACGGGATAATGAATATTGTATCTGAAAGACGAAGAAAACCGGCATGGTTAAAAATACAGTTACCCAATACCGGCGATTACAATTGGATGAATAAGACCATACGTGACCATAAACTGCATACAATCTGTACAAGTGGAAAGTGTCCGAATTCAGCTGAGTGCTGGAGCAACGGAACGGCAACGTTTATGATTCTGGGGGATATTTGTACCCGGTCATGCAAGTTTTGTAATGTAAAAACCGGAAAACCTGATGCAGTAGATTTTAAAGAACCCATTCGTATTGCACGTTCCATTCAGATTATGAAATTGAAGCATGCTGTTATCACTTCTGTTGACCGGGATGATCTGGAAGACGGAGGCGCAGGAGTGTGGGCTGAAACCATTCGTAAGGTAAAAGAGATGAATCCGGGAATAACCCAGGAAGTACTTATTCCTGATTTTAACGGTCTGAAGCACCTTATTCAGCAGGTTATTGATGCCGGACCTGAGGTGGTGAGTCATAATCTTGAAACAGTACGTCGGTTAACCCCGCAAATCCGGAGTAAAGCCAAGTATGATCTTAGTTTAAAAGTTCTCCGATATATTGCATCAACAGATGTGGTGCCTAAATCGGGAATAATGCTCGGGCTTGGTGAAAAGCCTGAAGAAGTGCTGGAAACCATGGATGACCTGATTGAGGCAGGAGTAAAAGTGCTTACCATTGGTCAGTATCTTCAACCTTCTCCCAAACATCTGGAAGTGGTAGATTATGTGACCCCCGAAAAGTTTGTTTTTTATGAGGAGGAAGGTTTGAAACGCGGATTTAAATATGTGGAAAGTGGTCCGTTGGTGCGTTCTTCTTACCACGCAGAGAAACATATTAATGCATTAAAATAATGATTGAATCATCAACGATATTTGAAGATCTGGGCGAGATAGATTACAAAGAAGCCTGGGATTATCAGGAGGAACAGTTTACCCGTGTTGTTGATAGTAAACTATTTAATCGGGAACACCCGCAAGAGAATCAACCCATTGTGAATCATTTGATTTTTTGTGAACATCCACATGTATTCACACTTGGAAAAAGCGGACTGGCCAATAATCTGCTCATTCAGGATGATTTTTTAAAGAAGATAAATGCCGGTTTTTATAAGATTAACAGGGGTGGAGATATTACCTATCATGGTCCCGGACAGATTGTAGGATATCCTATTTTTGATCTGGAAAATATGAAACTGGGGATTAAAGAGTATATTTTTAAACTTGAGGAAGCAATAATTCTTACCGTTGCCGAATATGGAATTGAGGGTGGGCGACTGGAGGGAGCAACCGGAGTGTGGCTGGATACAAACACTCCCCAATCCAGAAAGATTTGTGCTATCGGGGTACGTGCCAGCCGTTTTGTATCTATGCATGGGTTTGCTCTAAACGTCAATACCAATCTTGATTATTTTAGCTACATTAATCCTTGCGGGTTTGTGGACAAAGGAGTTACTTCCATGCAGAAAGAACTGGGATATGAGGTAGATATGAATGAGGTGAAGTTAAAGCTGAAGAAGAATTTGCAACAGGTCTTTGGCCTGAGTTTTGTGTGATTTATGATTATAGATTTGCTTTTATTCTCTGGTGTTGTTGATAACTTTCCGGATTTATAAGACCGAAATAGTTTGAAAAAAGGTATTTTTTGAGAAAATTTACTGTCTCAAAAGTGAGTGATTTAAAATGGAAAAAAGATGGAGCATAAAAGAAAATCCCGAAGGATTAATAGAGACAGAGCTTTCTGCCTTTGAAGGTATTGGCCCTGTTTTTGGGCGGCTCCTGGCTGTTCGCGGGATAAAAAACCCTGACGAAGCCAGAACTTTTTTCAATCCCCGTTTAACAGATCTCCACGATCCATTTTTGATGAAAGATATGAGTGAAGCTGTTGATCGTATTCAGCTTGCGGTTTCACGAAAGGAGAAAATTCTTGTTTACGGAGATTATGACGTAGATGGGACTACCAGTGTGGCCCTTGTTTATTCTTTTCTTCGGAAATTTCATCCCCAAATAGACTACTATATTCCCGACCGGTATGAGGAAGGATATGGTGTTTCGTATAAAGCTATTGATCTGGCGGCAGAGGACAATGTAGGCCTGGTAATTGCTCTGGATTGCGGAATTAAGGCTGTAGAAAAGATTGAATATGCCCGCGAAAAGGGGGTGGATTTTATTATCTGCGATCATCACACTCCCGGTGAATCACTGCCTAAAGCCGTTGCCTGTCTCGATCCCAAGCGTTCCGATTGTCATTATCCCGAAGAAAATCTTTCCGGGTGCGGTGTTGGATTTAAATTGCTTCAGGGCTATTGTCAGAGATTTGATTTAGATCCGGATTTGCTGTTTCAATATCTCGATCTGGTGGTCGTTAGTATTGCCTCGGATGTAGTTCCCATCATAGGCGAGAACCGGATTCTTGCCGATTTGGGCTTAAAAAAGCTGAATGAAAATCCCGGAACCGGACTGAAAAGTATTATCAGGGTTTCAGGTATGGCTGGTCGTGAACTTACCATTAGTGATATCATTTTTAAGTTAGGTCCCCGTATAAATGCAGCAGGACGTATTGAGTCAGGAAAGGACGCTGTCGCCCTTTTGGTTAGTGAGGATGAGTTGAAGGCTTTCGGGATGAGTAATACTATTAATGAGTGCAATGAAACACGCAAAGATCTGGACCGGAATATTACCCAGGAGGCATTGAAGCTTTTGGAAAATAATGAATTGCAAAAAGGACGGAAAACCACTGTTCTTTTTCACCCGGAATGGCACAAAGGGGTAATTGGTATCGTGGCTTCAAGGCTTACAGAAAGTTACTATAAACCTACCGTGGTTCTTACTGCTTCCAAAGGGATGATTACAGGGTCGGCACGCTCTGTGGATGGTTATGATCTTTATCACGCCATTGAAGCCTGTCAGGATTTGCTGGAAAATTTCGGCGGACACATGTATGCTGCAGGGCTTACACTGAAACCGGAGAATATTGATGCTTTTACCCAAAGATTTGAGAATATAGTTGCTTCCACTATCCGCCCCGACCAAACGGTGCCCCAGATAGAGGTGGATGCTGAAATCGGACTTGGAGATATTACTGTGGAGTTTTTCCGGAATTTGAAGCGGTTTCGCCCCTACGGGCCCGGAAACCTGAAGCCTGTTTTTGTTACCCGCAATGTTTATGATTTTGGTACCAGTAAGGTGGTTGGTAAAGAAAAAGAGCATCTTAAACTAGAGCTAATAGAAAGTACTTCACCCAAAATTATCAAAGGCATTGCCTTCGGAAAAGGGAGTATGCTTAAAAAACTGAAAGAATCCCAGCCGTTCGATATCTGCTACACCATTGAGGACAGTCCATACGAAGGGCATCAGCCTTTTCAGTTGATGATAAAAGATATAAAGTTTGGGGAGTAGAATCAAAAACACCCGGCCATAATAAGCCGGGTGCTGAATTCTCAGAGTCAAACGTTTTGTTTGCCTTTTTGTTATTTGGCGTTAGGTTATTTCACAACCACTTTTGTTGAAGTATTGTCCACCACTACAATGTATAATCCGGGGGCTACGTTTACAGAAATGTTTCCGCCTGCATTGTCCTGGCTGAATGCTTTGGCGCCTGAGAGGGAATAAACTTCAACGTTGCTGCCCATTTGTGGGGCTACATTGATGATTCCGGGAGCTGTTGATATTTTTGCTTCGGC
>CAYOFH010000175.1:0-6138 GCA_964403175.1 uncultured Marinilabiliaceae bacterium
ATCAATGTTACATGATTTAGCTTAAATCTTATATCTAAAAGTCTAACGATCTATTGAAAATTACTAAAAGTGATTTAATTTGGGATTGTCATTCACAAAAACTTTTTGGCCGTTAACAAATTAATGCGGCAAAATATTTCCGGACTGCATATATTTCATGAACTTAAAATTTAATTTTATATGATGGTATGAAAAGACCATGTACGTTTTTATTTTGAAAAGGTATTAATAAAAAATCATTTAAACTTTGTGTCTGGAGGATAATGTTATGCTAAGTAGTAAAATAATTTTGTTTGTAATGCTATTAATCACGCCTGTTTTGATAGTAGCTCAGACTGAAGAGTCGGATGATATTCAAACAGTTGTGGAGTTGGAGCAGATTGGCCAGAATGATTCTGATTCCGACAGGGATTTGTTCAATATTATTAGTCCTTTAGATGACGCATTTATGGAAAATCAAAATTCTCCCGACGGTAATCATGCTGTTATTGTTCAGCATGGAGACGAGAATTCAGCCATTCTGAATCAGGAGGGGGATAGAAACCATATTGGTGTTTTTCAGCATGGAGATGACAACGACTACGAAGGAACTGTGGCAGGTGAGAATAACCTGATACGTGTCCTGCAGTTTGGAGAATCTAATTTTGTATCTCAGGATCTCGGCGGAAACGATATCCGACTGAAGGTGACTCAGGATGGAAATAATCATGAAGTTTATCAGGTCGAAAAGGATGGTTCTTCTCCTGCTTATCAAATTCATCAAACTGGCGAGACCGGCATGAAAATAAAAGTGGAGCATCAAAAGGTGATTCCCTGACGAAAAGGCTTTTTAGTATCTCAACTCAGTATTTGAGGCAAAAGGCAGATGTAGCTGAAAGATCCAAGCTCAAGCTTAAGAGAAAATCTTTTGGGGGCTCCCTAAGGTTCAGTGGATTAATTGTTTGTCAATAGTGATTTCTTTTAATTCAACACTTCGTTAAACTTTTATAAAAGCCTAAAGTTCAAGTATTTGCAAGTGAATAAGTTTTTGTCTTAAAGCACAGGTTATCAATGTTATATGATTTAGCTTAAATCTTATATCTAAAAGTCTAACGATCTATTGTAATTAAGACATATCTAAAAATCTAACAAATCATATAAATAAAACATTATCACAGATTTATGATTTAAGTTGGATGAAAGTAAATAATTTCTCAGTATTAATTCTGCCGGATATATCAGTTCAAAACTGAATTGTATCCTGAAGTATTGACTTCGTCGAAATTCGTTTCATAAATTATCTATTGCTGTATTCAACTGCCGCGCTAAGTAAAGGCAGCCGTTCTAATGTATCTGCAGAGGTCTGGATTTATAAAACTTTAACGTTCTTTTCGGCCCCTTTGTTTTTCGGGGCATTACTTTTGTAAAGTTCATTATTATTGGGTTATACAAAAGGAGGCATGCAAACATTTTGGGTGTTGCTGCGTAAAGATTGTGGTTTGAAAGAAAGTTTTAAACGAATGAAACGAGCATGACAAGGATTATCACAACAGGACATGTATAAAATAAAATCATGCAAGTTCCATCCTACCAATAATTTAGACGAATTTTATACGAATGAAATATCATCTTGCTTTTTTATGGGTTTTAATAGTTTTGGTAAGTGCTATTGATTGGTTATTGTGGCGGGTTTTGATTACCAAAGGGGCTCCATATGTTTGGCGGAAATGGCTTGGAATAGCAGGATTAATTGTCACTCCTGTAATGTTTTTATCGGGTTTTTTTTATTTTGGGCTTCAAGTCCCTGATGCTTCTTCTAACCAGGTTTACAACTCCTTTGCAACTTTTCTCACTATCTTTTTATTGATTTACCTTCCTAAAATCTTTTTTCTTTTGGTTTATGGTTTAGGGCGGTTACCCGATGCTTTACCCCGGAAACCTGCTCGTCAGCCCGAAAGACATTATCCACGCATTTCCCGGGCTAAATTTCTTAGTCAGGTGGGTATAATTATGGCGACAGCTCCGTTTGTAACTCTTTTGTTAGGTGTATTTAAGGGACGTTTAGCCTTTTATACTCATCATGTAAAACTTCCTTTTCCTAATTTGCCAAAGGCTTTTGATGGTCTTCGTGTTGTGCAGATCTCGGATTTGCATCTGGGGAGTTTTGGTTCTAATCGTGATTCGCTGAATGAGGCTGTGGAGCTGATTAATGCAGAGAATCCCGATCTGGTGCTTTTTACCGGCGATCTGGTAAATAATTTTGCCGGCGAAACACGTGGCTGGGATGAAATTTTTGGAAAAATTAATGCCACTATGGGCAAATATTCCATATTAGGAAATCATGATTACGGCGATTACAGCACCTGGCCTTCCAGACAACGAAAGGCTGCCAACTTTAAGGGCATTGTGGCAGCTAACCGAAAATTAGGTTTTCAGCTTCTGCGTAATGAGTCGGTCACTCTTGAAAAAAACGGTGAAACCATTGCTCTTAGTGGTATCGAGAATTGGGGACATCCGCCATTTCCACAATATGGAGATCTGGAAAAAACCTGGAAGCAAACCAATGGAGAGGCTTTTAAAATTCTTATGTCGCACGACCCTGACCATTGGGATGCCGAGGTTGTGGGAAAGAAAAGATATGATCTTACTCTTGCTGGTCATACCCACGGAATGCAATTTGGTTTCGAGATAGGGAATTACAACTGGAGCCCTGCCAAATATAAGTTTAAACGATGGGCCGGATTGTATCAGGTAAATAAACAGTTTCTTTATGTGAACAGGGGCCTGGGATACCTGGGAATGCCCGCCAGGGTTGGAATGCCTCCCGAGATTACGGTGTTTACATTGCATAGGAGTTGAAAAGACAGCAACTAACCTTCAGCGGCCGGTTTCCTGTCTAAAAAATCCACGATCGATTAGTTGATCAGAAAACTGTCGAAACTGGTGGAAAAGACTGCTTCATGAAAAAAGGAGTTTGCTGCTTCTCTCCACCCCCCCCGATAGCCAATGCTGAATGGCAACACAAAACGGAAAGCATGCATGTCGGTCATCAGTTCTATTCCGGTGGTTGCCAGAGTTTCTGAGTTTTCCATTTGCTCATTATTTTCAATCATGGTGAGTTGATAATTACTTTGTGCTGCATCAAAAAATAAATTTAATCTGAAGCGTTTGATATAAGCGATGTCTCCTACTGACCAGTCAGGATTCCACAGAGGCATTTGATAGGTTGTGTTCAGGACATAAAGTTCATCATTGTAGATAGAAGTATAGCCCCGGGGCATCCCTATTACATCACTAAACCGCTGATACGTCCTGTAGGGCATATTATTGGTAATTTCATCTCCTTTGAGCTTCTTTTGCCAGCTTCCACTTATGGTCAGGGCATGGTGTTTCCCAATGCCGGGTAAATATAATCTGGATATGACGCCAAATGCTTCTCCGGAATTGTAATTTCCTGCCGGTGTATGTTTGTAGATAATGTTAAGTGTTTGCCCCCATTTCGTGTCGACATCGCGTGAAGTTCCTCTTTGTTTATTGTGGAAATAGAATGAATAATTTACGGCCCAGTAGTCTAAATCGGGATATTCAATTAAGCTGGTCTCGCCAGTTTCGTACAGTCCCCCGTCAGGTATCTTAGCTATCAGATTTTTTTTATATACTCTGTTACTGATATTTTGCCATGAGAGGCTGACACGGGGTTGGAGTAACCGTGACCATTTTCCGCTGCTTAAATTTAGAGGTATTCTGAGGCCGGCTTCCACTTTTACATGATTTTCCCTGCCCAGTTGGTCAATGGTGAAAATTTCATTTTCCCCGGTGAAAACGTCGTTAAACTCTTCGCTGAAACTGCCCCATTTTGCATCAAAATCAATGATGGGAAACCATCCCCGGTAGGTAAATCCTGCGTTGAATTTTTCACGGCTTTGCGAACCTGCCGCATTGAATCCTATTCTTGATACTGCGGTGCCCAAAAGGTTTTGGCTCATCAGGGTAATACCGGGATAAATTTCTGAATCATTAATATTAATGTATGCCGGAGCCCAGCTGTGAAGATTGATGAGGTTCCATTTACTGTAATTTTCTGTTTTAGGTTGGTAGCTGTCAGATGTGGGAAATTTCTCAGGTTCCTGAGAGGTAAGTTTTTTTACCAAAGGATTGGTGAGGTTGGATGGTGTGGTATTTAACTTATAATTCTGATTTTTATTGATTTTTACCAGTTCGTAACCCATGGGGGTATAATGAGAATAATAAAGGGATGTGTCTCGCGGAAGCAAAGTGGGAGAGGTTGCCCCAAAACGTGAGCGGGTAAGCTGACGGGTGGTATTTTCTTTGATATTCATGCAGAATATCTCTTCGGAGTGAATGGTGGAGGCAGTGAACCAGAGGTTATCACCGGTTTTTTCAGGATATTCAGGTTCATCCAATGCCGGTGCACGAAGTGTGCTCCATTGTTTTTCTGAGATATTGAGTGAGACAATACTTTTCTTATTATTCTGAAGCAGAATCATTACGATCTCTCCCGGGTTGTCGCTCCATGACGGATGCATCGGGAAAGCATTTTTTGGTGTTGGAATTCTTTCCAGTGTTTTCCCTGTTTTTATATCAATCAATGTAATGAAGAACTCATAAGAATTGGTTGTTTCAATTACTGCAAGGGTATCGCTGTTTGTTGTCAGGGCTGGAGCGAAAAAACGTGAGTGATTTGTAAGCGTGCTGGTTTTTCCACTCATTCGGTCATGGACTTTGATGACAGAATATTCTGCATTGGGCCAGCGAATATGTGGTTTAGGTTCACTCCATGCTACCCATCGCTCATTGGCAGAAATGGGGTCTTCATCACGAAAGCCGGTGTAAGCTATGGTTCGGAGTGGTTTTCCCGGAATAATCTCAGCAATTTGTGTTCGCATCGCGGGGCCACTCACTTCAACAAAAATATGGGCATCGGAAGTAATTTTAGGGTACCGGATGTTGGTGAAAGTAGTATTTAAGGCTGCGATCGTGGTGATGTCGGTTGTTTTTATGGTGTCGTCGTAATGTTGCCAGGATGTGGCAATGCTGTCATAAACAGATTCATAAATTTTTTTCGGCGAACTGTAACCTGTTTTTTTCAATTTTTTTCTGAAAGGTGTAAGTGACCAGCTGTTTTTTCCCACATTATCGATTACATCTTTCCAAATAGAAGTTCCGTAACGGCTTCGGATTTCAGCCGTAAGATGATAACCCATTTTGTAATAATCGGGTATATAATCTTTATAAGAACCCAGATAGGCTTTATCGTAGCTGTCGCGTCCGAATTTCGTTATTCTTGCCCTCAGAGGCTGGGTGAAAGCCGGAAGTCTGCCTCGTCCGCTTTTACTAAGTGTGGTTTCGGTAATGACTGCATCTCCTTCTATAAACCACATGGGAAGATAAGCTCCAAGGACAGCTCCCACTGCTTGCTGGCCGGTAAGCCATGAAGCTACTTTGGTAAAACCCTGATTCAGCTTGTCAATCTGCACCACATGTCTGTATTCGTGCACAGCCAGTTGCTGAAGCCAGTCGAAACTATAGTTCCCCTGAGATGGATTGGGGTATAGCTCCATTCGTTTGGGAGCCCAGGAAACAAATCCGTTGCTATAGGTGGAATGACTGTGGATAAGGATGTCTATTTTTCCGGGGCTGTGATTCAGGGTTGCCTCGACTGAGGGGATGATGCTGTCCATAAAAACAGCGAGTTCTTCTGCTTGTCGGGAAAATTCTTCGGGAAACACCATCCGGAATTTTTCATGTTCTATTTTTTTCCAGTTGATGGAGGCCGGGTCGGCGCCCGATGAATAGTATTGTGCAGAAATTCCCTGGATGAGAAACAAAAAGAAAATGAAAGAAATATATGTTTTTTGGTGCATAAGAATTATCTGTGGCCTGATATTATCCGGATATTTTGAAAACAACCGGATGATTTATTTTTTGCTGGTTATTAGTCTTCACTTTATACAAATGTAATGTTTTTGGAATAGAAAAGGTGATTGTAAAGGAAAGGGAAACGCTAAAGTCATTGAGACGACATAGAGAACGGCAATAGGTGTAGCTGAGTTTTATTGCTGAGATCTATGATATAAATCGCAATCATGAATTTTTTTTTAATATTGTTGCACATGACAATAGTCCGTTAGATTTTTG
>CAYOFH010000176.1:0-6069 GCA_964403175.1 uncultured Marinilabiliaceae bacterium
GCGGCATAAAAAAAGTTAAATGCCCCGAATACCGAAACAGGCATAGCCACCATTACAACCAGCACCAACGGCAGGTTTTCAAGAAATATCCAAAGAATAAAAATAGCAAGAAGGCCTCCAACTAATGCCAGCCAAATGATTTGGTCAATGTTTTCCTCAATTTCTTCGGCTGAATTCGACTGGATTTCCAAAATTAATCCCCTGGTAGCAAAATCGTCATTTATGGAAGCCACTTCTGATTTTACCTTATCGGAAAGTTCAATAAGATTGACCTGTGACTCCCTGACCAGTGATACAGTGACTACATCCTGCCCGTTTACCCGGCTGAATGAATCGGGGTCGCGAACTCCATAGCTGATGGTAGCAATATCCGAAAGTAACAGAGGGCCATCTTCATTGATCACAATTTGCCCTATATCGGACGGAGATAAATATTCCGCCCCGGCATTGACAAAAAAGCGGGTTCCATGCTGATGTACTTCACCTACAAAGGTTTTTGATTGCTGACCGGAACTTATTTGCTGACGAATGTCATTCATGGTGATATCGTAACTGTCCAGTTCGTCACGGTTCAGCGTCACAGTTACTGTTTTCTCCCGTCCACCAAAAACCTGAACAGAAGCCACGCCATCAACGGCCATAAAACGATCGTTTATTTCCTGCTCAAGTAATGTACGAATACGGTCAGCCCCACCCTCACCGGCCACCTGAATCTGCATAAATTCGGTGTTAATCTGTTCCATATCCACGCGCACGACTTCTGCCATAAATCCTTCAGGTAATCGGTTTCTCACTGCATCAACCTGCTCCGTCAGTTTCAGATAAGCATACCTCATATCGGCCTGCTGCGCAAAGTAAACAGAGATTATGCCCCCGTCGGGCATCACCCTTGATTCAATTTTCTCTACTTTATCCAGTCGTCCGGCTGTTCCCTCAAGAGGGATAATCGCCTCCCGTTCCACATATTGAAGGTCACGCTCCACAGGTGCCATGACGCGTATGAAAAGAACAGGCAATTCCATAGCGGGAATCAGTTCCACCGACAATGACCGGTAACTAAAAACCCCCAGCATGGTAAGTGCCAAAAAGAACATACTTACCAGAACTTTTCTGTTTATTAATTGCTTCATGAGGCACTCTTTTGTTTGCGTCCGGAACCATCGAACAATTCATAAACACATGGAATTACCACCAACGTAAGCAAAGTGGATGTAAAAAGGCCTGCTATCACAGCGATTGCTAAAGGCGAACGCAAAGAAGCACCTTGCCCTATAGAAAGTGCCAGCGGAAACAACGCCAAAATGGTAGTAAGGGAGGTCATCAGGATGGGACGCAAACGATCTCTGGCAGCATTCATAACAGCTTCCCGCAATATTAATCCCTGACTTTTATACTGATTGATGGCATCCACCAAAATAATGGAATCATTTACTGCAATACCACCAAGCATCACTACCCCTATAAAAGCCATGATGTTAAAACTAATGCCAAGCAACCAGAAAGCAAGAATAGTTCCCACTCCTGCCAGCGGAATAGTCAGCAAAATAGTAAAGGGATGGATCAGAGATTCGAACTGTGCCGCCATTACCATATAAACCAGGACCACCGAGAGAATCAGCGCAAATAAAAGCTGCGAGAACGATTCTGTTCTGCGTTGCTCATCCCCCGTTATTAAAACACGATAGCCCGTAGGAATTACAATATCAGCTACTACTGTTTCTCCACGTTCCACCACCTTATCAAAAGGTTCGCCCGATACCACTCCGGCATAAACTTTCCCCACACGACTCTGGTTATCGCGAAGGATCTCTCCCGGTTCATGTCCCACCTCTATACGGGCAAGTTCATTTAGCCGGTAGATCTCCTCACCGTTCACTATTTCCAAATTTGAAAGATCACTTACATTCAATTCCTTACCCGAAACTTTAATTTCAGTACGGCTACCATTTTCTTCCAGAGAACCGGCATCCTGTTTCTGCAGAGAAGCCTGCACCTGTGAGATAATACTCTGAATACTCATCCCAAGCATTCCTGCTTTCATGCGGTCTATGCGGATATCCACTTCGGGTGCCTCCTCCTCAAAGGAGGTAGATACATTTAATAAATCGGGAATAATGCTAAGTTTCTGTGAAATCTGAGAAGTGATTGCTTTCAGCACATCGGTGTCCGGACCCAGAACCTCAAGCACAAAAGGTGACTCATCATCCCCGGCAAGCGATTTAAGTGCAGGTTCTGTCTGACCATATTGAATATCAAGTTCGTTAACATCAGCATATAAACTGTCAAGTGTTGCTGCCAAAATACCTGGACCGGATTTGGAAACTCCGGAAAAAGATATTTTCAGAAATCCTTCATTCTCACCTCTTGAAAAAGATTGTCCCGATTCGGTTACGGCAGGTCCGGCATGTGCATAAATCCATTGAAGGGATCCCTCAGGCATTATGCGACGAACCGATTGTGAAACAGACAAAAGAGTTTCATTAGTAGCTTTCAGGCGTGTTCCCGGGGGAAGTGTAATTTCAATCTCCAATTCATCCGACGAGGCATCAGGTAAAAAAGAAGATCCGACAAAAGGTATCAGTGCATAACTTCCGGCCATTAACAAAACACCTGCTATAAGCACAAATCTTTTGTGATCCAGAGCCTTTTTAAGGAAGTAATGATAAAAGTTCCATTTCAGAGGCTTTGATACTGAAAGAGAACGGTTCTTTCGAATGAGTTTGGTACTTAATAAAGGAACCACCATCAGGGCCACCCCGAGCGAACAAAAAAGACTGAAAGCCACAGTCCATGCCTGATCTTTAAAAAATTCGCCCGATACACCCTGGAGGTACACAATGGGCAGAAAAACGACCACTGTAGTGAGAGTGGACGCCACAATGGCTCCCCCCACACTTCCTGCACCTTCTATTGCAGCATCTTTAAGGGATTTTCCTTTTTCCAGCAGCCGGTAAATATTTTCCAACACAATAATGGCATTATCCACCAACATTCCGGCACCCAGCGCCAATCCGCCAAGTGTCATAAGATTCAGTGTCAAATCGTTGAAATACATCAGCCCGAAAGTGGCCACTACCGATAAAGGGATAGCAATACTTACAACCAACGTGGCTCCCCAGTTCCTGAGAAAAAGGAAAAGGACCACCACGGCAAAAAGAATTCCAAGCAATGCACTGTCACTAACCTCAGCCACAGAGGCTTCAATAAATTCCCCCTGATTTTCCACCACATCTAATCTTAACCCCAAATTGTTTGCAGAAAATTCATCGAGGGTTTCAAACACCGCACTGGTCATCTCTACAGTATTGTAGCGGTTCTCTTTATAGATATAGACTCCCAGACAATCGGTTCCGTCTATGCTTACCATACTCGCAGGCTTGTTTTCAAGCAGGCCAACATCCGCAACATCTTTTAGCAAAACAGGAGATCCTGAATAGCCGGACTCCCGGTCTGCACCGGCCATTTTTATTACCAGATTCCGGATATCCGAAGGTTTCGATATGGCACTGCTTCCCCTGACAACATAACGATGTCCCTTCTCTTCAATATACCCGCCACTCACATTCTGATTAAAACTATTGATTTTTTCGGCTACCTGTTCCAGTGTTATCCCAAATGACCTTATAGCATCCTGATTCACTTTCACTTCTACCACATACTCCCGCTCACCTGCAAGGGCCACATCAGCCACACCCTCCAGCCGTACCAATTCGGGACGCAAAACATTATCAACCAGTAAACGCAGCTGATTCAAATCCCGCCCCAACGAATCGGAAAGAGCAACCTGAATAACCGGATCAGCATTGGGATTAAAACGGGAAATACTCAATTCCTCAACATCATCACGGTTAGAATAAGGCGATAATACTTTTTGTAATTCCAGAAATGCCTGATCCATATCACTATCCCATGAATAAGAAATGGTAAGACGTGCCCGACCTGCCATGATTGAGGACTCCGCATTTATCACTCCTTTTTGGCGGACAATAAGCGCCTCTATGGGTATTATCAGTTGTTTTTCAATCTCGGCAGGTGGTCGCTCTCCGGCATCTATCTCCACAAACAAGCGCGGATTGTCGATTTCGGGCATCAGATTGGTTCCAAGTCGGGAGAGTGAGATGAATCCCAGTAACAAAACCGCTAAGACAATCATCGATACCGTTACAG
This sequence comes from uncultured Marinilabiliaceae bacterium, assembly GCA_964403175.1. Lineage (GTDB taxonomy): Bacteria > Bacteroidota > Bacteroidia > Bacteroidales > Marinilabiliaceae > Marinilabilia. The sequence goes on from CAYOFH010000176.1 coordinate 4,168, forward strand.
GGTTTTTAATGGAAAATCTAGGTAAACTTCTCATTGTATTTTAATGGTTAATTTGTCTTTGCCCGAAAGTCAAAAACTACACTATTCTCATTTTAAAAACAGTCATTTACAGAAACTAAAGTTTAATCACACTTTGTTAATATATTCTTCTGCCTAACAAAACATTAATACAATAACTCATATTCCGAAAAACCTGTAATCAGGTGTAAGTTGTTTTGCTTCACTCACAACATATTTTTACAGGGTTGTACGGGCCAACGGAGTTAACAAAATAAAAACAACTGTCCGATTTTTTTATTCTAATACTAATTACCGCTCGACTTTGCTTGTAAACAATCCCCCATGACCGGAGAGCCTTCCCATCTTCCACCCTCCAGTCCGGGACTATAAGTGCCAGAAGCCGGGAACCAAAAGCTATGAGCTATGATCTAAAAGCCAAGAGCTAAAAGCTAAAAGCCAACATTCCATCACTTCACCTCATCCTCTATCTTTACTTTTGAACCATCCCGCAAAGTTTCAAAACCTTTGATCACTACCTGCTCTCCATTTTCCAGCCCATCTACAATTTCAATACGGTCTTTACTTTCCAGTCCGGTTTGGACAATCCGCTTCCGGGCTGTTTCCCCATCTACCACAAAAACAAACTCTCCTCCCATCTGAGACAGAACCACGTTGGGAGGAACCGCCAAAGTACTATCTCGTTGTTCCACAATGATTCCGGCATTTACAAACATTCCTGGCCTTAAAAGATCATCACTGTTTGGAACTTCAATCCGTCCCTTAAAAGAGCGTGTGGCAACATCCAGGGCAGGAGAAAGCTGCGAAATAGTTCCTGTAACGGTATCTTTAGCAGACGAATAGCTGGTAATATGGGCATATTGTCCGGCTTTAACCTTTCCAAATGAAGAAGCAGGCAGAGTAACATTTAGTATCATCTTGTCATAATTCATAATACTAACCATTTCTACACCCTGTTGGATCCTTACACCCTGGGAATAATAGGGCAAAAAGGTAATTACCCCTTCAAATGGCGCTTCAATACTCATTTTAGCAAGATTTATTTGAGCGTTTTCATATGTTTTCCGCGCAGTTACCAGATTGCGTTCAGCATTAACCAGTTCCCTTTGGGTAACACCTCCTTTTTCATACAGGGCCTTCTGCTTTTCATATTCCTGTTCAGATATCTCCAGATTAAGTCGCTCTCCCTCAATATCGGTGGTGTTGCGATAAGCTTTGTCTTCCAGTCTGATAATTACATCTCCTTTGCTCACCTCGTCTCCCATTCTATAGAGAGTACCCGTTGAAGGATTCTTCTGCAGAAAATACTCACCTGACATCTCATTCGTCAGGGATACAGAACCTTCAGGCAGCAAATCGCCGGTAACCGTAACAACCTCTCTGACAGTGCCGGGAGTTAGGTTCTGGACTGTCACATCTACAGCCACATCCATATTAAAACGTTGGTTCTGATTACCGCAACCGGCAATAATCAGAGTAAAAAGTAAAGCACAAAATATTTTTTTCATCCGTATAAAATTTATTTATTAACGCCGGATGGAACTCGCATGTAAGAACTTATTCATGTTCTTTTGAGGCTTCATTACCATGCTCGTTTCACCCGAAGGAGTTTTATTTTTAAGCCTGCTTTATTGACTTCGTCGATCTTCGATTCATGAATTATCGTTATGAGATGTTCAGATATCAAGAAATACAATCAACCGCAAATAAAATAGATGTAGGATATAATGAATTATTTTCAAATCCATTTTATTGAGAACGATTGTATTTTGCAGATAGCCGGACATCCGAATAGATTATTGGTGAATAATTCAGGCTAGTATTTCGACAAATCAGGTACAATCCCTTCACCCATTTCAAAATCATAGAGTGTCTGAATCTTCA
>CAYOFH010000177.1:0-6015 GCA_964403175.1 uncultured Marinilabiliaceae bacterium
AACAGCAGGGCCATTACCAGCACTTCATTTACCTGCTGAACAGCACCCAGTCCATCGCCGGTGTATCCTCCGATTCGTTTCTGAAACCAGGAACCAGCTAATATGGAAAAGACAGTGACGGCCGGTATTGTTACCAGCACCCACCAGGTTTCAAACAAAGCCAGCGGGGCCACGCCTAATGCCAAAGCCCAAAAAAAACGCCCCCATGAAATGGGATGACTGGTATCTCTGGATTTAGACTCGCCCGTTGGACGAGCATAGGGCCACTTCATTGAGATAATTAAAGTTGACCAACGACTTAAAGAATGAGCTGTAATTAAAACCGCCGGAATCCCAACAGCACTCATTTCTGTGAGCAACGCAATTTTAAATGCAAAAAGTAGCACTACACCGATGAGGGCATAAGCTCCGACCCTGGAGTCTTTCATGATTTTAAGGCGTTGCTCTTTGGTGTAGCCACCTCCAAATGCATCACAAACATCAGCAAAACCGTCTTCATGAAAAGCTCCGGTTACCAATACACTGGCTCCAAGTGACAAAATCACAGCCACCGATTGAGGCAACCAGAAATGGGCCAACCAAAAAATCAGGGCTCCGATTCCTCCAACAATTACTCCAATCAAAGGAAACCAGGTTAGTGCCAATTGCTGATTCTCTTTCCGGTACTCCACTTTGAACGGCAATGAAAGCCGGGTAAAATAGAGTATTGAGGAAAAAAGGATGTTTAGTTCTCGCATAAGCAAGTATTAATGGTCATACGGTAAAAAGGTGGAAAGGTATAAGGTGGTCTCATGCTCAACTTCATTTACCATCTGACCTTTTTACCCTTCAACCGTCTTACCTTTATTTGTTACATTATAAACTTTTGCCTCGCCAAAGGAAGTCATCTCATTCAGCATGGCTACACTTCCCTGGATTATGGGATAGGCAAGGGCAGAGCCGGTTCCTTCTCCCAGTCGCAGGTCTAGATTAAGCAGAGGACGCCCCTTCATATGGTCAAGCATCTTAATGTGTGCGTGCTCTTTAGAGCAATGAGAGAATACAGCATACTCCCGAATCGTGGGACAAATCTCATAGGCAGCCAAAAAAGCAGAGGTAGTGATGAATCCATCTACAATAATAATCATTCGACGCTGAGCTGCTTCCAGCATTCCACCGACTATGGTGGCAATTTCCAATCCTCCGTACCGGGCCAGATTTTCTTCAGGTTTTGCAGATATCCCATGCTTTTCTATGGCCTGACGCAACACTTTTGCCTTTCTTTTTACCCCCTCATCATCCAATCCACATCCTGGTCCGGTACATTCCTCCACCGAAAAACCTGTGTAAACCGACAATAAAGCAGTGGCCGGAGAGGAATTACCAATACCCATTTCGCCAAAACCAATCACATTACTTCCTTTTTCCGCAAGTGAAGCCACGACATCACGTCCATTCCCGATGGCCTGATCACATTCTTCAGTTGTCATCGCCGGCTCTTTCAGGAAATTACGCGTTCCATTACGCACTTTTCTGTTGATGAGTCCGGGGTGCGTCTCAAAATCATGATTCACACCAGCATCTACTACATAAAGATCAAAGCCATACAGCTTGCAGAAAAGTCCGATTCCTCCGCCCCCGTTGAGAAAATTATTAATCTGCTGCCAGGTAATTTCAGGGGGAACAGGGCTAACCCCCTCTTCCGTAATACCATGATCGGAAGCTACGGTAAGCATTACCGGATGTTTTAATTCGGGTTTTGTGGTTCCCTGAATAAGACCAGTTTGAAGCGCCAGCTCTTCCAATATCCCCAGCGACCCCACGGGCTTTGTCTTCTGATCAATATTGAATTGTAACAGTTTCCTCAGCTCTTCATTGGCTGTGGGCTGAATGTCTAGGTTTAGTAATGATTTCATGAATATTATTAATAAGTGAGATTATTTTACACGTTTCATTTTGTTCGTTAATTCGATATCAAAGCATCAATAATCCAACTTCCCATAACTCAATAGATTGTTAGATTTTTAGTTTTTTTAGTTTTTTAGAAATTAGAGTTTAGATATATCATATTTAGTGATATTCGATGTTTTATTAAAAACAACTCTTTAACCCAATACTCCGTAAATCTTTTACAAAAAACTCTGAACCAGCCCTTTGTAACCACAAGAATTTTTGTGTTAAAATACAGATTTTCAACGTTATATGATCATCTTAAATCATATATCTAAAAATCTAACGATCTATTGTAACCTGGACTATTTAAAAAACAACAAACTACTTATAACCAATACAATCATCGCAAACTCTACCCTCCTGTTTATTTTTATCGTTTTGATTAAATCATTATCATTCAGTCCTCTTGGATTTTGACCAATTACCGGTTTGGACACTATTTTTCCAAAATAGTTGTGACTACCCCCAAACTGAACATTCAAAATACCGGCCAGCGCTGCTTCGGGATATCCTGCATTGGGACTCTTGTGAGCACTTCCGTACCTGAAAATATAGCTCAGAGCATTGAAGCTCCAGCCGCATAAAGCCATTAATAAGGCAGTCATTCGGGCCGGGAAAAAATTGGCAACATCATCCAATCGGGCAGCAAACTTTCCAAAATGTTCATATTTCTCATTTCGGTAACCAATCATCGAATCCAGAGTATTAACCATCTTGTAAGCCATCATTCCCGGCACTCCTGCCACTGCGAACCAAAAGAGAGGTGCCACCACCCCATCACTGAGATTTTCGGACAGTGTTTCCAGGGTTGCGGTCTTTATTTCATGCTTGCTCAGATTTCCGGTATCACGACCAACAATCCGGGCTACCTGCTGCCGGCCTTCCTCAAGTCCTTCCTTCAATTTTTCAAAAACAGCCTTACCTTCCTTTATCAGGGTTGTACCGGCCAATCCAGAGAAAATAAAAATACTTTTTAATCCGGCCCCCAACCAGATATTCAGCCCATCAGCAAGTTGAAACAAATACCAGAAAATGAAAAAAACTCCGGTGACAGACACTATTGTCACCAACATTCCACGAAAGAATCTATATTTCCCGAGATTCCACCATCTTTCGCAAAAAGCAATAAAGCGACCAAAAGCGACTACCGGATGCGGAAACCACTTTGGATCCCCCATATACCGGTCGAGCAACCACGCTAACAATAAGGCAGGAATAAGCAGGTTCAACTCCATCGCGACAGTGCTTTAATTAACAAGTCATTTCCCCTGGGAGACTGAACTGAAATGCGAAAAAAGCGATCCGACAATCCCTTAAAATTAGAAGCATCCCTGATTAACAACCCAAAATCCGAAGCCAGCACTTTTTTTAGCTCTGACGCCTTAACCGGCCCGTCCACGAGAAAAAAAGTTGTTTGCGAACATACAACAGAAAAACCGTCTATAGAATCAATTGCTGACTGAACCCTGCGAGATTCATCAAGCCACTTTTTCATCTCATTATCATCATTTTCATTATTCCGGACACAATACTTTCCGGCTTCAATAGCAAGAGAATTAATTCTCCAGGGCATAACCTTCTTTTTAAAATTCTGAACCAAATTCGGAGCAGCAATAAGGTACCCTAATCGGAGACCCGGAATGACAAATTTCTTGGTCATCGACTTCACAACTATCAGATTTGGATAGTCTGTCAGATACGCCTGCAGGGAAATATCCCGGTCTAAGAAATCGACATACGCTTCATCAATAACAAAAAAAACTTTGGGGTGGGTCTCAATCCGGGTTCTCAAAAAATCTATTTCATAAATGCGGCCGTCCGGATTATTAGGATTACAAATCCATACAAGGTCTGTCTTTGAATAATCTGCCGATTCAAATTCAGAATGATGACAATATTCTATATGGTGGTTTGCCCTTAAACAAGCATCGGCATATTCGGAAAAAGAGGGATAGAATATGAGCGACCGTTTTTTCCGGAACAATTCAGCAATCAGGTAAAAAGCTTCCACTGCCCCATTGGTAATCAGCAAGCTGCCATTTGGCAGGCGATTCTTCCGCTCAATTTTCTGCGCCAGACTTTCGGCCAGCGGCTCGGGGTACCGCTCAATATTATGTATGCATGAACAAAGATGTTCCTGTAACAGCGGATTTATTCCCGCGGGACTGACATTCGAACTAAAATTAATCCGGATATCAGGAAAATTAAAGATATCGTCACCGTGACCATTTATCATTCTGACAGTATTTTATAGACCAAATCCACATTTACATTTTCGCGAAGATGAGCAGCCAGAAGGTCGTATTGCTTCTGTTTGAAATCAGCATAATTACCGGCTTCACATTTCTTTTCTGTATATGGAGAGAGCAAATCCTCCATAACCTCCGGATTATCGAGAATCCCGTGCATAAAAGTTCCCCACACCCGCTCATTAAGCATACATCCTTCGCCCGTCCCGTCAGAAGTCCGGTTCAGAAAATGGTTATCTTTCTGAAAAATAGTCTGTCCCATATGTATTTCATACCCTTCGCAAGGCGACTCGTATCCCTTAAAGAAAAAAGAAGAACGAACCGTTAATTTCTCTTTTTCCATTACCGTTTTAACAGGTAAAATATTTAACCCCGGAACAGCATCCACGGCACCCTCCACGTTTTGAGGGTCTTCAATACGCTGTCCCATCATTTGGTAGCCGCCACAAATTCCAACCACTGTCTTTCCCTTACGAACCTGACGCACAATCTCTGCTGCCACTCCATTGCGCCGCAGTTCAATCAAATCGGCAATGGTGCTTTTCGACCCCGGAAGAATAATGATATCGGCTTTTCCTATTTCTTCGGTGTTATTGGTATAGAAGAGATTTACTCGTTGATCCTGCTCTAAAGCGTTAAAATCGGTAAAATTAGAAAGCCTCCGCAAATGAATAACTGCCACATTTACCTTATTATCCACCGAAAAAGTGGCTTTTCGCTCCAGAGAAACTGAATCCTCCTCTTCGATACTGATATGCGTGAAAGCCGGAATGATTCCCAGTACCGGGATGCCGGTCAGTTCCTCTATGATCTTCCGTCCCTTATCGAACAGGGAAATATCTCCTCTGAATTTATTAATAATGATTCCTTTAATGCATTCACGTTCTTCCGGCTCCAATAACTGAATGGAACCGTAAACACTGGCAAAAACTCCTCCCCGCTCAATGTCGGCCACCAGAACCGTAGCCGCTTTAGCAGCAACAGCCATTCGCATATTTACGATATCGTTGGTTTTGAGATTGAGTTCAGCAATACTTCCCGCACCTTCAATTACCACAGGACTATATGATTCATGGAGTCGTCCAAAAGCTCTTAAAACTTCATTAAACAACTGGTCTTTTATCTCGCCCCGGAAATAACTACCGGCAGAATAATTTCCCAAAACCCGTCCATTGACAATTACCTGCGATTGCTTATCCGATCCGGGTTTCAGCAATACGGGGTTCATATCTGTATGGCAATCCACCCGACAAGCCTCAGCCTGCACAGCCTGGGCGCGCCCTATCTCGCCCCCGTTGGCTGTCACGTAGCTGTTGAGCGACATATTCTGCGCCTTGAAAGGCACAGGCCTGTAGCCATCCTGCAGAAATATACGGCAGAAACCTGCTGCCAGCACGCTTTTGCCCACATCGGAACCGGTGCCGACAATCATCAATGGATGCTTTAGTTTTTTCATAGATATAAGTGATCTAGTCTTTAGTCAGTAGCCAGTAGTCAGTAGTGATTGGTTTTGATAACGATATACCCACAGATCTGACAAAATCAAAGAAAGGCAACTGAACCACATAAGACATATAAGTATTTTGGGTTAATAGTGTCCTAAACATTTTCCCAAAAGGGATTTCATCCCTTAAACCCTGACCTACTTTAGTTCACGATATAATATCTTTTGGCGTTCATGATTTCCGCTGCGCTCAAATTCTTGTCTTTCCCTTCCTACCCCCCCAATTCTCCTCTGCCCTGTCCCCCATGCTCCTTGCCCCATGCCCCATGCTCATCACTCCAACTTCCCGGCTTTCCGATTCCAAATTACCCAAATCACCACGGGAGCTCC
>CAYOFH010000178.1:0-6007 GCA_964403175.1 uncultured Marinilabiliaceae bacterium
AAACTATTCTGAAAAACCCTTATAAACACCAATGACCAATTAACTAAATAACCGGCCATTGGTATAAATTCTGTTTTGTGCAGTTTTTTAAATATAATAGTCCGTTAAACTTTTTCAGGAACTTTTTAAAATGTAATTTTTATGTAATTTCGCCACGCCTTCAGAGCTATCGTTTTAAAAAGAAATAACTACTGCCTGCTGACTAACGACAAATTTACTTTTATCCATCAAGAGTTATAAGCCTCTTAAAATGTACTGTTTATGTAACTTTGTTAGTTCACGGGTTTGTCAGTAATTGAAATCCGACTACTGGCTACTGACTAAAAACTACTGACTAAACTACTTTCATCTTAAATCTGATGTCTCAACATCTAACGGTCTAATACAATTAACTGTTCCATCTTTTACTTTTTCCCATCATTCGTCTGTATCGGTCCTCTTTTAATGGCTCTGTTCACATAATAAAGACCGCCAATGATAAATGGAATACTCAATATTTGTCCCATATTCATCACCATTCCTGCCTCAAAAGCTTCCTGATCTGTTTTAACGAATTCAATGATAAACCTTGAGGCAAAAATTCCGATCAGAAAAACTCCGAAAAGAAGTCCCTGGCGAAGTCGTGCATTGGTTTTCCAATATAAAAACATCAGATAAACAAACGTCACAAGATACGCAAGAGCTTCATAGATCTGTGTTGGATGCCGCGGGGTGACCGATTCCGGATCCACTTTCTGGAACCAGAATGCCCAGGGTATATCGGTTGCATGACCTACAATTTCGGAATTCATCAGATTGCCCAAACGAATAAATACTGCCGCCAGAGCCACAGGAACCACTAATCGGTCAAGAATCCATACCATGGGTTTTTTACTCACATTCTTAGAATAAAAGTAGATGGCTACCAAAATACCGATGGCGCCACCATGACTTGCCAGTCCCCCGTGCCAAATGGCAAGTATCTCAGCAGGATTCTGGGAATAATAATCCCATCCGTAAAAGAACACATGCCCGAGGCGAGCCCCAATTACAGTGGCAATAACTACATAGAGGAATATCTTATCGAGCCATTTTTCGGGCAGTTGCTCCCACTTAAACATACGCTCAATAATGTAATACCCCAACAAAAAGCCCATTGCAAAAAAGAGCCCGTAATAACGTACCGACAATGGCCCAAGAGAAAAAATCTCGGGATCAGGATTCCAGGTAATATAATTTAATAAAAACATAAACAATTATTTTCCGTGACACTGTTTGTATTTCTTTCCACTTCCGCATGGACAGGGCTCATTGCGACCTACTTTTTTCTCTACACGAACCGGCTCTGCTTTAACCTTTTCTTTTTGTTGAATGCCTGGCTGACCTCCGCGGGATGCAGTTCCTGGAGATCCCACTCCTGGCAATTCATCTTTTTGCATCTTAAGACGACCAAGATCCTGACGTTTCTGATCTTCGGCTTTTTTCACCTGACTGGCATCCCTGATTGGGATATGGGCTTTGGCCAGTAAGGCAACAACTTTACGATTGTTATCCCCAATCATTGTTTTAAAAAGATTGAACGATTCAAACTTATAAATCAATAACGGATCTTTTTGTTCGTAAGAGGCATTCTGCACAGCTTGTTTCAGGTCGTCCAATTCACGCAGATGATCTTTCCATGCTTCGTCAATTGTAAGCAACAACATTGCTTTGTTGAATGATTTGGCCAGGTCGGCACCCTCCGTCTCATAAGCTTTCTTCAAATTGGTGGTTATCTGGAATACGCGTGCTCCATCCGAAATCGGAACTACAATATTTTCATAAACCTCACCTTTATTTTCAAACACATCCTTTACAACGGGATAGGCCTGACGGGCGATAGTTTCCATTCTTCGCTGATAATTGGTCCACACTTTGGTGTAAAGCTTATCAGCCAACTCCTCCACTTTTGATTTCATAAACTCTTCCTGGTTAAAAGGAGAGTCGGAAGAGAAAGTCCGGATTAACTCTGCTTTGAAACCTTCAAAATCATTATTTTGCTGATATTCTGTAATAATTGCCTCACAGGTATCAAGCATCATATTTGAAATATCCACCTGGATACGTTCCCCGTATAACGCGTGTTTACGCTTGGTGTAAATTACTTCACGCTGAGAGTTCATAACATCATCATATTCCAGCAAACGCTTACGGATACCGAAGTTATTTTCCTCAACTTTTTTCTGGGCACGCTCAATGCTCTTGGTAATCATGCTGTGCTGAATCACTTCACCATCCTGAATACCCATACGATCCATATACTTAACAATACGATCCGATCCGAAAAGACGCATCAGGTTATCTTCGAGCGAAACAAAAAACTGTGAAGAACCCGGATCGCCCTGACGACCGGCACGACCACGCAACTGGCGGTCTACACGGCGGGATTCGTGACGTTCGGTACCCACAATTGCCAAACCTCCGGCTTGTTTTACTTCCTTGGATAGTTTAATATCGGTACCACGACCGGCCATGTTGGTTGCGATGGTTACCACACCCTCTTTTCCGGCATCAGCCACAATTTCAGCCTCACGCTGGTGTTGTTTGGCGTTCAGGACGTTGTGTTTAATTCCGCGGATCTTAAGCATCCGGCTCAGCAATTCAGAAACTTCAACCGATGTAGTACCTACCAGCACAGGTCTTCCGGCCTTTACCAGTGCGGAAATTTCCTCAATAACTGCATTATATTTCTCACGAGTGGTTTTGTACACCAGGTCTTCGTGGTCTTTTCGAACGATAGGTCTGTTGGTTGGGATTACCACCACATCCAGTTCGTAAATATTCCAGAACTCTCCTGCTTCCGTCTCTGCTGTACCTGTCATACCGGCCAGCTTGTTATACATCCGGAAGTAGTTCTGCAAAGTAATGGTAGCATAGGTCTGTGTGGCAGCTTCCACTTTCACCCGTTCTTTGGCTTCAATGGCCTGATGTAGTCCGTCTGAATAGCGACGCCCCTCCATGATACGACCGGTCTGCTCATCCACAATCTTCACTTTATTGTCCATGACCACATATTCCACATCTTTCTCGAACATGGCGTAGGCCTTGAGCAACTGGTTAACGGTATGAACACGCTCAGACTTGACCGCATAATTCTGTAGCATTTCATCTTTTTTCGCCACTTTTGCTTCCTCATTCAGGGAATCATCCTTATCAATACGGGCCACTTCAGAACCGATATCCGGCATAACAAAGAAATCGGCATCATCACTGGTTCCCGTAATCAAATCAATCCCCTTATCGGTCATCTCCACCGAGTTGGTTTTCTCATCAATCACAAAATAAAGCGGATCGGTAACCACATGCATTCTTTTGTTATTTTCCTGCATGTAGAAATTCTCTGTTTTGAGCATACGGGCTTTCATTCCCTGCTCACTCAGAAATTTAATGATGGCTTTATTTCTTGGAAGCCCTTTGTATGCTCTAAGCAACAGTAAAGAACCTTCATCCTGAACCTTGTGGTCTTCCGACTTAAGTTTTTGCTTGGCTTCGGCCAGAATTTTAGTTACCAGAGCACGCTGCGTTTCAAACAACTTCTCTACTTTGGGGCGATAATCCATGAAAAGCTGATCGGTTCCTTTATTAGGCACCGGTCCGGAGATTATCAACGGAGTACGCGCATCATCAATCAAAACCGAGTCAACCTCATCAACGATGGCATAATTGTGTTTCCTCTGCACCAGATCTTTGGGCGAAACGGCCATGTTGTCACGCAGGTAATCGAAACCGAATTCGTTGTTGGTTCCGTAAGTAACATCTGCTTTGTAAGCAGCACGGCGGGCTTCAGAGTTGGGCTGATGCCGGTCTATACAGTCCACACTCAATCCGTGAAACATAAAGATCGGGCCCATCCATTCGGAATCACGCTTGGCCAGGTAATCGTTCACCGTTACAAGATGAACGCCACGTCCCGTCAGTGCATTCAGGAATACAGGCAAGGTCGCCACAAGAGTTTTACCTTCACCTGTAGCCATCTCTGCAATCTTACCCTGATGAAGTACTACTCCACCAAAAAGCTGAACATCATAGTGCACCATATCCCAGGTAACTTGGTTACCACCAGCCTGCCATGTATTGTGATAAACAGCTTTGTCGTTTTCAATTTCCACAAAGTCATGTTTGGCTGCCAGGTCACGGTCAAAATCGGTTGCATTAACAATAATAGTTTCATTATCATTAAATCTACGGGCAGTCTCCTTTACCACAGCAAAGGCTTCGGGAAGAATTTCATCGAGGGTTCCTTTGAGTTTTTCTGTAATATTATCTTCCAGCTTATCTATCTGATCGTAAATATCTTCCCGATCATTAACGCCCAGTTTGCTGTTTTCAGTTTTCTCCTTAAGCTCTTCAATTTTCTTTTGCTCCTCGCTTATGGTTTTCTGAAGACGGGCTTTCAAATCAACTGTACGCTGGCGCAGTTCATCATTCGAGAGTTTCTCTATTTCGGGAGAAACACTTTTTATTTGTTCGACAACAGGCATCACCAATTTTTGGTCACGCGTAAATTTACTGCCAAACATTTTGGTCATTATCTGGTTAAAAACCGGCATAATATGAATAAATTAAATATTATAATAATAGGTAAAAATCATCCTTCCCAAAAAGAATCATGTGGAAGAAAAAATAAATAATAAGTATTGAAAATCAAGCCTGACGGGGCCCGGCTCTGATTTCAAGATGAAGAAGCTTTGAAGGATTTTTATATTCAAAAAAATCAGAATAATTTAATCTGATTCCGAAATAAAGACGATCCGTTGTAAATGTTGAATAATCCTGAAGTGACCACAAAGTAACACCTGCCGGAAAGACAGCGCCATCCTGGATATCTGAAATGCCTGCGGGTCTAAAGGAAGGAAAACCTGCAAAAGTATTTTGGATTCCTTTTTGTGATGAGGACTGTGTGGAAACTTTTACAAAATAGTGTTTGCCACTAACGGCCTTTATTGTTTTTTCAACCTCTTCGGTATTGATGTTCTTAGAAGACCATTCATCCGGATTGTGATCCGGCTGACAATTGCCTACAGCCACATATACCGTGAGTGTAACCCCCAGTAAAGTTAAACATCCTATTTCCGAATAATTTCGCACAATTAGTTCCTTCTAGATTTCAAAATGTAAAGATGTTAAATCTTTTGCAAATTCCGGGGATTTTGGCCGATTTTAACATTGATTTTACTGTAATTGAAAAATCTATGGCAAAATACCATCTATTGACTATGACAGATTTGTAAACTTTCTCTCCGACCCTTCTTCGTACTTTCCTCACCCCTTCTTCGGGTCTTCATTGACGGTTGTTCGACTTTTCTCCGACTATTCTCCGACTCCTATAGAGTCGGAGAATAGTCGAACAAAGGCCGAAGGAGCCCCGAAGAAGGTACGAAGAAAGGTCAATTACGACTAATTCAAAACATTAAATATCAGTCACTTAGCCATAATTCTACTTAACAAAAAGTTACAAAACACGAAAAAGCCCAACCAAAAACACAGCTAACATATTAATTTATAGCATTTTACAAATACTCGCAAAAAAGATTACAAAGCTGATGAATATGTGAGATGCTGAGTTAAGTGCTTTTCCACCATTCCACTATCCCAACTTTCCACGAATTCTTTCAATTTTCTACCATCTGCCAGCTATCCCACTGCATACTCAAAGTCCCCACCAGAGAGGATTTAAGGTACACCTCTGTTCATTACAACTAATTACAGGAACGTTCTTTTCATTTTATCTGAAAAAAAGTAATTCTATCTTGCACCCATCAGCCGATTGAAAGAAGACAACGGTTCCCGGATGCAGAACTCTCTTCTTTCTGTCGGTAAAACAACCGGCATCATCAAAATTTCACCTTAATCCAATCAAATAAGGTGGTTGGAAACCGCTTTTTCTAAATTAAAGTTTTTTCTGTTATTTTAGCACAATGAGAAAAAAACATTCAGCTATACTAATATTCATTGCAATCGGTTTGATCCTGTATTTTAGCGATTCAGG
>CAYOFH010000179.1:0-6003 GCA_964403175.1 uncultured Marinilabiliaceae bacterium
TCGGCCAGGTTGGTCGGAATCCATTTTTCAAATTCTTCCGGGGTCATTCCTTTCCGTTTAGCAGTGTCTTTTACCTGATCGGATTTAATTTTGCCTATTCCGAAATAGATTGCATCCGGATGTCCCAGGTAAAGTCCGCTGACAGACGCATTGGGATACATGCTGAAATGCTCGGTCAATGTGATTCCTGCATTTTCTTCCACATTCATCAGGTCAAATAACAGGCGTTTTTCACTGTGATCGGGACAGGCAGGATAGCCCAGTGCCGGACGAATGCCCCGGTAGCGTTCGCGCACCAGATCGTCGTAGTTAAATTCCTCATCGGGATGGTAGCCCCAGAATTCTTTTCTTACCCGGAAATGCATTAGCTCGGCAAAAGCCTCTGCCAACCTGTCGGCCAGAGATTTTAACAAAATGGCGTTGTAGTCATCCTGATTCGCTTCAAATTCTTTTATCCATTTTTCAATTCCTTCTCCTGCGCTTACTGCAAAACCTCCGATGTAATCTGGGATGCCCGAATCTTTGGGGGCAACAAAATCAGCCAATGAATAATAGACTTCTTTGCCCTGCTTTTTTTGCTGTTCACGCAGAAAATGGAAGGTTGTTGCCACTTCAGACCGGTCTTCTCCGGTATAGACTTCCACATCATCGCCCACACTGTTGGCCGGAAAAAGTCCGATTACGCCATTTGCGTTAAGCATTTTTTCGTCAATAATGCGCTGTAGCATTTGGCGGGCGTCTGTCCAGAGTTTCAGGGCTTCATTGGCTTTGTCCCGGGCACTGTCAGAAGAGAAATTTTCCAGCCAGTGTTTTTCTGAAGCCTGGTCAATTACATTTTCAATACCCCGGTAATTTCCTGTTAGTCTCCATGCATGGAAAAAGAAAGTCCAGTCGATAAATGGAATGATTTCTTCAACCGGGTAATCCGAAAAGGTTTTAATACCCAAAAATGCCGGTTTTTTTACCGGAGCTTTTTCCCAGTTGGTTTTCCATTTTTTCTCACGGGCATCCTCTATGGGAAGATATTCTTTAACTTTTTTATTTTTGTTGGCTTCTCTCAGCTTGTGGTATTCTTCACTGATTTCACTGGTGTATCTTTCATGTTCTTTGGCCGAGAACAACGCCCCTACAACCTGGGCGCTCATCGATGCATCCTTTACATAAACCACCGGGCCGGAGTAGTGTGGATCGATTTTTACAGCGGTGTGAACCTTAGAAGTAGTGGCTCCCCCGATCAGCAGGGGTGTTTTCATTCCACGCAGTTCCATTTCGCGGGCTACATTGCTCATCTCTTCCAGTGATGGAGTAATCAGTCCGCTAAGACCCACTATATCGGCTTCCTGTTTGATGGCTTCACTTAAAATTTTCTCTGCAGGTACCATTACCCCAAGGTCAACCACATCGTAATTGTTGCAGGCCAGAATTACCCCCACTATATTTTTTCCGATGTCGTGAACATCGCCCTTCACGGTAGCCATCAGGACTTTCCCTTTTTTTGTATTGGCATTTCCGGAGGCTTTTTTTTCCTCTTCAATGAATGGCTCCAGCCAGGCAACGGCCTTTTTCATTACCCTTGCTGTCTTTACTACCTGGGGCAGGAACATCTTACCCGATCCAAATAACTCTCCTACTATATTCATTCCGTCCATCAGCGGTTGTTCGATGATGTCGAGTGCAAATTCATATTTCTCCCTGGCTTCTGTCAGGTCTTCTTCCAGAAAATCAGGAATTCCTTTAATCAGGCAGTGATGGAGCCGTTCCTCAAGGGGTTTCTCCCGCCAGCTGTCCTTTTTTGCAGCAACTTCGGGGTCTTTGTCATCTTTGATGGCCTCTGCCTTATCGATTAACCGTTCGGTGGCATCTTCACGACGATTTAGTACCACATCTTCTACAAGTTCAAGCAGATCGGCCGGAATATCGTCATAAATCCGGAGCATCCCGGGGTTTACGATACCCATATCCATTCCGGCACTGATGGCATGGTAGAGAAAAACTGCATGCATGGCTTCCCGAACCAGATTGTTTCCCCTGAACGAAAAGGAGAGGTTGCTGACACCGCCACTTACCTTGGCATGCGGTAAATTTTCTTTGATCCATTTGGTGGCATTGATGAAATCCACCCCGTAATTGTTGTGTTCTTCGATGCCTGTTCCGATGGCAAGAATATTTGGGTCAAAAATGATGTCCTGAGGAGGAAATCCCACTTTTTGAGTAAGCAGATCATAAGCTCTTTGGCAAATCTCTTTGCGCCGCTCAAAAGTATCGGCCTGACCTTTTTCATCAAAAGCCATAACAACGACTGCTGCACCATACTCTTTGATGGCTGAGGCCTGACTCAGAAATTGTTCCTCTCCCTCTTTCAGACTGATGGAGTTGACAATGGATTTGCCCTGAAGACACTTCAGTCCGGCTTCCAGAACTTCCCATTTGGAGGAATCAACCATTACCGGAAGCGTGGCAATGTCGGGTTCAGCAGCCATCAGATTTAGAAATGTTACCATCTCTTTTTTGGCATCGAGCATGGCATCATCCATGTTTACATCGATCACTTGTGCTCCGCCTTCCACCTGACTTTGTGCTACCGAAAGAGCTTCTTCGTATTTTTCTTCTCTGATAAGGCGGGCAAATTTTTTGGAACCGGCCACGTTGGTACGTTCCCCGATGTTAACGAAATTGGTGTTTTGGTCAATTACGAGAGCATCCAGTCCGCTCAGTTTTGTTTTTACATCCACTCTGGAGGGCACATGCGGCCGGGCGTCTTTGATGTAGTTGCCAAAGGCCTTGATGTGCTCCGGAGTTGTTCCGCAGCATCCGCCAATAATATTAACCAGTCCCTGATTGAGGTACTGAAAAATCTTGGGAGCCATTTCATCGGGTGTTTCATCGTATTCTCCAAACTGGTTGGGCAGTCCGGCATTGGGATAAGCACTGATGAAATGGGGTGTTTTTTCGCCCAGTGTTTTTACATACGAACGAAGATCTTCGGCACCAAAGGAGCAGTTCAGCCCGATGGAAAACAGGGGGAAATGAGAGATGGAGATGAGAAAAGCCTCCAGTGTCTGGCCTGAAAGGGTTCTTCCGCTGGCATCGGCAACTGTTACGGAAACCATTACGGGAAAATCCTTTAGCCCCCGTTTTTTGAGCTCTTCCCCGATTCCGTGAAGAGCCGCTTTGGCATTCAGCGTGTCGAAAACAGTTTCCAGAAGTAACAGATCGGCACCTCCGTCCAGAAGTCCTGATGCCTGTTCGGCATAGACCGCAGCGAGATCGTCAAAAGTCACTGCACGATAGCCGGGGTTGTTGACATCGGGACTCAGCGAGGCTGTTTTGTTGGTAGGCCCCATGGATCCTGCAACGAATCGTGGTTTATCGGGGGTGGAATATTTTTTTGCTGCTTCCGAAGCAAGAAGGGCTGATTGTTTGTTGAGGTCGTAAACACGGTCTTCCAATCCATAATCGGCTTGTGAGATTCGGGTGGAGTTGAACGTGTTGGTCTCAATGATATCGGATCCTGCCTCTAAATATTTTTCGTGAATGGTAGAAATAATATCCGGACGGGTAAGGGAAAGCAGGTCATTGTTTCCACGTTGAGAATGAGAATGGTTGCTGAATTCCTCTCCTTTGAAATCCTCTTCGGAAAGTTGATATTGTTGAATGAGGCTGCCCATTGCCCCATCGAGTAGTAAAACCCTCTGCTTTATCAGTTCTCTCAGTTGTTCTGTTTTACTCATGATATTTCAATGTACAAGCAAGCAGCAATTAGTTAAACCGGCTTTACACCAGTTCCCAATTGCTGAAGTAAGATTAATGAATTTGTTTGCCATAAATCAGTCGCGACCTCAATCAATAAGGACGGAAATGCAAAGTTAAGGAAATATCTGGTTTAGTCCAGTTTGGTGTGCCTGATGGAGACTGATTCAGCCGGAGAGAGGTCACGTTAGCCCTGATTTGGTTGGGACTGACTATGACGAACACTGCTTTTCCTGACCTGTGCGGTGGGGATTAATATTTAAGTTTTTGGGGATTTTGTCGGTTGTCCCAAAATGTATAAAGTTCTATAACCTTATCAGCTTCATTCACAAAATAAAACAAACTGTTATGCTTTGTTATTAAAGCCTTACGTATTTCCTGGAACCGGGAAGCTTTGAACTGGTAAGGGTTCTTTTCAATTTGCCCTATAACCTTGTGAGCCTTTCGAACAAAGTTTTGTATTTCTCTTTCGGTCCAGTTGTCTTCTAAATATTCTATTATTTCATCAAAAGTATCTTCGGCCTCCTTAGACCACCTTGCAACTAAAGCCATTTCTCATATTTTTTCATTACTTCAGAATGAGGTCTTGTCTCACCCCTTTTGGCTTGCTCCATGCCTTTCTTTACAGATTCCTGAATACTTAATGGCAATTCGTCCCAAAAATCTTCTTCCCTGACCTCTTTGCTTAAAATAGCTCTGATAGCATTTAAAATTGTGGCATCTTCTACCTTGTCGATTAAGTTGTGCAGATCCGATTTTAATTCTACAGTATTCATAGCTTCCGTTGTTTTTATCCTATACGAAGTTAACGATTTATACTTTGTTTTGGTTGCTTTTCTGAAGGTGAAATTGGATTAAAATCAGCGCATTATTTTAAAATCGAAAAAGGGATCGTAGAACCGTCGGTTGATATTGTGGATAAACTTGCCGGCAAGTGATGACAATTACCGCTTTTCCTGCCCTATGCGGTGGGGATTAATGTTTGAGTTTCTTAGGATTTTGTCGGTTGTCCCAAAAAGCAAGTAAGATTATCCCCTTCTTGTAAGGCTTAACTTTATAGAACAAGCTATTGTGCTTGATTTGATCAGACTATTTTTATCTCAAAGGCCATATCTTAAGTGAACATCTTTCATAACTTCTTCATGAGGAGTAGTCTCTCCTCTGTCAGCTTCCTTGCTCCCTGTTTCAATGGCTTGCTGAACAGATACAGGTAATTCATCCCACCAGTCAGCTTCTTGCTCCTGTTTGAGTATTTGACTGACTTTTTCCAACAAGTTGGGCCGGTCAGTATTTAATTTCATCTGAACCAATTCCAGTTTTCTTGCTTGAAGATTCATGGCATTCATTGTTTTATCCTCTACAAATTTAAAGATAAATAATCACTTTTGTTACCATTTAGCAGGTGTAATTTTTCCAGTTTGCTTTGAAGTTTATTCCGGTTGGTTCAACTGGTATCTTTCAGTTGAACCGGAACGATTGGAAAAGAAAAAGGCTTTACCCGTGAGAAGCTGGGCAAAGCTAAAGCTATTGGTAATTCCGGGGCCATTATTGGAAGGTATGAACGGGGTGAGATTAAACCGTCCATTGAAACGGCTAAAAATATAGCCGATGCACTGGGCGTTACGCTTGATTATTTGCTCGGTGGTTCTAACAGCGCTGTCCTGGATAAAGACCTTCTAAAACGCCTTGAGGATATTGAAAGTCTGTCCAATGATGATAAGCTTAGGTGAGGCTTTAACTGAAATTGGACTAGGTAAATGATTAAGAGGATTTGCATTTTGGCTCAAGACTTCGGCTCCTAAAAATTCAGTCCAATTTTTAATATTTGGAACTTGACAATAATCAATCAGTTTTTGTCTAGACCATTGACTTGATGTATTTCCCAGAAATCCCTCCATATCATCTATGGTTTCAAACCCTAATATTTCAGCTTTCATATTATCATTCCACCCCTTGTCATCATAGACTGGTTTCATCCCCTCATCTTGATAAGATTCTGCATAATACTCAAAGTCTTCTGTCTTGTCTTCTGGGACAGTTACGACATCATCGCTCCCATCTTGGGTTTCTAGTAAAAGTTCTCCTTCTTCATCTTCATATCTCGTATCCAATGCCCCATTTGGGTCTATACGCATGACTGGACTGTTTTGAACATAGTTATATAAAGACACCCAGTACCGCTCTTCCACCAGCGGATCCGGCACATGCCACCTCCCCAGACTTGCATCATAAAACCTGGCCCCATAATCATAC
>CAYOFH010000180.1:0-5791 GCA_964403175.1 uncultured Marinilabiliaceae bacterium
GCTTGGCGATATAATCAAAAGCGCCTTTTTTGATGGACTCAACCGCGGTGTCTATGTTGCCGTGCCCTGAAATCATGATCACGGGCACATCATATTTATCCTGTATTTTTTCCAGTACTTCAAGGCCATCCATTTGTGGCATTTTGATGTCGAGCAATATGGCATCGTATTCATTTTCTGCCAGAAGCTCCAATCCTTTCATTCCGTTTTCTGCATCATCCACTTTGAATTTTTCATATTCCAGTATCTCCCTCAGGGTTTTGCGGATGCTTCGCTCGTCGTCTATTACCAGTATGTAGGCCATTTGCTATTAATTTTTCGTTCATTGATCGGATGAGTTGAAAGTTGAATGTTCAAAGTTGAAAGTTGCCGCTGATCAGATGAAGCGGAAACTTTGAACCTTTAACTTTAAACTAAAACAAAATTACTAACTTTATCCCAAACAACTGAACCATGAAGAAACTTACAGTTATTCTGATTGCCCTGTTAGCTTTTCAGCTTGTAAATGCACAAAGCAATTTCCCACAGTTGAAAAATGCAGATAACAATGAAAATCTGTTATATCCCTGGGCGGGGGGTATGAATTCCTGTCAGTTTGGAGAGATTGATCTGAATATGGACGGAATAAAAGATTTGTTTGTTTTTGATCGCCACGGCAACCGCATCATGACTTTTCTGAATGAGAATATTGCCGATTCAGCTTCCTATCTTTTTGCACCGGAATACGCTTCTTTTTTTCCTGAACTTTATGACTGGGTTATTTTGCGGGATTATAACAACGATGGCAAACAGGATATTTTTACCTACAGCAAAGGCTTTGCAGGTGTTCTGGTATATAAAAATGTCTCCAAACAGGATCATCCTGAATTTGAATTAATGGTTTATCCTTTTCTGACCTCTCTGCAGGGAAGCATCTATACAAATATTCTGATCACCTATGCCGATTATCCCGGCATTGTTGATCTGGATGAAGATGGCGACCTGGATATCCTCACTTTCTGGGGACTTGGAAGTTTCGTTGAAGTGCATCAAAATATGTCGATGGAAAAATACGGTATTCCCGATTCGCTTGATTTTCAAAAAGTACAGTATTGCTGGGGCAATTTTGCGGAAAGCGAGGAATCAAATCATCTTTATATGGATACATGCCTGGGAGGCAGGGAAGAAATGCGAAAAGATGATCGCCATACAGGTTCTACTTTTTTTATGCATGACCTGAATGCTGATAATGCATTGGATCTGGTGCTTGGGGATGTTGACTATCCTGATCTTGTGCTTCTTACAAACGAAGGTACTTCATTTGATGCCCACATAGCTTCACCCGACTGGAATTTTCCTTCCGCTGCCGAAAAAGTAAATCTCTTTTCCATGCCGGCGGCTGCTTATATCGACATTAACAATGACCAGAAAAAGGAAATGCTGGTTTCTCCTTTTGATCCGGCTTTGTTTGTGTCGGAAAATCACAGCAGCGTATGGCTTTACAATAATTCGGGAGAAGAAAACAATCCGGATTTTCATTTAAGCACACGTCGCTTTTTGCAGCAGGAAATGATCGACCTGGGTTCAGGGGCCTATCCTGCATTTTTTGATTACAATAACGACGGACTTCAGGATTTGGTGGTCGGAAATTACGGTTATTATGATTCCTCCTGGTATGATCAATGGCTGACTTTACATTCTTCGTACACTTCAAAGCTCGCCCTGTTTGAAAATACAGGTACGGCTGATGAGCCCTCATTTGAAAGAATTGATTACGACTATTTGAATCTTTCAGAATTAGAAACACAATCGTTGATTCCTGCTTTTGGTGATCTGGACGGGGATGGCGATAAAGACTTGGTTTTGGGTAATGCGGAAGGTACTTTGTTCTTTTTCCGGAATATTGCTCCACCGGGTGATACAGCTGAATTTGAACAGCAATTCTTTTACTGGGAAATCGATGTAGGTGAATATTCTGCCCCTGCAATTTACGATCTTGATAAAGACGGGCTACCGGATTTGATTGTGGGTGAGCGGAAAGGTAATTTAAATTTTTACCGAAACATCGGAACCGCCTCAGAAGCAGCGTTTGAATTGGTAACCGACAGCCTTGGAAACATCAATGTAACGGATTATACAGTCTCAAACAATGGATTCAGTGTACCGCTGTTTTTTCAGTATGAAAACGAAACGAAACTAATTGTAGGCTCTGAACAAGGGAAATTGTTTTACTTTGATAATATTGACGGGAATATAAATGGTACCTTTAACGAAAATGATTCCCTTGGATTTTTATTGAGTGAAGAGGGAATAAATCTGAAATCGGGTATGAGAACCTCAGGCGCAATTACTGATTTAAACAACGATTCCCATTTCGATCTGATTGTTGGAAATTTTTCCGGTGGAATGAGATATTTTTCAAAAGACACCGTGGAGGTGAGCCCTTCCATAAGTGAAATTGCTAGTCCCGTCATGGTCACCATTTTTCCCACTCCCACTACCGGAGAATTGCATCTGGTTTTTAAAGCGGGCATATATCCGGAAAGGGCCGGGATTTATGATGTTTACGGAAGAAAGCTAAAGAGTGTCAGGCTCCATGCAAGCAGTTCTCTTTTGGATTTGAGGGAGGTTGATGATGGAGTTTATCTCATCAGAATTGATTTGGCAGATGATTACGGGAAAAAATTCTTCTTCAGTCAGAAGATCATTAAGCATTGATTTGAAAACATATGATCTGTTCAGCAAAGCTTAACAGAACCCGAATATCATCCAAACAAACTGAAAAACAGAACAGCAATTACAACTCCTGTAATTGCAACATACATCCAGTCTTTTTCAATGACAAACCCAATCATTGAAAACAAAACCCTTAGTACAGGTGTAGTAATTAACACAAGTATACCAAACTGTATGATAGCCCTTCCTTTAAATAATAAGGTTTCATTAATAATTGTGGACACATCTCTAAGTCTGTTCATTTCTCTATCAAAGGTAGCGTATTCAAAACCCGCTTCAGGATGTTGTATAAAAAACAGTATACCACCAAATAAAGTTATTAGTGCTGCAATAAGTACACCGTAACGCAGGATATTACTCACGTCATTGCGTGTGTTCTTTTCGACTTCTATTTTGCTCCATGTCTTCACCTTCAAATCCTGTTTACATGGTTCTTGTAATTCCACTGTAGATCATTTCAATAGCCAATAAGGAAATGACAATAGCGAACACAATTCTTAATGGTTTCGTTTCTGATTTCATCAATATTCTGGCTCCGATTATCGAGCCAAGCAACACCCCAAGCACAACAGGCATAGACAATACAGGATCAATATAACCTTTAGACAGGTAAACACCTGCACTGGCAGCAGCCGTCACTCCGATCATAAAATTACTGGTAGCTGAAGATACTTTAAAGGGCAGTTTCATTATGGTATCCAGGGCAATTACCTTAAATGCTCCAGAGCCAATACCTAAAAGACCCGAAAGCAGACCGGCCAGAGCCATAATGATGTAACTCCATCCCAGGTTAAATACATTATAATACACAGTTCCCGTGGGTGTTTGGTAACTCCCGTTAAGTTGTAATCTTTGAGCTGCTTTATTTTCTTTACGGACTGTGCTTTTTATGGGCATGGTTTCTGACATTCTGTTTTTATAAGAAAGAAAACCGGAATACAGTAATACGATACCAAAGATAATCATGAGGGTATGTGGCGACAAAATGGCAGCCAGTGCAGCACCGCCTAAAGCCCCAACTGTTGTTGCCGTTTCAAGAAACATGCCGATTCTGAGATTGGTAATACCTTCTTTCACATAAGCCGCTGCTGCTCCTGATGATGTTGCAATTACCGCAACCAGGGATGTGCCAATTGCATATCTAATATCAAAACCAAGTCCCACAGTTAGTAGAGGAACTATGATTACCCCGCCTCCGAGACCCGTTAAAGAACCTAAAAAACCCGCTGTCAGAGCCCCAACAAATAGGATAACTATAATTATTTCCATGTTTTTGATCCTTGAAAGCAGCATGATTTTATTGGCAAATAAACTAGATATTAACAATATATTCCAATGTTCAACCTCAAACATGAAAATCATGCTGCAGCAGAACAAAGATATCACTTAAATCCCAGAACTAAAACAGGAATTTACCCATAGTGGTGTGAAACTGAAGCTAAAACCTGCCGGAAGGGAATCAGCATCTGCAGGAATGGCAGGAAAAAAAACCGTAAAAAAAATAATGCTATTATCCGGCCGGATAAAGGAGACAGATGGTACGGATTTTTCGGTATTAGCCGGGATTACATGCTAATTATCATGTTGTTAAAACACCTGCGAAACTTCAGTTGAAATTCCTTATTGCTGTCTTCTTTGAGTAAATTTTAATGTTTTTTAACACTTCTGATTTGGATTCAAAGCAGGGCAATGTTACCTTTGATAATAATTAATTAAAAATTAAATATTGTTATTATGATTTTATTAAAAAGAGTTTTTGTAATTATTTTATTATCCGGAATTACAGGTTTGTATGCACAACAGCCGCAACAGCCACAACAACCTCAACAACCTGTCCAGACCATTGAAGTTAGCGATGGAGAATTAAAACAATTTGCATCTGCATTAACTGAAATTCAATCAATTGACCAGCAATTACAACAAGAGATGGTTGGTGCTGTTCAAAATGAAGGTATTGATATCGAAAAGTTCAATGAAATTTTGACTGCTGAACAGGATCCCAATCAAGAAGTAGATGCCTCTGAAGATGAGATAGAAAAATTTGATTCTGCCATTGAGTCAATTGAACAGATTCAAACAAAAGGTCAGCAGGAGATGGAAAAGGTGATTACTGAAAATGAGTTAACCGTACCCCGTTATCAGGAAATTATGATGGCGCTTCAGAGTGACCCTGAATTGCAACAAAGGATACAGGAGCACCTCGGAGAATAGTGCCTGTGTAATCTTCCCTGACCTCACAACGGAAGTTTATAATCACAAAGTATTAATGAATCTGTCATTCAATGACTCCTCCATTATTGGTATGAGGTAATGGAGCGGGTCATTGGATGATATTAGTAATACAACTTTATCTTGTTTTCCCTGTAGTAGATAACTGCATCATGCTTTTTCATCAGATCACTTCCCAGAACCCCGTCAATTTTGGGCAGGCCAAGTTTTTCATAGCTTTCATTTACATGCCTCAAATCCAGAATAACTGCTTCGTAGTCATTGATAATCAGATCACCTAGTTTTAGATTTCTTAATGTTGTTACATGGCTTTCCAGGGAATTGGTTCCCAGACCTGTGGAAAGTTTTTCGTTCTTTTCGAACTGCTTCTTCATACCGGGCAGGAAGTTCAGGATGTTTTGACTGTCGAAAACGGTTCTTGAGGCACCTGTATCAAGAAGCAAATTAGCTGTAATGCCATTTATTTGAACCGGCACCATAATATGGTAGCCATCCTCTTCAATTTCGACGAGTACGATTGCTATATTGGTGATCCTTTTTTTCATGCTTTTTACTTCTTAGAAGTTGGGCTTCAGTGCATATTTGTTGTAGAATTCTTCGATGGCTTTAACGGCTTCTTCTGTTGTATCCACCACCTGAATCAGACCCAGATCATCGTTATCGATGTTCTTTTCATGCAATATCTTATCGCGCAGCCATTCCATCAGTCCCTGCCAGTAATCCTTTACAACAAGGATAACGGGGAAATGCACCATTTTATGAGTTTGAATTAATGTAACGGCCTCAAACATTTCATCGAGTGTACCAAAACCGCCGGGAAGCACAATATAACCCTGGGAATACTTCA
>CAYOFH010000181.1:0-5764 GCA_964403175.1 uncultured Marinilabiliaceae bacterium
GCTGTTGATGAAATAAAATATCTTCTTAACAAAGGCGATCTGACTGAAAGGGGTGATTCTGATTCCTACCATGCCTTTATGGCGAAAATCCAGAATTTTTCCGAGTCGGGGGAACATATCCACTCTGTTGCAACTTCTTCGATGGAAACCCCTGCATCTGAAGATGGGGAAAAAACATATCTTATTTCTTTTATCCCCCGCGAAGAACTTTTACAAAATGGAACCAACCCGCTGTTTTTACTTGATGATTTGCATGCTTTAGGGGAGGGACACAGTATTGCCTACACTCATAAGGTTCCATCGTTTGAAATACTGGAACCGGAAAATAATTACTGCCTATGGCAGATTCTTCTCACCACCACTGAATCGATGAATGAAATTAAAGATGTTTTTATTTTCGTTGAAGATGAATGTGATCTTTTGGTTGAAGAAGTTTGTAATGGTGGCTTCGAAATAAAACCCGATATTGAGAAATTAATTAGTAACGCCCGTCATTCGAACTCATTGATTAAGGTGTCAGACCTGAAAATTCTGCTGAAAAAAGATGAACCGGGCCTTCAGGAATCTTCAGAACTTGAAGTTGAAGAAATAGAACAAAGGAAAAAAGCCCAACTTAAAGGACATAAGATTTCCAGCATCAGAGTGGCTTCTCTTAAGATTGACGAACTGGTAAATCTTGTAAGTGAGTTGGTGACGGTGCAGGCGCAGCTTAGCGTTTATGCAGAGAAGAAGGGAGAAACAGATATTCTCGGATTGGCCGAAAATGTTCAAAAGCTCTCCCGTCAATTACGTGACAATGCTTTTGAGATCAGCCTTATACCTATGCAAAGTGAGCTGATGCGATTTCAGAGATTGGTGCGTGACCTCTCCAAAGAGTTGGGAAAGGAAATAGAATTTATTATTGAAGGCGGAGACATTGAACTTGATAAAAATATTATTGAACATCTTACCGATCCTCTCTTACATATTCTTCGGAATTCAGTTGATCATGGTATTGAAATGCCTGATGAACGGGTTGCAGCCGGGAAATCACCAAAGGGTAATATTTATTTTAAGGCCTATCATGCCGGAGCCAGTGTTCTTATTGAAGTAACGGATGATGGAAAAGGAATTAATGTGGAAAATATCCGGGAAAAGGCAATTTCTAAAGGGCTGATTGACGAGAATGCAGATCTTCCTGATAAAGAAATTCTTAACCTGGTGTTTATGAGTGGCTTTTCAACTAAAGAGACTGTTTCAGATGTTTCAGGACGCGGAGTCGGGATGGATGTTGTGCGAAAGAAGATTTCGGAGATACGGGGTGAAGTCACTATTGATTCGGAAGCCGGGCAGGGAACCACCATCACCTTGCGTTTGCCTCTTACGCTTTCCATTATTGATGGTTTGCTGGTTAAAGTTGCAGAAAACCAGTATGTGGTGCCAATTTCTTCCATCGAAAAGATTTTTGCTCTCGAACATGGTCAACTAAAGAATTCTTTTAACAAGGTGGTAGTTATCGATAATGAACAAATCCCATACGTTGATATGCGCGATGTGTTCAAAGAAGAAAAAATGGATGTGGAAGTTCCTCAAATGATTATGGTGCGCCATGAAGAAAAAAAACTGGGGCTTTTGGTTGATGAGGTTCTTGGTGAATATCAGACTGTCGTGAAACCGCTGGGGCGTTACCTGAAGACCCATAAAGTTGTTTCAGGTGCATCTATTCTTGGAGATGGAACCATTTCTCTGGTCATTGATACCAACCGGGTTTTGCATCTTAATTCCACCGGAAAGATTAAAGGCCAGAAATAAAACAAAATTTAATTATAGGAGATTATGTCCGAACATCAATATAATACACTTTTATCTTTCATGGTAAATGATGAATTTTTTGCCGTTGATGCCATGAAAGTGAACCACATTCTTGAAGTTCCCGAAATTACCAGGATTCCTAATACTCCTGATTTTATGCTTGGAGTTTTGAATCTGCATGGGAATATTATTCCGGTGGTTGATCTTAGGCTGATGATGGGTTTTGAGAAGGCCCCATTCACTAATGACACTGCCATAGTAGTTATTAATCCTGATGATCAGCAGGATAGTAGTTTGGGAGTAATTGTGGATATGGTTAAGGAGGTTATTGAAACTGATGGACTCGAAATTAAGCCCACTGTGGTTGATAAGGAAGAAAGCATGTTGCATAATTTTCATGGTACTTTTTCCATGGATGATCAATTTGTGCATATTATCGATATTGAAGAGCTTGTAACGACAGCAGAAGTGTAAAAATACCCTGAGTATTCTGCCTGAAAATGAATAATTAAACAAATAGATATAAATGAATTCATATCTGACATTCAAAGTTGTTGATGAGGTATTTGCTGTTAATGTTTCCCATGTTATGGAAATCAGGGAATATGAAATACCGAAATCAGTTCCTCGTAAGATTGATTTTATTGCCGGACTGATCGAATTTAGAGAAGAAATAATTCCCCTGATCAATACCGGATTGAAATTTAATCTTGGGCCAGTTGAAGCTTCACAGAATTCTGTGATTATTGTTTTGAATCTTAACAAAGAAGGAGAAACAGATGATTACAGGGTGGCTGTATTAGTTGATGCTGTGTCTGATGTGATTGAGGTTGGGGAGGATGAACTGAAAACAATTCATCATGAGTATAAGCCGGGTTATGTTGCAGGAAGCTACAAGAGTGGTGATACTTTTGTTTTGGTTCTTGATCCTGATAAAGTGTTTACTCAGAATGAGGTGATCGAGATGAATAAGTTTTTGTCGGCAGTCAATAAACAGGGTTAAGGAACAGGCGTGGAGAATTCTTCCGTAAATAAGGGTTTTGATTGCTTCAAAGCAGAATTGTCTGAAAAAGATTTTCAGGCTTTTAGCAGATATATTTTTACAGAGTATGGAATAAAAATGCCACCCATAAAGCGGATCATGTTACAGGGTCGCTTGTTAAAAAGAATTAGAGAGCTAAAAATGAATTCTTATTCCGAATACAAAGAATACTTTTTTAGTAAGGAAGGTCAGGAGCGTGAATTGCTGAATTTTTTGAATGTAGTAACAACTAATAAAACCGATTTCTATAGGGAGCCTGTTCATTTTGCTTTTTTAATGGAGCATGTATTGCCAGCTTTTGGTGAGAGCAATGGATTTTCCCGACCTTTTAAGGTGTGGAGTGCCGGATCTTCCAGTGGGGAGGAAGCATATACCATTGCCATTGCCCTGAATGAGTTTAAGCGGAATAATCCCCGCTTTAAATATGAAATTCTGGGAACTGATATTTCCAGTCAGATGCTGCAGACTGCCAGCAGAGGGGTGTATAAGGAATCCAAAATAGATATGGTGCCACTTGAACTCAAACGCAGGTATTTTCTTAAAAGTAAAGACAGAGAGAATCCGACGGTAAGAGTTGTACCCGAACTGCAGACAAATTTTAAATTAAGGTATCTTAATCTGATGGACTCCGTATATGACATCGGTGAAACATTTGATGTTATTTTTTGTAGAAATGTTTTGATTTATTTCGATAGAATTACGCAGGAGAAGGTTATTAACCGTCTGTGCCGGCATTTGAGTTCAAACGGATATTTTTTTATAGGACATTCCGAGTCTCTTTCGGGTATGGATGCACCATTGCAACATGTTAAGCCTACCATATTCAGGCGGCTTTGAAAAGAAGAGAGTTATTCAGGCCATTATAGAATTCAATGATTTTCAATATATTTGTGCCGGATTTTTGATTTTTTAACAGATAGATTAGAGAACTTAATCAACAGGAAACTAAAAAATACGATGACGCTATAATTAATGCATTATGACAAACATTACTGACAGACAGCTATTAAAGGAAATTCGGGATAAGATGAATGAGCGTAAGAAGTATGAACAGGAGGTTCAGATGCTTACTCGCGAATTACAGGAAGTAACCAAAAAACTAAGGGAATCGGAATCACTAAAAAGTCACTTCATATCCAATATTTCGAACGAGATTGTCAATCCGTTTACCTCAATACTCGGCTTATCCAAGTCCATCCTTTCAGTTGAAAAGAATGACTGGAAGAAAGTGGTTTCGATGGTTGCATTAATACACAGTGAAGCTTTTAACCTCGATTTTCAGCTTAGAAATATATTTGTTGCAGCAAAAGTGGAAGCCGGGGAAGTAGCTCCCAATATATCCAAAGTTAATATCAGAGGAATAATTCAAAGTATTATTGAGGCATTTAATCTGGTAGCCCGAAAAATGGGCATTGAAATTGAATTTGAATGGAATATTGAATATGGCTTTGGAAAAAATTTCTATTTTAAAACAGATAGTGAGAAAATTAAGCTGATTCTGAGTAATCTGTTAAATAATGCACTAAAGTATAGTTTCAAAGATAGTAAGGTTATTATCAAAGTTTGGGCAGATGAAGAAAAACTTAGCTTCTCTGTTCAGGATTTTGGAACCGGAATTTCAGAAAAAAACCAAAAAATCATTTTCGAGCGTTTCAAACGACTCGATACTGGCATCAACTCTATTAATCGCGGACACGGGTTAGGATTATCGATTACAAAAGCACTGTTAGATGTATTAGGGGGTGAGATTGATATCAAAAGCCAGAAAGGTGAAGGTTCAACCTTCATTATTCATCTGCCCGAAGCAAAAAATGTTGTTGAAGGTTTTAGTGGCGAAGGTAATGACATCTTTTTTGATGATGGTGATGAGATTTTTTAAGGTTTTTATTAAATGGAGCAATATTCACAACATTTTTTATATCCATCCACCTTATTTGCCAGTAAAGAACCTTATGTGGTGAAGACCATATTAGGATCTTGCGTTGCGATATGTTTGTGGGATCCGGTTAACCAGATTGGTGGCATCAATCATTATATGTTGCCCAGCTGGAACGGAAATGATCTGGCATCTCCCAAATATGGAAATATCGCTATTGACAAGTTACTTGAAAAAATGGGTCAGTTGGGTGCACGCAGAGAGAACCTAAAAGCAAAAATTTTTGGTGGCGGAGAACTCATAGAAAGCGGGGCAAACGGGACTCTCATTGGTGAAAGAAATATCAGGGTGGCCAGATTGATTTTGGAAGAGAAAAGAATTCCTGTAATCGCATCCAGTACGGGTGGAAGAAAGGGGCGGAAGATTCTCTTTTTTACCGATTCAGGAGAAGTACGACATAAATTTCTGGACAAAAAGGCGCAATAATATTTTCTTTGATTTAGTTCTATGAGTAAGAATATCAGGGTACTTATTGTGGACGATTCGGCTGTGGTTCGTCAGAGCCTTTCAGCTATTTTGGAGTCTGATCCACATATCGAAGTAATGGGCACAGCTGCCGATCCTCTCATAGCTGTTAAGAAAATCATGAAAGAGGTGCCCGATGTGATTACCCTTGATATTGAAATGCCCCGTATGGATGGGCTTACGTTTCTGCGCAAAATCATGTCTCAGCATCCGATCCCGGTTGTTGTAATATCATCATTGACCAGCGAAGGAACTGAGACAGCCATGAAAGCTCTGGAATATGGAGCTTCTGAGATTATTGGTAAACCTGCAATGAATGCTGCTCAGTTTATTAATGAATCTAAAATCTTATTGTGCGATGCTGTAAAAGCAGCTTCCCAGGCCAAGCTTACCAGAGTTAAAATCAGTAATACTCCTCAGGTTGACTGGGTTGCACCAAAATTTTCGGCTGATGTCATATTGCAAAAAAGCACATCGTATAAAAAAATTATCAGTACCGAAAAGATTATCGTTCTTGGTGCATCTACCGG
>CAYOFH010000182.1:0-5585 GCA_964403175.1 uncultured Marinilabiliaceae bacterium
AAATTGCTCCTGGTGTTGAGGGATTAATTCATGTTTCAGAAATGTCATGGTCACAGCATTTACGTAGTGCTCAGGACTTCCTGAAAGTTGGCGATGAGATTGAAGCTCAGGTATTGACACTTGATCGCGAAGAGCGTAAGATGTCTTTGGGAATGAAGCAGCTGAAACCGGATCCATGGGACAATATCGAAGAAAAATACCCTGTTGGAAGCAAACATAAAGCTAAAGTCAGGAATTTTACTAATTTTGGTGTATTCGTTGAGATCGAAGAAGGTATTGATGGACTGATTCATATCTCAGATTTGTCATGGACAAAGAAAGTTAAGCATCCGGCCGAATTTACCAATGTAGGTGAAGATATTGAGGTAGTTGTGCTCGACATTGATAAAGAAAACCGTCGTTTGAGTCTTGGCCATAAGCAACTTGAAGAGAATCCCTGGGATGTATTTGAAACCATCTTTACCGTGGATTCAATTCATGAAGGAACCATTGTTGATATTTTCGACAAAGGAGCTGTGATTGCGTTGCCTTATGGAGTTGAGGGTTTTGCTACTCCTCGTCATCTTGTGAAAGAGGACGGAAGTCAGGCAAAAGCAGATGAGAAATTGCAATTCAAAGTGATTGAGTTCAATAAAGGAGCTAAGCGTATTATCCTTTCTCATTCACGCGTTTTCGAAGATGAAAAACGTTCTGAAGAGCAGACTGCTAAGAAAACCCAGTCTAAGAATGCCAAAAAAGGAGTGAAGAAGCTCAAAGATAGTTTGGAAAAAACTACTCTTGGAGATATTTCTGAACTTGCTGCTTTAAGAAATCAAATGGAAGCAGATGAGAGTGATTCTAAAGACAATAAAGAATAGTTATTATTTTTAAGGGGCGATAATATATGGACTTCAAGATTGATAAAATTGATGATTTCATGGTAGTCAAGGTGTTGAAAGAGAAACTCGATACCAACGTGGCACCAAATCTTAAATCGGAAATTGTTTTGCTTTCCGGAAATGGAGAAAGAAACATATTGTTGGATTTAAGTAAATGTAATTATTGCGATTCATCAGGATTAAGTTCCATATTAGTCGCTAACCGGTTGTGTAAAAATGCTGATGGAGTGTTTGTAATTAGTGGTTTGCAGCCTGCCGTAGAACGGTTGATTGCAGTATCGCAGTTGGACACGGTCTTAAATATTGCACCTAATACCGAAGATGGTATTCAGATGATGAGACAAACTATCGGAGCTAAAAAATAGTTGTACGTATGGGATTATCTGTCACAATTCTTGGCAGTAACTCGGCACTTCCCACATCCGAACGAAATCCAACCGCCCAGGTGCTTAATGCATCCGGGCGGTTTTTTTTGATTGATTGTGGTGAAGGTACGCAGATACAATTGCGCCGGAACAGGGTACATTTTGGGAAGATAGATCATGTTTTTATCTCCCACCTTCATGGAGATCATGTCTTTGGTTTACCAGGGCTTATTTCTTCATTTGGTTTACTTGGCCGAACAAAAGACCTGCATGTTTACGCCATCTCGGACCTGGAAGAAGTTTTGGGTCCTTTAATTAATTACTTTAGTAGAGATCTGCCATTTAATGTGATTTATCATCATATTAATGCTAAAAAAGTTGAGATAATTTATGAAGATGCAGGAATGGAAGTCTCAACTTTTCCTGTTGAACATCGAGTTCCGACTGTTGGCTTTTTGTTCAGAGAAAAACCTAAAGAACGAAGAATAAACAAGGAAGTTTGTGACTTTTTTGGAGTGCCTCTGAGGATGCTGCCCAGATTGAAAAGAGGTGAAGACTTTATTGATGACAGAGCCCAGCGGATTGCCAATCATAAATTAACTTTTCCCCCGCCTCCGTCTTTGTCGTATGCTTTTTGTACAGATACCCGCATCAATAGCTCTATCGTGGAAGCTGTTAAAAATGTAGATTTGCTTTATCATGAAGCAACCTTTTTATCTGATCAGGAGGAACTGGCTACCCGCACATTTCACACTACAGCACGTCAGGCTGCCCAGGTAGCTGCTGATGCTAAAGCAAAGAAACTTCTTCTGGGACATTTTTCATCAAGATACAGAGATTTAACTCCTTTTCTTACTGAAGCAAAGGAAGTTTTTCCAGAAACAAGAATTGCAGAGGAAGGTCAGGTGTTTGAAGTTTGAGAATAAACGATTCAGGAAAATACACACATTCTCCTTATATTTGTATTGATTTTTTAATTCAGTAATTCTCAATTTCAATGCAGGAAAAAATTCTTATCCTCGATTTTGGCTCCCAATACACTCAATTGATAGCCCGACGTGTCCGTGAACTTAATGTTTATTGTGAAATCCATCCGTTTAATCATTTTCCCGAGATAGATGATTCCGTGAAAGGAGTAATCCTCTCCGGTAGTCCTTCCAGTGTCCGGGATAAGAATGCTCCCGTGCCGGATATTACCGACATAAAAGGAAAACTGCCTTTGTTGGGAGTTTGTTACGGGGCTCAGTTTATGGCTCAGAATTATGGGGGGCTTGTGGAAGCCTCAGATACACGTGAATATGGACGGGCCAACCTGAAATATTTTGATAAGAAAAGCGATTTATTCAGAGAAATTGAAAAAGATTCACAGGTTTGGATGTCTCATGGTGATACCATTATGCGGTTGCCTGATGATTTTCAAATTATTGCCAGTACCGAAGATGTAGAGGTAGCCGGTTATAAAGTAGAGGGTGAACAAACTTTTGGAATTCAGTTTCATCCGGAAGTATATCACACCACGCAGGGACTTCAGATTCTCAATAATTTTGTTGTGGATGTATGTGGCTGTAGTCGTGACTGGACTCCTGCTTCTTTTGTTGAGGAGACAGTTGATGCACTAAAAAAACAATTGGGACAGGATAAGGTGGTTTTAGGCCTGTCAGGAGGCGTTGATAGTTCTGTGGCTGCAATGCTTTTGCATCAGGCTATCGGAACAAACCTTACCTGTATTTTTGTTGATAACGGCCTTTTAAGAAAAAATGAATACGAGAGTGTGCTTGATTCCTATAAGCACATGGGACTTAATGTTATTGGTGTTGATGCCAAGGAACTTTTCCTGGGGCAGCTTACCGGCATTTCGGATCCTGAACAAAAAAGAAAAATTATTGGCAGGGTTTTTATTGAAGTATTTGATGTAGAAGCAAAAAAGATACAGGGTGTTAAATGGCTTGCACAGGGAACAATTTATCCTGATGTTATTGAGTCTGTATCAGTAAACGGACCTTCTGCAACCATTAAGTCTCATCATAATGTGGGAGGATTGCCTGAGAAAATGCACCTGAAAGTGGTGGAGCCCCTCAAATTACTTTTTAAAGATGAGGTTCGCCGCGTTGGTCATGAATTAAAAATTTCTCCTACCATTTTGGGGAGACATCCTTTCCCTGGACCCGGATTGGCTATTCGAATTTTGGGGGAGATTACCCCTGAGAAAGTGACATTACTTCAGGAAGTTGATCATATCTTTATTGAGAGACTGCGCTCAACAAAACTCTATGATCAGGTATGGCAGGCCGGTGCAATGCTATTGCCGGTTCAATCGGTGGGAGTGATGGGAGACGAAAGAACTTACGAAAGTGTTGTTGCTTTGCGAGCTGTTGCTTCTACTGATGGAATGACTGCCGATTGGGTACAACTTCCTTATGAATTTTTGGGTCGAGTTTCCAATGAAATAATTAATCGAGTGAAGGGTGTAAACCGGGTGGTTTATGATATCAGCTCCAAACCACCGGCAACAATTGAATGGGAGTGAAGTTTTCTTGATATTAATGATTTTGGTGAGGTTTTGAAATAAATTGCAGGTAACTTTTTTGAAGTTTATCACTCAGGGTGTCAATTCAGATTAAGTTTCTTTTATAGGATTCCTAAAGCTCTCAAAAGTCTAACTATTTATTGTTTATGAGATATTATTTAATAATTTTAGTTTTTTTGATGACCATATCTCCCCTTCGTGCTCAAATGGACGATCCGGAACTAGATAAAGTCAGACTTTCATGGCAGCTTATTTCCACTTTTTATGTGGACAGTGTGGATACGCACCAAATGGCGGAGGAGGCTATTACCGCCATGTTGGAAAAACTCGACCCCCATTCGGTTTATATTCCTGCTGAAGAAGTCGAAGCCATGAATGAACCTCTTGATGGAAATTTTGAGGGAGTTGGCATTGAGTTTATGATTTTAAAAGACACGCTGACTGTGGTGGCAACTATTCCCGGAGGGCCTTCAGAGAAGGTCGGCCTTATCGCGGGAGACCGGATTGTGGAGATTGACGGGAAAAATGTGGCCGGGACAGGATTGGTCAATAGTGATGTGTTTGAAATGCTTCGTGGTCCTAAAGGAACTGAAGTCAAGCTGGTGGTACGGCGAAACGGACAATTATTGAATTTTGTCGTTGAACGCGATAAAATTCCTATTTCTAGTATAGAGGCTACTTATTTGATGACCGATAAGACCGGTTATATTAAGATTTCCCGCTTTGCCCAGAGTACTCACAATGAGTTTGTAGATGCGCTGAAAAAATTAAAAAAGAAAAGAATTGATCACCTGATACTTGATTTGCGAGGTAACGGGGGAGGTTACCTGAAAGCGGCTCTTGATATTGCTGATGAGTTTATTGGCGGACAGCGATTGTTGCTCTATACTGACGGAATGGCCATTCCACGTTCTGAATATGAATCCAGCACCGGGCAGTTATGGGAAGAAGGAAATCTGGTTGTATTGATTGACGAAGGCTCTGCCTCTGCCAGTG
This sequence comes from uncultured Marinilabiliaceae bacterium, assembly GCA_964403175.1. Lineage (GTDB taxonomy): Bacteria > Bacteroidota > Bacteroidia > Bacteroidales > Marinilabiliaceae > Marinilabilia. The sequence continues at coordinate 4,767 of CAYOFH010000182.1, forward strand.
AAATAGTTGCTGGTGCAGTTCAGGACTGGGACCGGGGGGTTGTTATGGGGCGTCGGAGTTTCGGAAAAGGATTGGTGCAGCGACCTTTCTCATTGCCCGATGGGGCAGAAATACGCCTGACCATTGCAAAATATTACACTCCTTCTGGTCGAAGTATACAGAAACCTTATGATGAAGGTTTGAGAGAATATCATAGTGAGATATATGAACGGTTTAGCCATGGAGAAATGATGCATTCCGACAGTATTCATATGCCGGACAGCCTTATTTTCAGTACCCTGAAAAAAGAAAGGGAAGTTTTTGGAGGAGGGGGGATTGTTCCTGACATTTTCATTCCTGTGGATACAGCATATTATACTCCCTACTATCGGGATTTGGTTGCCTCAGGAACGTTAAACCGGATGGTGATGGATAAGCTTGATGAATATCGGGATGAATGGGCACAAGAGTACAATTCCTTTTCTGATTTCTACAATCGTTTTTCAATTCCGGATAGTTTTATTGTTGAACTTACAAAAAGAGCTGAAGATTCAGATATTGAGATGCAGAACGAGCAACTGGAAACCTCAATGCCTTGGCTCAGGCTTCAGATGAAAGCGCTGATTGCCCGGAATCTATGGAGTACCAGTGAATATTATCAGACCCTTAATCCGGAATTACCATTCTTTGAAATGGTGCTCGATATAATTGAAGATCAGAAAGAGTATTTAAAGGTTTTTGAAAATGCTAATTGATTGGTTGGGAGACCACTGGTTGGAGTTGACAGGTACTTTATTTGCATTGTTGTATCTTTATCTTTCGGTTCGGGAAAATATTTGG
>CAYOFH010000183.1:0-5584 GCA_964403175.1 uncultured Marinilabiliaceae bacterium
GGAGTTGATTGCTTTGGGCATTTCCATTTGCATAAGGTGTGAAGGTTGTATTGCCAGTCACGTGAAAGCTGCACTGGCAGCTGGGGCCACACAAGAAGAAATCGTTGAAACTATAGGAGTTTCCATTGTCATGGGTGGCGGCCCTTCTATTGTTTATGGCGAAAAAGCTTATAAAGCGATGAAAGAGTTTATGTAAAATTTCTCTTACCTCCTCCGTAACCAGGGGGAGTTATTTTATTATTTCCAAACTTTTGACACAGCAAGAAGCTTTTTTCTAACGTTACATATCTTTTCTTGCTTCCGCCCCGGCGATTAAACACATTACTTGTACATCTAATGAGGATCCAGGACAAGAAACTCCTTAAGATCTGATTGGAGAATATCCTCCAGGATCTTTCGGTTTTTATAACTTGTGCGGGCAAACTGAAACGCAAAAACTCCGTGTTTTTGGTAGTTTACTTTCCGCAATTCCAGAGGTTCTTCAAAATGGTTTTGAAATTTTTCGTAGTCAATTTTTTTTATTCTTTCCGGTGATAGGTCTTTGGGCAAATCAGCTACCACCATACTATAAATGTCATCATTTTTGTGTTTCAGAATTGTTTTCCAGTCGGGTTTCTTTTGACTGAAAAAGTATTCATATACATTAATTCCGAAAGCATACCAGGCAATATCGGTTACGCACCATCCTGCAAATCGCATAGGATTTACTTCAATGGGGGCTATGTTGTTATTGTTATCCACCCGGAATTCAATGTGCATGGGAAAGTTTCGCAAATCGATAAGTTTTCCCATGTTTCGGAGAAACTGAGTAAACGTTTCAAGATTTTCTTCGATAATCTGCTTGGAGGTAATGTAAACCCTGTCACTTACATCCTCTGATGATGAGAATAAGTGTTTTAAAATATTCAATATTACCGGGGTTCCCTTTTGGTCGTAATAAACATCAACTGCAAACTCATCGCCCGGAATAATTTCTTCCAGAATAAATGAAGATACATCTATAACTTCCCCGGGAAAATTGCGTCCCAATGTGTCAATTTCTGATTTAAGCTGAGCAACAATTTTTTTCCATTCAGAAGCATTCCTTACTACATATACCCCAATGCTGAAAAAACCTACGGAAGGTTTGATGATAAAGGGGTAGGGTAGTGTATCTGGAGGCAGGTGTTCCAACTCCTCAAAAGTCACTTCTTTGAAAAAGAAATTCGGGTAAATGGGCTGTATCATTCTTCGAAATCGTGCCTTGTCTTTGAAATTCAATACTATTTGCGGCAGATGAGTGAAGCCAAGGTGCTGACTGATCCATTCGATCGAATTTTCAGAATTGGTGTATATTAAAGGATGTTTTTCTTTCTTTATTTTTTCAATGAACCCTTTATCTTCAAGGTATGGGAGATCCTCTCTTAGCTTTAATTCTTTAGAAGCCCTGTTTTTCAGAACGGGATATTGGTTTGTGAAAATAGTGTCTTCCAGAATTTGGGAAACATATGGATGATCGAGTATTATCATTTTTTGTAATTTTTGAAGTTAGGCAAAGATAAGTGGTATTCCTTAAAAAAATGAATTTTAGAGGCATCGGAAGTTTAATTTGCTTTTCCTGAAATAATTGTAAAGCTGAGTAATTCTTAGTCGCCTTGGGGACCGGTCATTGCCAGTGTCATGCGCGAAGTAATCCCTAATAACAAAGCCGCTTTGTTAATCTTTGGATATGCTGAAAAAATATCATGCTCGTTTCATCAGGTTTTTTCGTCAGCTTATGGAGTTTCTTTTGTTCTCAACTGACAATCAGTCTATTTTTGCATCCTTGAAAACCAAAACCTAAGGATATTATTATGAGAATTTTAATTGTATTCATCGCTTTATTTTGCATTAGTTTAAGTGTTTTTTCTCAAAAACCTGCTCAAACCTTGAGAGGGTTGGTTCAGGATGCATCAACCCGGGAAGTTCTTCCGGGAGCCAATATTTTACTTCAGGAGCTGGATAAAGGAACAATTACAGATATGAAAGGAGAATTTTCTTTTTCTGATGTTCCCGTGGGGAGATATACCCTGGAAGCCCGTTTTGTTGGATACCGACCGGTAGTTGTTCCGGAGATTGTGGTGGGATCAGCCAAGGAGGTGATCCTGGAAATAAATATGGAAGAAAGTGTTTCCGAACTGGATGAAGTGGTAATAAAGTCATCTATGCATAAAAATCGTCCCATTAATAGTATGGCTATGGTGAGTGCAAGAACCTTTTCTGTTGAGGAAGCCCGAAGATATGCGGGAGCGATTGATGATCCTGCGCGGATGGCAGGAAACTTTGCAGGTGTGACTACAGCAGGTGTAAACGTTAATGCTATAGTTGTCCGGGGAAATGCTCCCAAAGGCCTGCTTTGGCGGCTTGAAGGGGTTAATATTCCTGTTCCGAGCCACTTCGCCGGAGGAAACGTGGCCGGTGGAGGAGGGATTTCTGTTTTTAGCAGTCAACTTCTGGCCAATTCTGATTTTTACACCGGTGCTTTTCCCGCTCAGTTCGGAAATGCCACTGCAGGAGTTTTTGATATGAAGCTGCGTAAGGGGAATAACCGGAAATATGAGCACAGTTTCCAGTTAGGAGTGCAGGGAGTGGAAGTTGCTTCTGAGGGCCCTTTCAGGAAAGGGGGACAGGGGTCTTTTTTGTTCAACTACCGGTATTCAACAATGGCACTGGTGTTTCAGTTTTTACCGGAGACCAGCGACGGGACTGAAATCCCTGTTTATCAGGATTTGTCTTTTAATCTGGATATGCCTGCCGGCAATCTGGGATCTTTTTCTTTATGGGGAATTGGTGGTTTAAGTGAATCCACCTCTAAAGGTTATGATGATCCACAGAAGTGGAAATCTCCCGAGAACCGGGAGCGTATGAATTTTCAATATAATATGGGGGCTACCGGCCTGGTTCACAAAAAGACTGTTTCTGACAGAGCTTTTCTGCAAACAACTCTGGCTGTTAGTGCAAGTGAACAACTTAATCGTGAAAGAATCCGGCTGGATGAAGCTAATCCAGCATCTCTTTCCCCTAAGAACAAAGGTGAAAATGTCGAGGGTAGCGTGATTTTTTCTTCAGTCTTCAACTACAAAGTAAATCCTCATTTATCACTAAAATCAGGAGTTGATGCGAATAATCTTTTTTACACTTTACAGGGCGAAGATGTTGATCAGGACTCAGGTGTTTATGGGGTTTTTCTTAAAGATGAGGGAAGCAGCTGGTTGGTAAATGGGCATCTTCAGGGGAAATATAATATTTCTGAGACCTTTTCATTAACAGGAGGGGTAAACGCTTCGTGGTTTAAAATGACTGATGAAACATTGGTGACCCCGCGAATATCCCTTTCCTGGCAGGCCCATCCCCGACATACTATTTCTTTTGGATATGGCATTCATAACCAGACAGAACCATTGTTTGTTTATTTTGTGAGAAAAGAAAATGAATCCGGGGCTTTTCTTCCCAACAGAGATTTGAAACGCCCGGGTGCTCGTCACTATGTTTTGGGCTATGATTGGTCTCCGTCCGATAATTACAGACTTAAAATAGAACCTTATTTTCAGCAATTGTGTGATGTACCTGTAGTTTCAGGTACTCCTTATTCCATGATTAATTTCAAGAATGACTGGTCTTTCGATAAGCAACTGGTTAATGAGGGAAGCGGGACAAATATGGGGATTGATATTACTTTTGAGAGGTTTCTTCACGAAGGGTTATATTATATGGTAAGTGGTTCTTTGTATGACTCGAAATATGTGGGAGGAGACGGCATTGAGAGAAGAAGCCGCTATGACGGGGGATATGTATTGAATTTGCTTGGTGGAAAGGAATGGACAGTAAGGCAAAAGAATCTACTGGGATTTAATGTAAAAATGACTGCTATGGGACCTCATTGGTATCATCCTGTAGATGAGGAAGCTTCCCATATTGCCGGAGATATTGTGTATAATGAGATGGCCGGGTTTACTGACAGGTATTCAAGTTTGGAAACCTACTCAGATCTCACAGTTACTTATCGCATTAACGGAGAAAAATCCTCTTCAATAATTGCATTGCAGATAAAAAATCTGATTGGAAAGCAGTATCGGGGAAAGACTTATAATCTTAAAAGTCATTCCATTGATAATGAATTTTTTACCAGTGCTATTCCATTTATTAGTTATAAAGTAGAATTTTGATGCTTTTCTGTTGAAACGCTCATCATATGGCAAGGTTTGCTATTAAAGACAATGTAAATAGTTTTCTTTACAAGTTCCATTCGATCAATTAATTAAAGTAATTGTTTTCGGATGAAACGAGCATGGCAATGATTACCACAATAGAACATGTATAATGTGCTGGCATGCAAGTTCCATTCATCCAATAGCTTAGGTAACAAATATACGAATGAATACAGATGGTAATTAGTATTGGTTGTCAGGAGTTTACATATATTTTAGGGCGCAATCCCGTAAATTGAATCGTTGGATTTTGCTAGTTTAGTAAGTTTTTTTTACTTTTGAATAAATGCTTAATTGATTAATGATTAAGAATGTAAGTTTTTAAAACCCTAAAACCCAAAGATGATGAAAACTTTTACTTTAACCAGGCAGGTTATCTCCGTTGCATTTCTTTTTTTCTTCGTTTTTTCACTTATCGATGCACAAACTTTAGTTGATTTTGATGATGATTCTAAATGGATTCGGGGTTCAAGTAGAATTTCCGGCTATTGCCTGCATCATAAATATGAAGATGGGGTTTTTACAGCAACCGGCGGGGAAGCTTCAAGAGTTACTGATTCCGAACAGGATGGTTTTCCCGGGGCCCTGGGAAATTATGCCTGGAAACTGAAAGACAGAACTAACGTAGACTGGAGAATAACCATTGCCTCAGGAGGTGTTGGAACGTTTAGTATTGATATCCGGCGATGGGATGATGATCCGGGCCCTCATTATTTGCTCGATTACTCAACAGATGGGGGAGTACAATGGGAAGAGGTAATTATGATAAATAATGCTGCACTTGATGATCTCAGTGATTGGAAGACATTTAGTGGAACCATTAACAGTAGTGATGATGACATAATGATTCGGTTGACACCTACCCAGGGGACGGAAAGAATTATGATTGATAATTTTGAATGGACCAGTTTCGTTGCAAATAGTATCCCTTCAACGATTGAAGGAGCTGTTGAAATATGGCCAAATCCATCTTCGGAAATTATTTATGGCCGGGTGGAGAGTTCATTGAGTCTTGTAGAGTTGATAAGCATGAGCGGCCAAAAGGTTAAGGAGGAAATACTATCCGGAGAGAAAGAGTTTTCCATTTCGGTTGATGACTTGAAAAATGGTATCTATTTTGTCCGGATGACAGATATTTTTGGTAAGGAATCCTGCAGTCGCATTGTTGTGTTGCATTAGAGATTGTAGGCTGTCCATAAAGTCTTCATTATAATTTGCCGAAACACGGCTTCCATTCGACCAATAACTTAGACGAATTTTATGCTGATGAAACGAGAGAGAAAGATTGTCACAAAGAAATATGTATAACCTTCATCATGCGAGTTCCATTCAGCCAATAACTTAAGCAATAATTATAC
>CAYOFH010000184.1:0-5501 GCA_964403175.1 uncultured Marinilabiliaceae bacterium
TGGCATTGATTCCCTGGTGACCCAGGGTTGAGTTGCGAATGGTGGCATTGGCAACACCCATGTGGGCATCGAACCGGGAAAACATTGCAGGTGCGCCTTCATATATTTTACTGCATCTGAATTTTCAGGGTCATGAACCGCATTTCGTTTTGCCAGGGGATCATTCATTCCGTCAAGCAGCAACGGATTCCCTCCTCGTATTCAATATAAATCCAGTTTTCGTTTAAAACCACATCACTTTCATTAAAACGGCTGTTTAATGCCGGTACCAGGTCATCCACCATAAACATCAGGATATTCGGTCTGGTTTCCCTGGTTTCGGAATCTGACTGATTCTGGGGTAAAGTCTCTGCCTGTAGGGTTAATGACAGGGCAGAGCTTATTCCTATGGTGGTGAATAGTTTTAAATTCATTTTGTGTGGGTTTAAGTGTTGTATAGCAAATGATATGGTTTTTATTTAAATGCAATAAGGTTTGTTTTCTTTGATAAACTGACAGGGTAAAGGTATTTGTTCCAGTCTTTATTTTATATCAAAATTGTTGCAAATAATTCATTTTCCATTGCAATTGTGTAAAGAAAGTATTAAAAAAGGAAAATCTGGTTGCAAAACCGTATGACAATATTCTACCAGTGCATTGATTTATTCAATGCACGTAACACTCCGGGTACCCTCTGAAAGATCAGAAGAGACTTACTCCACAGCCATTTTTGTAACACATACTGCCAGGGGTACATCCAGCTCAACACCTGTATAGGTAAGTGCGCCCGTTAAAGAGTCGCGGCGAAATACTACAATATGGTTGCTGTCCCTGTTGGCTACAAAAACAAATTTGCCTTCGGGTGTTAGATAGATATCAGCAGCGGTGTTGCTGCCATTGAAATCATCGGAAAACATAGAGTTCTTTTTTGCCTAACCGCTAAAAAACGGAATTGCCAACGCACATTGCAAACATTGGCAAGCCTCATGAGTCGATGCTCAATCCAAAGCTTACCAAAGAGTGCAATTTTTGTCAACACACAGATTTCAAAAAAATACCAGAATTTCTATACACTGGCACATTTTTGATTTCTAAAATTGACCAGAATATTGTATATTTGGCAGAAATTGGATTTTGAGTATGCCAAGAATTATAGAAAATAGATTAATAGAAGAATTTAAAGACAGAGAGTCATTCTCCAGAGATGAACTTTTTGAATTTTTTAAATACTTTGAACCTGACCTAAAAAAGGGGACTTTTGGTTGGAGAATCTATGACTTAAAAAACAAAAATATAATTAAACCATTAATGCGTGGTTTATATACCATTTCATACAAGCCAAAGTACAAACCAGATGTTTCTCAAGATTTACTAAGACTTGCTAAAAAAATCAATGATAGATTCAAAGATGTAAAATATTGCATTTGGGAAACAAATTGGTTAAATGAGTTTTCTCAACATCAGGCTAGTAAAAGGATTTTAATAATTGAAACAGAAAAGGACTTTTTAGATTCCTTTTTCTATGAGTTAAAGGAAATTTATAAAACGGAGGTCTTTCTGACACCAGATGAAAAGGCTATTAATTTTTATGTAGCAGAAAGCTCACAACCTATTGTGATTAAAAAACTAGTAACCCGTTCTCCTATTGGCAAACGAAAAGAAAAGAAATTAAAATTCTATACTCCTTTCCTGGAGAAAATATTAGTTGATATTTTTTCAGAGGATAAACTTTTTTATTACTTGCAAGGCTCAGAGTTGGCACACATCTTTGAAAATGCATTAAAGAGCTATGATATTAATTATACAAAACTCTTTAGTTATGCAAAGAGACGGGAAAGAGACAATGATATCAAATTGTTTTTGATTAATAACATGAATTATTTAGTAAAAAACATAATAGATGTTTAAAGAGAAATGTTTTACGGAAGAATGGCTTCAATCCTTTAAACGACAGACTGCACACCGAAGAATTGATGTAATCATTTTAGAAAAGATGATTTATGCGTTGCACCTATTGGAACAACTTCAGCAAAATGGATTGGAATTCACTTTTAAAGGTGGTACCAGTTTGGTTTTGCTTTTAGATGAAGGAAATCGGTTTTCCATTGACATTGATATCATCTCAAATACCCAAAAGGAAGAGATTGAAGCTGTATTGACAAAAGTAATTGAATCCTCAAGATTTACCAGTTTTGAACTTAATGAACACAGAAGTTACAAACCGGGAGTTCCGAAAGCGCATTACACATTTGCTTATAAATCTTCAATAAAAGGGGCATATGCCGGAACTATACTTTTAGATATTCTTCTTGAAGATTCTCCCTACCCAGAAGTAGCAGATAAAGAGATAAAAGCCAAGTGGATAGAAACCGAAGATAAAACTATGGTTTCGTTACCAACAATTGATGCAATTACAGGGGACAAGTTAACCGCGTTTGCACCAAATACAATTGGTATTCCATACGAAAAAGGTGGGCAACCTGCAACAATGGAAATTTGTAAACAACTTTATGACTTAAGTAAACTGTTTGAAAAAATTTCTTCTTTTGAAGTAGTTGCAAAAAGTTTTCAACTCTTCGCTAAACATGAAATAGAATATCAAAAAGAGTCACACCCAGATTTAACACCAGAAAAAGTCCTCCAAGACACTATTGATACTTGTTTAATTATCACAAAAAGAGAAAAAGGGTCTACAGAAGAGAAAGCAAAGTTTACAAAATTTCAAAAAGGAATAATTGCCTTCGGTACCGGATATTTAATGTCAGGGAATTTTAGAATTGATGATGCTGTTCCGGCATCAGCCCGAATAGCCTATTTGGCAACCAAAATATTAGTAAATGACATGAGTCCTTTATCATACTATGAAGGACAAGATGTTAAAGATTTGAATATTGAAAATCCGTATTGGAATTTTCTGAACCGATTGAAACGACAACCGGATAAATCATCATTTTACTATTGGTATCAAACATATGAATTAATAAGAAAAACAGACAATAGACTTTTCCAGTCAAGTTGGAATCAACTATGAAGATGATTATCGAAATTTTCGTTACCATCAGTCTGAATATATTATTCAATCAGGAATCGGATTGAATAATTATCAGTTAAATGGGGCTTTTTCAGCAGAATACCGGATAAATAAAAAAAATGGATAATTGCTGGTTATAATCACGTGTATTAATTGCTATATCCGGTTCTTATCCTATCAATTACTTTCATGTTATTTACGGCATCATCGAGAGGTACAGGTACCGGTTTGTCGTCCATAACGGCTTTTGAAAAGGCATCTCCCTGTAATGTGTACTGATCCACCGGATCAAAAGAAAAAGTTTCCGTTAAATCTTTTGTTGTCAGAATTATTGAAGTAATTTCCCCGGGAGGAGCATTTACGGGTATTTCAATAGTAATTTGTCCCCCGGTTCCGGTAATATGAACTTTCTGATAGGGCATAAGCTGTGTTGAGCAGGTGAAGGTGGAAGTTTTTCCGGAAGGGAAGCGAAGCAGCCCCGAAGTTAAACGGTCTGTTTTCATTACCGGGTCAAAATCCATTTCACCTGTAATATGAACCGGCTCCTCATCAAAAATAAACCGGGGAAATGAAATGCAATAGCAACCTATATCCATAAGCGCACCCCCACCGATATCGGCCTTGTTGCGTATATTATCAGGATCGGTATTATAATAGGAAAAAAATGAATGAAGGGTTCTGACTTCTCCAATCGATCCGTTTAAAACCAGCTCCTTGGCCTTTTGCCATTGTGGATGGAACCGGTACATAAAAGCCTCCATCACCTTTAAGTGAGGGAATTGTCGGGTTGCTTCAACGAGTTTTAAAGCCTCTCCGGCATTAAGTCCGATTGGTTTTTCACAGAGCACATGTTTTCCTGCTTCCATAGCCCTGATAGTCCAGGGAACATGCAGGTGATTGGGCAGTGGATTGTAAACCGAATCAATATCAGGGTCATTCAGGAGTGCCTCATAAGATTCGTACCGCTTCCCGATATTCAGCTTATCTGCTGCTTCATTGGCTCTGTCGCCGCTTCTGGATGCTATGGCCACAACATCGCTAAACCGTCCTTTTTGCATTGCGGGGATAACTTTCTGCACTCCTATCCGGGCGGTGCTTAAAATTCCCCATCTGACTTTATCCATAGTAACCTCCTTTTTTTATCTCTAAAGTTTTATCGTTACAGAGCTGCCGGCGTAAACATCAGTTGGCAGGTCAAAAAAATCAATGTGCTGTTTTTATTATTATCGCACTATTCCTCAAAACTTTTTTAGTATTTTATGAAACGCAGGCATAATAGGCTCTTCGCAAAATAAGCGCTGTACTGTCATCAATTTCATCATACATATGAGGTATGCCATAGTAGTGATTTATTTCACCTCTTAAGCGCATGGTATGTTCGCCGGTATTTTCAGGCCATTCGGTAATTTCGGGCAACATAACGGATGACTCAGGATACATATCCCAATATTTTTCAGGAGCTACAAATGGCAAATGTGGCTTTTTAAGACCAACAGCTAAAAAGAATGGTTTGTCCTCGTTTTTCAGCTCTTCCATCTTTTTTACAGCATAGAAGGTATTTAATCCATCCTGATAAATGGTATCGTGAACATCTGCATATTCATAAGCAGGTCCTCGTCCCTCAGGATTCAGATCTATTTGTTTTATTGCTTCCTCTGTAACATATCCTCTTCCTGTCCAGGTCCCTCCTTGAGTCATATAATCATCTCCGGATTGATTTTTATGGTCAATACCATGATGATAAACTTTTCCGGTAGCAGCAATGCTGTAGCCATTCTGCTTAAAAAATTTATTCAGGGTCAAAACATCAGGTAGTAGGCTTTCAACGGATTCTCCTGTGTAAATACCATGTTTTTCCGGTCTTATCCCAGTCATAACAGAAGCACGTGAAGCCATACAAATGGCTTGCTGAACATGTGCCTCGGTAAAACGTACTCCCTGGGAAGCAAGCTGGTCGATATTAGGCGATTTTATGTGATTGGCACCATAACAGTTTAGTTCTGTTCGTAAATCATCAATGGAAATAAAGAGGACGTTATATTTCTTTTTCTCTTCCTCTTCCTTTTCCTGAACTCTGTTTGATTGGCAAGAATTCAAAGCCAATATGCCCGACAGCAAAGCAAGACAATATTTTGTTTTTCCTGATTTATTCATTTTCAATATCATTTATAATGTTGAATCGATTAGTTTCACTACGTTATTGTTTTAGTTTTCTTTTTAAAACGTAATGAAGCGCAGCGAATTGGAGTTTGAAAAGAGAAAGAATGACAACTTGTTGAAAATTTCTTATTTGGCAAAAATTCAATTTATTGTTCTATGATCTCAGCTTCTTCACGAAAACCCTGCAAACGAGCCTTCATATACTTCACAGCGTCTGAATTTTCAGGATCATTCACTGCATTGCGCTTTTCGAGAGGATCATTTTGCCTGTCGATGAGCAAGGGATTCCCCCCATCGTATTCAATATAAATCCAGTTTTCGTTTAAAACCA
>CAYOFH010000185.1:0-5488 GCA_964403175.1 uncultured Marinilabiliaceae bacterium
TACGCATCAATCCGGGAAACTTTACCGGTGGGGCTAAGAAATTCAAAGAGATCCGGGAAGGCAGTAGTGAGGATAAAGAAGGATTACAACAGATAAGAGAGAAGCTTATTCCTTTTCTAAAGCTTTGCCAAGAGCATAATACTGCTATTCGAATTGGCACCAATCATGGCAGTTTATCTGATCGTATAATGTCTAAATTTGGCGATACGCCGGAGGGAATGGTGGAGTCTTGTATGGAGTACCTTCGTATATGTAAGGAAGAAAAATTCCAAAATATTGTTCTTAGCATAAAATCGAGCAACACTCGGGTTATGGTTCATACAGTGCGACGGTTAGTGTCTTCTATGAAGCAGGAGGGCATGCAGTTTCCATTGCATCTGGGTGTTACGGAAGCAGGGAGCGGGGAAGACGGAAGGCTGAAGTCTGCAGTAGGAATAGGTGCATTGATGGCTGACGGAATCGGAGATACAATCCGCGTATCTCTTACCGAACCACCGGAAAATGAAATTCCCGTTGCTGCAAGGTTGGTTAAGCATTTCTCTAACCGACAAGGACATGCACCTGTAAAAAGTGTAGCTTCTGAACATTACAGCCCTTTTAGTTATCAAAAGCGAGAAACACATATGGTATTAAGTCTGGGAGGAGAAAGCCCTTCCGCTGTGGTGGTCGATGTACATGACAAAAACCTCTTCCAAATTGAAAAAGAGGTTCCTGAAGTAGTCATTTGCAGGAACAATCAGGTTAGCAGTCTTCCTGAAACCTGGAAAGATGCCGTTAAAGTGATTCCTTACAGCCGGATTACCGAGCATCTTGACGACATTGTGCCTTTATTTGAAGCAAATGAGAAGTGGAATGATTGGGACGGACCTGTGTTTGTTAACTGCTCATTCGATGATTTCTCTCACGATTGGGTAGAAAAATTAAAAGCCAAAGAGGATGTTGTTTTGCTGCTGGAATCGGAACATCAGAATCCCACTGCAGAGATGCGGGCTTTTTTTATGGAAATGCAAAACAATTCTTTGACACATCCGGTGGTTGTGACCCGGTCTTATGCGCAAATGACAACTGAAGATTTTCAGTTACTGTCATCAGCCGATACCGGACTTTTATTTCTGGATGGTTATGGAGATGGAATATGTTTGAACGGGAAAGGGCAAAGCGTTGCATTGGTTCTGTCTACCGCCTTTGGAATACTTCAGTCTTCACGGGTAAGGTTTTCCAAAACAGAATACATTTCCTGTCCGGGGTGCGGACGAACACTTTTTGACCTCCAGGCTACAACCGCTAAAATACAAGAGCAAACAAATCATCTAAAAGGTTTAAAAATTGCTGTAATGGGATGTATCGTCAATGGAATCGGGGAGATGGCTGATGCCGATTATGGCTATGTGGGAGCCGGACCGGGAAGGGTTTCGTTATTCAAAAACAGGGTGTTGATAAGAAAAAACATTCCCGAATCGGAAGCAGTGGATGAACTGATTAATCTGATTAAAGAATACGGTGACTGGCAGGAGCCCGTTGAATAAAAAGTGCTGTTTGTCAAAAAAAAACATACAAAGGCGGAAAAGTTGCACATCGTGATTCATGATATTTTGCACATGGGAAGTTAATTAGTTAAATTGCACTGTTATTAACAAAACAAATAGTTGGAACGTTAGAGTAAGGTGAATTATCTATGATTTTTTCGAAGGGACAGGTAATTGAAGGGGCAGATAAAGGATTATTTATTGCAGGAGTTAACCAACTATTGAATAAAAGATGTTTATAAATATTTACATCCCCCGTTTCTATGAGGTTTCTTTGGATTTTTTTGTTTTGCTTTTTCGCTGGTAGCGCTTTTGCCGGTGAAATCGAAATTAATGGTACATACCAGGGAGAAAATCTCTATGTTCAGAATCCTTATGCCGAGTCTGGTGTTGGATTTTGTGTCTTTGAAGTTATGGTAAACGGGCGCACAACAACTGACGAGATTAATTCCAATTCCTTTGAAATTGATCTTTCTGTTTTCCGCTTTGATATAGGTCAACCGGTTAATGTCCTGATTAAATATAAAGAAGGGTGCGAGCCTTCAGTAATAAACCGGGAGGTCCTTTCTCCCCGTGCTTCATTCAGAATTATTGATATTGCCGTCAAAGAAGATGAACTCATCTGGGAAACAGATCAGGAGTCCGGTTCACTGCCTTTCATTGTAGAGCAGCACCGCTGGAATAAGTGGGTTCAGGTGGGAGCAGTTGAGGGGAAAGGTATTCCCGGCACTCATCAATATTCTTTACCTGTTTCGATGCATTCGGGTGAGAATCGGTTTAGGGTTCGGCAAACAGATCATAACAATAAACGCCAATTGTCGCCAGAGGTCAGCGTGGAAAAAAGCAAACCTGAAGTATCCGTTGCTTCATTGAAGGTGGAGGACAGTCTCGTGTTTTCAGAGCCCACTTTATATGAAATTTATGATTTCTACGGCCGCATTGTTTTTAAAGGTTATGATGATTCTGTAAGTGTTCAGGGATTAGAACGGGGTGAGTATTATCTGAATTTCGGGAATAAGATGTCGGTTTTTACCAAGCAATGACATTTGCTGATGTGAGCTAAGCTGCGTAAATTGCGCAGAAAAACAGCGCATGACTAAATATATTTTAATTTTTGCGGCATTAATCATTGGTGGATTTTTATCTGTTCAGGGCAGTATTAATGCCCAGCTTTCTTCGTTTCTTAAACATCCGTTGCAGGCTGCTCTTACCAATTTTTTGGTAGGAACAGTGATTTTACTTCTATTGAATATTGTGCTTCGAACAACCATGCCTACTATTTCAGAGTTGAAGACTGTTCCATGGTATTTGTTTTTTGGAGGTGCCATTGGAGCTATGTTTGTGACTTCGGTAGTTTTACTGATTCCTCAGATTGGTGTGACTACCATGCTTGCTGCATCAATTGCCGGACAGTTAATTATTGCTGCTATTATTGATCATTACGGGTTTTTTGGAATAAACGTTCGTCCAATTTCCCTGAGCAGAGTTGCCGGAATTATTTTGTTGATTCTTGGAATATTTTTGATTCAAAAATGAGGAATCCCTTTATCTTATTTTGTCTGATGATTTTTGTGTCTGGATGTGATCCTTTCGGAACAGGCCTGGGATCTGGAGATGTGACTTATTACGTCGCGGATCAGATAGAACCTTATTCTTATTCTTCTGATAAACCGGAGGTAATGACATGGAATATTAAATTTGGAGGCGGGCGCATTGACTTTTTCTTTGATTGCCATGGTGACAGGGTAATCATGGATTCTTCAGAAGTTCAGAATCATCTTGAAGGGATTGCCATGTTTATAAACCATTACCGGCCGGATGTCCTGTTTGTGCAGGAAATTGATGTGGATAGTAAGAGAAGCGCTTATATAGACCAGGTGCAATGGCTCCTTGATCATACCGGGTTAAATTATGCTGTTTATTCTCCTCAGTGGAAAGCTGATTATATTCCGTCCGAAGGATTAGGAAAGATGAATTCGGGGAACGCAGTGTTTTCACGTATTCCTTTATTTGATGCCCAAAGGATTTCCCTGCCATTGATTAAGGAACAAAATTTTCTGGTCAGGTATTTCTATTTAAAAAGATGTTTGCTGGATGTATCTGCTGTTGTTGGAAGAGATACACTGCATTTTTTGAGTACCCATCTTGCAGCCTATTCCAAAGACGGAACCAAAAAGAAACAAATTGATCTGGTTTATGAATATGCAGATTCACTGGATAACGTTAGAAAAAAATTCATTCTGGCAGGAGATTTTAATGCTTTACCTCCCGGTACACGCAAAGTGCGGGGATTTCCTGATTCGGCCTGCACCGACGGAGAATTCCAAGCTGATGATTATTCCGGAGAAGAGGATTGGATGAGTCCGTTTTATGAGGCCTTTAATGCTGCCGTGCCGCTGGAGAAATACCATAACAACAGCTTACCCTACTTTACCCATACCACCGATAAAAATGGCTTCTGGAATCGTAAGCTGGATTACATTTTTTCTAATCAGTCTTTTATTCCTACGAGTGTGAAAGTTATTCAGAATGCTGAAGAGACCGGTATTCGGCCGATGTCATTATCTGATCATTGTGCGCTGGCAACTCAGTTAGCTTTTTGATGAGCAATTTATTATTTTCTGACAGACTGAAAGGAAATTGACTGTGTGGGGAAATCCTTAATTTTTTGTCCTTAATGTAATCATGAAAAGCGAACTCAAAGTGTGGTAAGGTGAAGTTTTCTATACCTTATAGATATTCCATCGTCACATAAAACAAAAGACACCCGGGTATTTCACAAATTATGAAATTGCCTCAGGTGTCCTTTAAAACTAATGCTTGTTTGGGTTTTTGGGTGGGGGTTGTCCGGTATTAAGGAGGGCAGGGCCCCTTTTTTCAGGGCAATTTTTTTACTGTCCCGGAACAGTCTGTTTTGTTACAATCTTTGATCAAAAAAGTACTAATTTTTGAGTGTACAATGTTACTCAAGAAAAAAGGACTCATCAATAGTACTTTAGTATAGTTTTTTGTTATTGTTAAATAATTCCATAGATTTGAAGATATGATAGGTAAGTGTTTGAGTTTGACAAATTGACTTTATTGAAATTTGTTTTCAATAGTTTTCGTAAGTAAGTTTTTTCTTTGACATGAAACTATCTTATAGAATATAAATCCTGAATTTGCTATGTCTTTTGTAAAACATCTAATCGATTCCGTTGGAAGTGCCTCTTTCGCGGGAGAGGAACCTTTGGGAAAGCCTGATCCGTGGAAGATTCTGGATATTTTCTCCAGATTGATGAATCAGAGTATTTATGTAGCGGATTTCAGTAGAGGAGAATTTCTTTATGTATCTGACCATCCGTTATTTTTATGTGGACATAGTGCCCGGGAGGTAAAAGAAATGGGATTTTCTTTTTATGAAAAGATCATTTCTCCTGAAGATATGCCGGTTATAATGGATGTTAATGAAAACGGATTCAGGTTTTTTAATACCAAACATCCCGAAGATTACCGTGAGCATTGTTATTTGTCTGTTGATTTCCGTATTCGTCAGGAAGATGGAAGTCTGATATTGATATCTCAACGGTTGGTTCCTTTACAGCTCTCCGAAGACAACCGTCTCATCTCTACCTTGTGTTTTGTAACCCCCTCTCATGCCTCAGGCCCCGGAAATGCAGTAATCCAGAACTTGCTGGAGCCTTTTCAATATCAGTTCAATGCACTCACCCGCCGATTTGATCTGCGCGATCAGAATCAACTTTCCGGACGTGAAAAAGAGGTGCTGGCTTTATGTGCAAAAGGAGATGGTAACCAAACCATCAGTAAAAGCCTCAATATTTCAGAGTCTACTGTGAAACAGCACAAAAGGAATATTTTCCGCAAACTTGGTGTTAGTAACACCTCAGAGGCTGTTTATTATGCCATATCGAACAGAATGGTTTGAAAGATTTTGTGAATTTATGTCAATGAAACGAGCATGA
>CAYOFH010000186.1:0-5484 GCA_964403175.1 uncultured Marinilabiliaceae bacterium
TGTTCAGCACTTCTTCCATTTTTCCTCCATAACCTCCGACAAAGACAGCATCGGGAACACAAAGATTATCTTTGTCCACTTTTAAATAATCGCCCATAACAAGCTGTATCCCCGGCGACTGATATTTTTGAGCATTTCGTTGAATAATGCCTTCTGATTCCGGACGAACTTCAAAGGCAGTGACTTCAAGATGCGGAAAATTTAGAATGGCCTCAATGGAGACACTCCCCGTACATGCTCCGATATCCCAAAAGACTTTACGTTTATGTAATTGCATCAGCGCCAGCGTGGTCAGGCGAACAGGCATCTTGGTAATCATACGGGGTCGTCCTTCCAACGGTTCAAAAAAGGTTTCCGGAATACCTTTCGCCGGAATTGCATCGGTAGTCTTTTCCAGAAAAAAGCAGTTGGGATGCCTAAAATCCAACTTTACGGCATCCTTCACTGTCAATTCGAGAATGCGCTCTTCGGCACCGCCCAATTTTTCTCCGTAAAGCATTCGGTAATTGACATATCCATACTCCAGCATACGGGAAGCAATGGAAGCCGGAGTTTTCTTCCGGTCGGTTAGCACCGACATGCGGTCAGCACCCTCTATCAGTGCTTTATCAAAATCCTTCCATGATCTGCCGGTAAGTGAAATCACGGGGTATTCTCCATAATTTATCCCAAAACGATGACCCAGAAGCTGCAAAGAATTAAAGTCCGGCAACACAACAATTTCAGCATTCGGAAACTCCCTTTTCAATGTGTTGCCAATACCGAAAAACAAAGGGTCGCCTGAGGCAAAAACAATCCAGTTTTCGGAAGATTTACGAATTGTGTCAAACAGAGAATTTAAAGGAGCCACAATGGAACACCAGTGATGGTCATCCGGAAGATACGACTTTACCAACTCATGATGGCGGTTTCCTCCGGCAAAACAGCGGGAAGACTTTATTTCCGGGACTACCTCTTCAGGAAACTGAGGGACATGATCGTTGACACCGATGATAGTTATTTTCATTTTTATTGTTTTCAATAGATCGTTAGACTTTTAGATATAAGATTTAGGATAAATCATAGCATATTGATAATCTGTGCTTTAACACGAAAAACCATTCAATTACAAATGTTTGATTTTTAATATCTTAACCCTGATATTCGTATTTTTT
Source organism: uncultured Marinilabiliaceae bacterium (assembly GCA_964403175.1). Classification (GTDB taxonomy): domain Bacteria; phylum Bacteroidota; class Bacteroidia; order Bacteroidales; family Marinilabiliaceae; genus Marinilabilia. The sequence goes on from CAYOFH010000186.1 coordinate 1,155, forward strand.
TTGCAAAGTATTTTCCAAATAGCTATTAATAAATGGCTGCGCCATTTATGGTTTTGGGTCCACGAATTCTTACAAGCGAGCGGCAGTGCCGAACGATTCTAATTAAACGAATTTTAAAAAAGCTGTAATACAGCTTTTCAATTCGCGTAATTCGTGCAATTCGTGGACAAAAAACAATTGCGTAGCAATTATTAATCAAAATAATTCTGACTTGTTTTTTAATTATTGGTTCTGGCTTGTCCAGGTCAGGCTTTTATAAAAGTTTAACGGATAATTGTATTTTAAAATAAAAAAAACTTCCGGCAAAAGGACAAATTGGCGCTCAATTCTGCAGCTCTGTTTGCAAAGAAACGCCTTTTCTACAGGCCGTCTCCGGGATGCATAACTTTTGCATCGTCCCAACTGAGAATGGCGTTAATGATAGTTGCTGCCACATTACTACCACCTTTGTTTCCTTCCACTATTACAGCGGGGATATCAGAACACCCGAATTTAAGCTGCCATTTGCTTTCGCGCACATTTACAAATCCCACGGGGGCTGCAATAACTCCTGCAGGCGAAGCTTTCCCTGCCCTGATTAGTTTTACCAGTTCCATCAGTGCTGTAGGTGCATTTCCAAAGGCAAAAAGTGCATCCGGATGATCCTCTGCGGCCAACCGGATACCGGCCTGGGTTCGGGTAATATCATGTTCAGCGGCAAGCTCTTTTACTCTTTCATCATCGAGATAACATTTTACTTCAACGCCAAGTTTTTCAAGTGTTGCACGACGAATCCCGCGGGTAACCATCGAAACGTCAGTAACAATTACGGGTGGTTTTCCGGTGAAGAAAGCTTTATGTAAACCTTCAACAGCTCCATTTCTGATCTCAATCAATTCATTCATCCCGAAATCGGCAGTAGTATGGATACAATGAAGGGCTACCCAGGTGTGATCAAGGGGCTGCTTAGAAATATCCAGTTCTTTCAGAATAGAACGAAAACTCTCATTCATGATCTGGCGCCCGTGGTTATCATTACCATTCTTTTCAGCCTGATAATAGCCACGTGGAGTAACCATTCTTTCTCCAATCATCCGGGTTTGCGAGTTCCCTACCATTATCAGTGAAAACATATCGGCCATGGAGGCATCAAGTGTCTGCAGGGTAACATAGCGAAAATGCTCATCCTTGCGTCCCACATTTCTGGCAATACATACCCTTGTCTCCGGTGGCCGATGCTGCAAAAAAATCTCCATGAACCGCATCAGCTGCCAAAACCGGCCTTTACTTACCGGGTTGTAAACCGCCGTCACAAAATCAGCCCCGGCAGCAGCTTTTATCCTCTTTTCAATACAATTCCATGGCGTTAGCAAATCAGACATGGAAATAGCACAAAAATCGTGGCCCAGAGGTGCCCCCATCCGCGCAGCAGCAGCAAACATGGCACTGATTCCGGGAATCACTTCAATTTCCACCCCCGACTGTATTTCATCTTTCATTTCCCACAGAAGAGGTGCCATTCCGTAAACACCTGAATCACCGCTACTGATAACGGCCACTGTTCTGCCTTTTGCTGCCTCTTCAAAAGCAGCCATAGCACGTTCGCGCTCTTTCTTCATACCTGTATTGATGGTTTCTTTCCCCTCAGTCAGGTGTCCGATGTATTCGAAATAGTGACTGTAACCAACGATAACGTCAGATTTTATTATGGCATCTACAGCCTGTGGCGTCATTTGGTTTTTGTCGCCCGGCCCAATACCTATGGTGTAAATTTTACTCATAATATCAAAAATAGTTAAAGGGGTAAAGGGTAAAAGGGTAGAAAGGAAAAATGGTAAACAAAATAAGGAACTATGTATTGAAAGATTTTCACCATCCAACCCTTCCACCTTTAATCCTTCTCACCGCGATAAAAAATGATTAAAGAAAAATACGGTATCTCCCGTTCCCTTAATTCCTCCGCATCGGAGGTTGCGAATTGTTCGGGCGTCCCTGCTTTTTCAACATAAAGAAACCGGCATTGATTCTGTTTTAAAAAGCCATACCAGTCATGGATAACTTTCATTTTCATAACCACCAGTGTATCCCCGGGTCCGGATTGCAGCATTTCTGTAATTTGCTCAAAACTTTTGGGACGGGCAATCAGGTTAAAGCCTGAACTGCCTTCAACTATGGGGCATTGCCCTGTACTTCCGGCTGCAATGAAAGCCGGAACACCGGAAATTACCTCACACTGTATCCCGTCTGCTTTGGCCAACTTCAGCAAATAACCAAAAGTACTGTAGAACAATACATCTCCCTCGTTTACCACAACCACCTTTTTCCCCTTATCCAATTCTTCCCTTATGGCCCCATAAGCTTTTTGATAATTCACTTCACGGTTTTTATCAGTCATTGGAATTACCAATGGTCGACACCCGGTTGAAATTTCCAGTTGTTCCAAAATTTTTAACGACCACGATTGTACCTGCCCGTCATCAGAATAAGTAGCCGGATAAAAAATAATATCTGCACTATTTAATGCTCTTAGGGCCTTAAGTGTTATCATCTCCGGATCGCCCGGTCCGAGACCGACTCCTGTCAGTGTTGGTTGTTTCACTTCTAACAATAGTTCGTTACTTTTGAAATTATCTAAGGTTCTATTACTAAACAATTGCGTGACGTTTGCATTAATAAAAACATTATCAGCACCATAGGATTCATCTTAAATCTTATATCTAAAAATCTAATGATCTATTGTTTTAATAAATGGTTCAAAAAACTTTTCATCTTCTCCGGTTCTCCCAAATACAGATGCAGGTAGGATGCCCATACATTCTTAAATTTGAAAACAGGCATCTCTATCTGTTTACCACGGGCTGTTTTTACCTGGTAACTTCCACTTATCCCGGCATCCAATAATTCGGAATAATGAAATTCATGGCCCTTCAGCACCAGCTCTCCATTACTAACCTCCCGATATCCAAGATGCAGTTTCATATCTTTAAAAGAGGTGGAGAAATCAAAAAGTCGGGCCATATCATACCTGTTTCCATCCCTTAAAACAATTGACTTTCCTAAATACATCATCCCCCCACACTCAGCCACAATGGCTCTTCCTGAGTGAGCATGATTCCGAATGCTTTGGAGCATTGTTTGATTCCTGACCAACTCCTCCCCATGCAACTCGGGATAGCCACCTGAGAGCCAGATTAAATCAACATCTGGCACCTTACGATCCTCCAAAGGACTAAAAAATTGAACACTTCCCATTTTATGAAGAGTGTCAAGACCGGCCTGATAAGTAAAATTAAAAGCCTGATCATAAGCCACCGCAATGGTTATATTCCTTTTCTCAATAGTCGGAGTCTGATACTTCTGGGGCATTTCCCCAATACTTTGGTGCATCAAATCTTCCAGATTAACGTACTCCCGAATCAGGGCGGAAGCATATTTTACAATCCCGGCACCTCTGCTTTCCCCCGGCAAATGCAGCCCTAAATGGCGGTCTTCGATGGTCAGCGTTTTATCCCGGGGGACATAGCCCAATGCAGAAACCCCGGCAGCTTCGGCCCCTTCACGGAGAAAACTGTAATGCGATGCTCCTGCCACCTTATTAAAAATCACTCCGGCAATACGTACCCGCGGATCGAAATGCTTAAAGCCATAAAGCAAAGGCGCTATCGAAAAAGCTACACTCGAAGCATCCACAACCAAAACAACCGGGATATCCAGCAACCGGGCAATCGCTGCAGAGCTGGCTTCATCCTTTCGTGCTCCGTCAAAAAGACCCATTACCCCTTCAATAATCCCCACATCAGCATGATGCATCTGTTGCTGAAACACTGTGCGAACATGCTCCTCCGACGACATCCACAAATCCAGATTGTATGAGGGGCGACCGGCAATGTCAGAATGATGCATGGGGTCGATATAATCCGGTCCGCACTTAAACGGCTGAACTTTCAGTCCCTGATCGGTTAATGTCTGAATCAGCCCGAGTGTTATCAGGGTTTTACCTGAATTGCTTTTGGGTGCTGCTATGAGGAAAACTGGTTTTTTCATATTTGTTGATTTTGTTGCACGGGGCATGGGGCATGGAGAGCTAGCTGATTTAATGTTCTCTGCCCTTTGCTCTTTTTAACGCTAAGGGCAATCCGGCCACCATCAGAACCACTTCATCGGCCAGGGATGCTATATACTGGTTCATCCAGCCCTGAAGATCGGTAAACCTCCGGGCCACTACACTTTCGGCGTGTCCCCCCAGTCCAATCTCGTTGGAAATTACAATCAGGGTGGCTTCCTTTTTCAGCAAACGATCAAACTCTGCTTTGGCCATCGTCAAAACCTCATCAACAGATTTATCCTGATG
>CAYOFH010000187.1:0-5419 GCA_964403175.1 uncultured Marinilabiliaceae bacterium
GTCGGGATGCGTAAGAAATACCAGAACCAGTTTGTGGATAAGCATGGCCTAAAACTGGGATTTATGTCCTTTTTCCTGAAAGCTTCGGCACTGGTATTAAAACAAAGGCCCAAGGTCAATAGTATGATTGACAAAGATGAGATTGTCTCACCCCGGTACGTCGATATTTCTGTGGCGGTGCAAACTCCTAAGGGATTGATGGTGCCGGTAATCCGTAATGTGGATAAGCTTTCATTGGCCGGGATTGAGAAAGAATTGAAAAAACTTGCCGAAAAAGCCCGTTCCGGAAAAATTTCGCTCGAAGAGATGTCCGGAGGTACTTTTACTATTACCAATGGAGGTGTGTTCGGATCAATGCTTTCTACTCCTTTGATTAATCCTCCTCAATCGGCCATCCTGGGAATGCACAATATTATTGACAGGCCCATGGCCGTGGATGGAAAAGTGGAGATCCGCCCTGTTATGTATATTGCATTAAGCTATGACCATCGCCTGATTGACGGAAAAGACTCTGTTGGTTTTCTGATGGATGTGAAGAAAATACTTGAAAAACCGGAATCGCTTATATATGGTGGCACCGATCCACTGGAGCAGGTATTAGAACTTTAAACCGTCTAAAAAAACAAAAAGAGGCTGTTCCAATAGTCAATAGATCGTTAGACTTTTAGATATAAGATTTAAGCTAAATTATATAACATTGATAATCTGCACGTTAAGACAAAAAATTCACTTGCTTGCAAACGATTGAACTTCAGGCTTTTATAAAAGTTTAACGTAGTGTTGAAAAGTAGTTGTTTTGAGCGTATTAGAACCGCATAGATCACTAACAACGCTCACTGCACTCAGAATGTCAAATATCATGAAACAAAGCTTTCAACCTCTAACTACCACCAGCCTTCAGCTTCCGGACAGTCTGTTTACATGGGTTCCGATAAAACTATCTGATTCGGTTCAGCGATCTTACAAGTGCTTCATCTTTACCAATTGCCCTAAGTGCTAAATAAGTAAACACAATAGCAATAAGAGGTAAAACCAGTGTGAAAGTAAATGAAAGTTCGGTTGCACCCAGCTCTTTGGCTCCGCTTTTGCCCAGGTAATAGATCATACCTGACAGGCCAAGTAAAAGGCCCATATTTAAAGAACAAAGGCGAATCTGGATCATCCTTTTTTTGAAAAGAAAGATTGTAATCAACGATATTGCTGTGGCTGCAATTGTTAAGATCGATAATGCCCAGCCCGGAATTACCTGTTGCAAGTCCCCGTTGGCTTCCACATGATAAATCCCCTGCCAGTTGAGACGGAAAAGTTCTTCCATATTGGCCATTTCAGCCATATCTAAAAAGAAAAGGCTGCCAGTAAGAAGGGCTGCTATCAGTAAATAAACACTTTGAATACGTTGTATCATGATTTTTTTTTGCAAAAGTAAAAATATTTGGCGGAACAATGGCTTCTTAGGGCTATACAGGTTTTTTTTTCCAATAATTTTTTCTTAATTTGAATTTATTGTGTCTAATATAATTAATCCTTCTAACAGGCGAGCCCAAAAAAACAAATTATGAACAGAATAGAAGAATCAGAACTAATAATAAATTCTGACAGATCTGTTTTCCATCTGCATATAAAACCCGGAGAGTTGGCGCCCAATATCATACTGGTGGGTGATCCCGGGCGAGTGGAAACAGTTGCAGATTTTTTTGATAAAATCCACTTTGAAGCCAACAACCGCGAGTTTGTATCACGTACAGGAACTTTTAAAGGGACTTTCTTTACCGTGCTTTCCACAGGGATAGGAACGGATAACATTGATATTGTGCTAAACGAATTGGATGCCCTGGTAAATATTGATTTTGAAAGTCGTACCGTTAAGAAGAAACATACTTCCTTAAATATAGTGAGAATAGGAACCTCGGGGTCGTTACAAAAAGATTTGCCGGTGGATAGCTGGCTGTTGAGCGAAAAAGCTATAGGGTTTGACGGCTTGCTTAATTTTTATGCGAACTGTGAGGGTATTTGCGATCTTGATTTTGAGCATCAGCTGATGGAGGCTACTTCATGGTCGAATCGTCTTACAAAGCCTTATGTTGTTAGTGCTGGTGAAGATTTAATCAACCTTTTGTCTGATGAAAACGTTCATAAAGGAGTGACTATTTCAGCGCCGGGTTTTTACGGGCCTCAGGGGAGGGTTCTTCGGCTGCCATTGCAGGATTCCGGTATAAATGAGAAATTATCGGCATTTCGCTATAAGGATGAACGAATTACCAATTATGAAATGGAGTGCTCGGCGATTTATGGTTTATCAAAACTTTTGGGACATAATGCTGCCACCATATGTGCCATAATAGCCAATCGAAAAGCCGGAGCTTACAGCAAAGATTACAAACCGATTATTAAAGCTTTAATCGGGTTTGTTCTGGATAAATTGTCTCAATAGGGGATTTTAATTATGGAAACCAATAAAATAAGGGCTTTAATAACTTTGCTGGATGATCCGAGTGAAGAAATTTTCAACTCCGTGGAAAGTGAATTGATGAAAGCAGAGGTGGAAATTGTTCCCGAGCTTGAGAAAGCCTGGGAGGAACATCCTGATGGGATATTGCAGCATCGAATCGAAAATATTATTCATTCTCTCCAGTTTCGGGATGTAAAGAAGCGCTTCAGAGCCTGGATTGGTTTTAATGGTGACGATCTGCTGACAGGTGCCTGGCTGGTGGCCAAATATCAGTATCCCGAACTCACTTTTGAAGAGTTGAATGATGCAATTAATCAACTTCGTAAAGATATCTGGCTGGAACTAAACGAGCATCTTACAGCTCTGGAGAAAGTCCGTATTTTGAATCATATACTTTTTGATGTACACGGTTTCTCGCGAAACAACAGCAATTTTCTGGCACCTCAGAATTCCTTTATTTGCGATGTGCTTGATACCCGAAAAGGGAATCCCATTTCTCTTTCTATTGTTTATTCAGTGATTGCCGGCAGGCTGGGGTTGCCTATATATGGGGTCAATCTTCCCAAAAATTTTATTCTGGCTTATATGGATGAGCCGAATGACGGACCCACTGTTACATCCAAAGAGGAATCATCTGTGCTTTTTTATATCAATCCCATTAATAAAGGTGCAGTGTTGGGGCGTAAAGAAATTGAGCATTTTATTAAACAGCAGAAACTGGAACCCCGCCTTTCATATTACGAGCCTTGCTCCAATACGGATATTATCCGCAGGGTGCTGAATAACCTTATTTTGGCCTATGAGCATACCGGACAACTGGTAAAAATTGAAGAAATCCGCGAACTGCTGGCCATTATGGACTCGCATATCAGGTAATAATTATAAATTACTGACTACAAACTATAGATTAAAACATGAGCAACGTATTTGAAGGACTCTATCCGGAAAAACTCTGGACTTTTTTTGATGAAATATGTAAGATACCAAGACCTTCCAAACATGAGGATAAAATAGTAACATGGCTGCTTGATTTTGCACGGAAGCATGGTCTGAAAAGCCGCCGTGATAAAATTGGAAATGTGATAATTTCCAAACCGGCGACCAAGGGTATGGAAGACAGGAAGACTATTGTACTGCAGTCACATGTTGATATGGTGGGAGAGAAGAACCACGATAAAGAACATGACTTCTTTAAAGATCCTGTCATTCCGGTCAGAGACGGGGAATGGATAAAAGCTGATGGAACCACTCTGGGTGCCGATGATGGAATAGGAATGGCTGCCCAGTTGGCAATTCTTGCCTCGGATGATATTCCACATCCTGCTTTAGAATGCCTTTTTACCGTAGATGAGGAGACCGGACTGACAGGTGCCTTCAATCTGGAAGAGGGTTTTTTTGAGGGTCGTACGCTTATTAACCTTGATTCGGAAGACGAAGGCCAGCTTTTTATCGGTTGTGCAGGAGGGATTGATACTCTTGCTCATTTTACTCCGATATATAATGAAGTGCCAGGGGGGCATACGGCCTTAGAAGTAAAAGTTACCGGGCTTAAAGGTGGTCATTCGGGCGACGATATACACAAAGGATTAGGAAATGCCAATAAAATTCTTGTCCGGTATTTGTGGGAGATGGCTCGTCAATATGATTTTAAAGTAGCATATCTTCAAGGAGGTAATCTCCGTAATGCTATCGCCCGTGAGGCTTCAGCTGTTGGGGTAGTACCCTCAAAGTATAAGGAAGAAGCCCGTGTGGTTCTGAATATGCTGACCCATGATATTGAACAGGAACTGAAATATACTGACCCCGGAGTAAAGCTCTGGCTTGGTTCGACTCAATTGCCTGATAAGATTTTTGCAGCCGGTTTTCAGCAGAAGCTCCTGAACGCACTTTATGCTTGTCCACATGGTGTAATGGAGTGGAGCAGGACCATTGAAGGTCTTGTAGAAACTTCCACCAATCTGGCATCGGTAAAATCTGAAGGAGATGAGATACTGGTAACTACCAGTCAGCGCAGTTCGGTAGAAAGTGCCAGAGATAATATCGCTAATATGGTGAAAAGTGTCTTCCATCTGGGAGGTGCACGGGTGGAGAACTCTGATGGTTATCCCGGGTGGGAACCCAATATGGAGTCACCGATTCTTGATGTGGCAGTTTCCACTTATGAGGAATTATTTGGCAACAAACCTGAGGTGAAAGCCATTCATGCAGGGTTGGAATGCGGCTTGTTTCTTCAGAAATATCCCGGCATGGATATGATTTCCATTGGGCCTACCATCAAAGGTGCGCATTCACCCGATGAGCGGCTACACATCGAAACTGTCCGCAAATTCTGGGATCATCTGTTATTGATGTTGAAGTCATAAGGTTATAAAAAAATTTATTTCACAGGTCTGAATTCTCCGAATTCAGACCTGTTTTCTTTTTTATTGATGTCTTTAATTAAAAGATCTTTAGCTGAGCATGATGCACACCCGCCACTGCAGGCCCTTTCATTATCCGAAAATAATATTTTCCAGAATGAGTAGAAAGTGTAACCAAAAGCTGCGCTCACTGCAATTCCTGTTAAAATCTCCTGTATCATAAATCTCCTTTATTAGTTCTACTTTGATACATCTCCGTTTTGTTAAATAAAAGGACCAAGGTGTTTGAGCCATAACCATGTGAACTGCCTCATGCTCAAATATTAAAACTCAAACCCAAAATCCGGAACTCAAAACCCAAACTCTAAAACAGCTGTCCCGTTTGATATATTATTAACGACAAAAAGTAAGCCAGTCCTGTAGTATATAAAATAGTAAAAGCAGCCCACTTCCACGAGCCGGCTTCTTTTTTGATGGCGGCAATTACTGCTACACAAGGGAAATAAATTAAAATAAACACCAAAAAGGAGATGGCCGAAAGGGTGGTAAACACCGGTGTGCCATCGGGATACTTATCGTTTTGGAGTTGTTCTATTAATTGTGCATTTCC
>CAYOFH010000188.1:0-5372 GCA_964403175.1 uncultured Marinilabiliaceae bacterium
CAACAAACCCCCTGAGTCAGATGAATGCAGAGGAAATTAAGGAGTTGTTCAGTTAGCAGTTCGGCATTGTTTTTGATGAACATCCGAATCCTTGCTGGCAAGCGGCAGGCTCAAGCGGAGCGATTCCAAATATTTCCTAAATCAAACTCTAAGTAAAAGGATATTTCATAGGGCTCGTATCGATCAACTTAGTATTAAAAAATTTAGTTAATACAAAACATAATTCTACAATTAAAATTTTGGACATGAAACAGATAATGATTTTTATGATGGTAATAGCTACTTCACTAAATGCTTTTGCCCAGAATGAAAAAAAAATCAACACCGACGAAGCACAGGTTAAAAAGGAAACACGCACCATCAAAGATTTCAATAAGCTTAAGGTGAGCAAAGGAATTAACGTAACCCTCATTAAAGGAGATAACCTTTCTGCAGAAATCAATATTGTAAATGCTCCACTATCAGACGTTATCATAGAAAATGATCAAAACGAACTTTCCATAAAAATGAGAACCCGCATTTATCAGAATGTGTCGGTTCAGGTTTACCTTACCTACAGGGATATTCGCGAAGTATCTTTGGGATCAGGGTCATCCATCGATAATCAGGGAGTGCTTGAAGGAAAAGCACTTGTTCTCAATGCAGGTCTTGACAGCGTAATCGATCTGAAGCTGGATGTAACATCCGTCGAAGCTGATGTTTCAGCATCACGCATTGCTCTGGAAGGGTATGCAAAAACACTGGAAGCAAAAGCTACTACCGGTGGCAAATTTCAGGGGCAGAACCTTGAAGTAAAAGAGGCTTATGTGACAGCAAACACAGGAGGCATTGCAACGGTAAATGCATCAGACCTTCTGGATGCAAAAGCCGGCACCGGCGGTACCATTGAATACCTGGGAGAACCAGAGAAGATGAGTACCAAAGAGACTTTTGGAGGAGAAGTGGTTAAGATATAGTTAATTTTGAAGCGATAAGAAGATCGCCCTCCAAAAAAACCGGATATTCTGCAAGAGAAGATCCGGTTTTCGTTCATATATAAAGGAGGATTTTAAGTCTGCCTTACATTCTGCTTTTTGCAGCTTTAATAGTGTTAATCAATAAGGAAGCCCTTGTCATTGGTCCAACTCCCCCAGGGACAGGAGTTATGAAACTACATTTGGGCGAAACCTCATCAAATAAAACATCACCTGTTAGTTTGAATCCCGATTTAGTTATATCGGAGGGTAAACGGGTGGTTCCCACATCAATGACTACCGCCCCGTCTTTTATCATGTCAGCAGTTACAAAATTAGGATTTCCCAGCGCCGCAATTAAAATATCGGCCTGCTGGCAAATTTCTTTGAGATTATTAGTGCGACTGTGACAAACCGTTACGGTGGCATTTCCCGGATTGCTTTTCAATGAAAGCAGAATACTCATAGGCCGGCCCACTATATTGCTTCTTCCCAATACCACCACATGTTTTCCTGATGTTTCAATATCATACCGCCGGATAAGCTCCATAATCCCCTGAGGAGTTGCAGATACAAAGGACGGAAGCCCCATAGCCATTTTTCCCACATTCTGTGGATGAAAACCATCTACATCTTTGCCAGGATCAATGGCAAGTGTAATTTTTTCTTCGGATATATGTTTCGGGAGAGGCAACTGAACGATAAACCCATCCACTTCAGGGTCATTATTCAGATCCTCAACACATTTCAGCAACTCTTCTTCGGTAACATCATCTTCGAAACGAATCAATGATGATTTAAACCCTACCTCTTCACAATCCTTAATCTTATAAGAAACGTAGCTTTCGCTCCCACCGTCATGGCCAACCAATACGGCCACCAAATGAGGCACACGAATACCACCTTTCTTCATCATATCCACCTCTTCAGCAATCTCATCCTTGATGCTGCGGGCTGTAGCTTTTCCATCGAGTAGTTGCATAATATCTGATTTAAAACAAAAAAGAGAAGTTGCATTAAGCAACTTCTCTTTTTTAAATTATTTTATTTTCCCATTGGGAGGTTACTCATCATTTTCGAAAGGTTCTTACCCTGCGTCATCATACGCATAGCCTTCCGGGTGTCCTCAAACTGTTTCATCAGCCGGTTGACTTCCTGAATAGAAGTACCACTGCCCGCAGCAATCCGCTTGCGACGGCTGCCGTTGATAAGAGTTGGCTCCTGGCGCTCCAGTGGTGTCATGGAAGAAATAATCGCCTCCACACCTTTGAATGCATCATCATCGATGTCCACATTCTTCAGCATTTTACCCATCCCCGGGATCATACCAGCCAGATCCTTCAGGTTACCCATCTTTTTGATCTGCTTAATCTGACTCAGGAAATCATCAAAATTAAACTGATTCTTGGCAATCTTTTTCTGAAGTCTTTGTGCTTCTTCGGAATCATATTGTTCCTGAGCCTTTTCTACCAGCGAAACAATGTCACCCATTCCCAGGATACGATCGGCCATACGTGAAGGGTGGAATACATCAAGTGCATCCATCTTCTCGCCCATACCCACAAATTTTATGGGTTTATCGACCACACTACGAATCGAAATAGCAGCTCCACCACGGGTATCTCCATCCAATTTGGTTAGTACCACTCCATCAAAGTCCAGTCGATCGTTAAACTCTTTGGCCGTATTCACAGCGTCCTGACCGGTCATGGCATCCACCACAAATAAAGTCTCGTGCGGATTCACTGCTTTTTTGATGGCAGAGATTTCGTTCATCATCTGCTCATCAATAGCCAGACGACCGGCAGTATCGATGATGACTACATCGTGTCCTTTAGATTTGGCTTCTTTAATACCATCTTTAGCCAGTTTTACCGGGTCGGTATTTCCCTCTTCAGTATAAACCGTTACCCCTATTTGCTCACCCAACACCTGCAACTGGTTGATTGCAGCAGGACGATAAACGTCTCCAGCAACGAGCAATGGGTTTTTTCCACGTTTGGTTTTAATCAGATTGGCCAGTTTTCCTGTAAAAGTTGTTTTTCCTGATCCCTGCAAACCTGAGATAAGAATAACCGCGGGATTTCCCTGAAGCTCTATATCTGTAGAATCTCCGCCCATAAGCTCTGCCAGCTCATCATGGACAATCTTTACCATCATCTGCTGAGGCTTAACGGCGGTAAGAACATTCTGCCCCATCGCCTTCTCCTTAACAGTCTCGGTAAAGGATTTTGCTGTTTTGAAGTTCACATCGGCATCCAGCAATGCCCGACGAATATCTTTAAGGGTCTCGGCCACATTAATTTCCGTGATCGTACCCTGACCTTTTAATATTTTAAACGACCGTTCCAGTCTTTCCGACAGATTCTCAAACATCCTTCTTCAGGTTTTAATTTTGCTGCAAAAGTATAAAAATATATGGAAATTTGGAACAATAATTTTTCAGGATGTAGGAAATCAGGGAGTGGTTTTTTTTGAAGGCAAGCTAATCGTCGAAGCTTAATTTAAATGACACCTAGTATTTACACGTGTCATGTCACTTTGATTCTCTAAAACCCACTTATTCTGCGAAAGGCCAATAGCCTCAGAACAATATCATGAGATAACACCCTATCAATAGACCATTAAATTTTTAGATATAAGATATAAGAAAATACTTCGTTAAACTTTTATAAAAGACTAAATTTCAAGCGTTTGCAAGCGAATGAATTTTTATCTTAAAGTAGAGATTATCAATGTTATATGATTTAGCTTAAATCTTATATCTAGAAGTCTAACGATCTATTGTTAAGATGAACCGTATAATATTAAACACAGCATTTTAACACAAAAAACCGTTTAAACATAACTGACTCTAAGGTTCTTGAAAAAGATTAACGAAATACTACCTTATGACATCAGCTAAAAAATATCCAAGGGAGCCACGAATGAGCGAAGTTAATATTAACAACTTCTACTAAAAAATCTACACCTTCTTATGCTGGTACACAAATCCTGTAATTTTCAACTCTTGATTCTCACTCCATCGATAGGCCGCCAGTTGCCCGGCATTTGCCACACAGTTATCCACACAGCAGACATTGTGTGCAGGAATCATTTGATCCGTTCCCATACAATAATGTCCAAAAAAAACAGGTGGGGCTGATGATGGATATACTTCAAAAGGGGAAAGAATCTCAGGAGGAACAGTATAGTTAGGTAGTGTGAATTTATTTCCGTAACTGATCTCTTTGAAAGTTTTACCTTTAGGATCCTGCCACCAGCGAATACGGAAATTAGTCCGACGGATGTTGCGGTCATCCTTAATAATAATATCGTGTGGCAGATTGATTTCAACTCCACGGGTAGTTTGTCGAACAGCTTCCGCGAATGGAGAGTCGTAATCAAAAATCAGCTGAATAAGCTTTTTGGTAAGCTTCTTTTTTGTCAGGTGCTTTTCAATAATATCCTTGTTGGTCTGTGACCAGTAGGCATGAGTTATCCGGAATTTCCCGAAATCAAGAAAAAATGGTAATGTGCGGATCCACTTTAAATCATCCTTGAGTTGGTTTTTCTCGTAAAGGTACTCTTCTTTAATGCGATCCATCATCTTTTTATTGGATCCTGTTGCGGATTTAAAAGCTGTACCTTCCCTGTTTTTGGTAAAATGTCCGATTGCATTAAGTTCATGGTTCCCGATAACCGCATATCCGGTTTGATTCTCTACCATTTTGCGAACAATGGATATGGTACGGCGGGTTTCAGGGCCACGACAGGTGAAGTCTCCCACGAAAACAGCCTTGCGCCGATCGTGAACATAAACTCCGTTTATCTCTCTGTACCCTAACTGTTTCAGTAGGAAAACCAGTTCGCCGGCATATCCGTGAATATCACCAATGATGTCATATCCCTCTGGTGATGCGATGCTGCCATGGGTATTGAGAGATTCTTGTGTTTTTCCAATTAACTTCGAAATCATGGAAACAAATATAAAACGTTCTGTTGTTTTGTAAATAATTTTAGCCTGATTAATTCAAGATAACAATACTTCGTTAAACTTTTATAAAAGCCTAAAGTTCAATTATTTGCAAGGAAATGAATTTTTGCCTTAAAGTGCAGATATTCAATGGTATATGATTTAAGATAAATTCTATAATCTTAATAATCTATTTATTGGAACAAATTGCATGCGGTTTTTAAAGGGTTATCAATTAATTGATTACAAAAAGTTAAGGGACTATTGACTTTTATCTAACTCAAATCATAAACCATTTAAATGTGCTATTTATATGATTGTATTAGTTCTATGGGTATGTCGTTATCAAGAGAAATAACTACTGCCTACTGACTACTGCCTAACGACTAAATTACTTTCATCTAATATCAAAAAAAAATAATAATTTGTAAACTATAGCTTTATGATAAAGTCTCCGGGATTAA
>CAYOFH010000189.1:0-5280 GCA_964403175.1 uncultured Marinilabiliaceae bacterium
GATTCGGCAGTCCCTTCCTGATTGCATCCGCAAATATACACCAAAAAATTCTTTGGTATGCGTAAACCTTCTGTGGGATGCTAAACTTCCGGATGGAACTGTAAACCAAAGGTTAATTCAGACTCGATCTCAAAAGCACCAACTTTGATATCTGCTGTACTGGATATGAATTTGTAATTTTTCGGAAGATTGGTGATGGTATCCCCATGAGACATCCAAACCTGGGTTCCCGTTGAAACCTCCCGCAGCAGTGGATTCTGGTTATCCACGAACTGAAGTCGGGCTCTGCCGTACTCACGTGAATTGGAAGCAGCCACTTCTCCACCATAATATTTGGCCAGAAACTGTGCTCCATAACAAATGCCCAGGATTGGATATTTACCTTTTAAATGTTCAATATCCGGTATGGGAGCATTCTTGTCTCTCACAGAAAAAGGACTACCCGACAGAATGATTCCACGGACTTTTTCATCAGGCTCCGGAAATTGATTGAAAGGATGTATTTCGCAATACACATTAAGTTCCCTTACTCTTCTGGCAATGAGCTGCGTATACTGCGAACCAAAATCCAGGATTAATATTTTTTCTTCCACTGTTCGTATATTAGTCAGATTGAAGCCACAAAATTAATAATCTATTTTTAAAAGGCCTCATAAATTATTCCCTATACCTTTCGACCTGAAATTCATCCCCGTCATTTACGGGATATGTTTCGGGAAATGTTTTACTGGCACCCTCTATTAATGTGCTAAGATCCTTGTAGCGAGTCGAAAAATGTCCGATCAATAATTTTCTGGCATTGCTTTTCCTTGCAATCAGGGCTGCCTGTTCAGAAGTTGAATGCATGGTATCGGAAGCAAGTTCCTCGTCTTCAGGAGCAAAAGTTGCCTCATGATACAGAAGATCAACATCTTTCACGTATTCTGAGATCACCGGATAATAAGCCGTATCAGAACAATAGGCATAGGACCGGGGTTTCCATGGTTCGAGTGTTAATTCTTTGTTGGGAATAAGCCTGCCATCCTCAAGCATGAGGTCTCCACCCTTTTTAATCTGCACGATTTGCCGGACGCCTGGATTGTATTTCCTGATGATTTCCTTTTTGATATTCAATTCTGCCGGTTTTTCCCGAAAGAGAAAACCGCATGCAGGCGCCCTGTGTTTCAAAGGAAAACTATAAATCTCCAATCCCCTGTCTTCGGCAATTTTTTGAAACTTTCGGGTGCTCACAGCATGAAAATGAATTTTGTATTCCTGATGTTGCGCAAAATATTTCAAATAAAAATCCAATATCTCTTTTAATGCTTGCGGCCCGTATAAGTGGATGCTTTTCTGCCGACCCATTAACTGATACGATGACCATAATCCAAAAAGGCCAAAAACATGGTCTCCATGCAGGTGACTAATAAAAATGCGATCAATTTTTCCGAAACGCAGCTTGAATTTGCGCAGTTGTATTTGCGTGCCTTCCCCACAATCCACTAAATAAAACCGCTCATTCACATTCAGTAAATGAGCGGTAGTAAAACGTAATGATGTAGGTAGTGCTGAACTACTTCCCAGAATTGTTAGTGAAAAATTCGCAGACAAATTTTACTTATTTTCAACATTATTAACAATTTTCTCTGCTTCTTCAACGGTATTGGTAATGTTTAACACGGTGTCAAGCTGAGAAATTGTGATGAGCCTTTCAACGGCATAATTAAGGCCGGTAAGAACAAATGTTCCACTGGCATTTTTGCACAACCGGTTTGCAACAAGTATGGCGCTGAGCCCTGAAGAGTCACAGTATCGGCAACTGCTCAGATCGAGTATAATATTTTTTTCACCGTTGCCGGATACCAGCACCAACTCCGATTTAAGGGTTGGCGCAATGTGAGTATCCAGTTTTTCTTCCATTACTTTGATTACGGTATGGTTGTCTTTCTTATCAATATTAAATTCCATTGCTGAAAATTTTAAATTTATAGAGCTAATTTAATCATTTTCCTCATCATTTTCAGCATTTTTCTTTTCATTCTGCTCCATTTCTGACTTAAGTGCCGCTAAATCAGATATATCACCCAATGTAGTTTTTTCCATATTTTGTCTTAATTTACGCTGGGTCTTCTTCACCTGTGTATCTGTGGATTTTTTTGTCGCATCCTCTTTCGATTTCTGCGCATCCTCAAATACCCTGCTATGAGACACGATGATTTTTTTTGCTGATTTGGAAAATTCGATCACTTTAAAATCAAGTCTTTCATCTGCGCGAGCAGGTGTTCCGTCTTCTTTTACAAGATGCTTTGGAGTAGCAAAACCTTCAACCCCGTATGGAAGGGCAACAACAGCACCCTTTTCCGTCAATTCAACAACGGTGCCTTCGTGAATGGAGCCGGTTTCAAAAATCGACTCAAATACATCCCATGGATTTTCTTCCAACTGTTTGTGACCAAGACTGAGTCTGCGGTTTTCCTTGTCAATCTCAAGAACCACGACTTCGATCTCATCCCCGATATTCGTAAACTCAGCAGGATGTTTAATCTTCTTAGTCCATGAAAGGTCTGAGATATGGATCAATCCGTCAACCCCTTCTTCGATCTCAACAAATACACCAAAGTTGGTGAAATTGCGTACTTTGGCAGTATGCTTACTGCCCACGCTGTAGTTTTCTTCGATTTTATCCCAGGGATCAGGTTTCAATTGCTTCATACCCAAAGACATTTTCCTTTCTTCACGATCGAGTGTGAGTATCACCGCTTCTACTTCATCTCCTACTTTAAGGAATTCCTGAGCACTTCTCAGATGTTGTGACCAGGACATCTCTGAGACATGAATCAAACCTTCAACGCCCGGAGCAATCTCCACAAAAGCTCCATAATCCGCCATTACCACAACTTTGCCCTTAACTTTATCGCCAACTTTAAGGTTTTCATCCAATGAATCCCACGGATGTGGAGTAAGTTGCTTCAAACCCAGAGCAATTCGTTTTTTATCATCGTCAAAGTCAAGAATGACCACATTGAGTTTCTGATCAAGTTCAACGATCTCCTCTGGATGGTTAACACGGCCCCACGAAAGGTCGGTAATGTGAATAAGACCATCAACACCACCCAGATCGATAAACACTCCGTATGAAGTAATATTTTTAACGGTTCCTTCAAGTACCTGACCTTTTTCAAGTTTTGAAATAATTTCTTTCTTCTGCTGTTCAAGTTCTTCTTCAATAAGTGCTTTATGGGAAACAACCACATTCTTGAACTCATGGTTGATTTTTACAACCTTAAATTCCATGGTTTTTCCAACATATGCATCGTAGTCGCGAATAGGCTTCACATCGATCTGTGAACCCGGAAGGAAAGCCTCGATACCGAATACATCAACGATCATTCCTCCTTTTGTACGGCACTTGATGTAACCTTTAATCACCTCATCCTGATCCAGTGCAGCGTTCACACGATCCCATGAACGCATGGCGCGAGCTTTCTTATGAGAGAGCACCAACTGTCCTTTTTTGTCTTCTTTACTCTCCACATATACCTCAACTTTATCACCGGGTTTTAAATCGGGATTGTAACGGAATTCATTCAGACTAACGACACCCTCGGATTTGTAACCTATATTAATAACAACTTCTCTTTTATTCATAGAAATAACCGTACCATCAGTTACTTCATTTTCAGCAACCGTTGAAAGGGTTTCGTTGTACTTTTCAGCATAATTTGATTCGTCCTCTTCAGTGAGGTCTTTGGTTTCGTCTTCAAAAACTTCCCAGTCAAAATCATCCACTCCCACCTCGGTAACTCCTTCTTCAGCAGTTGTTGATTTTTTCTCGGTTTTTTCTTCAGCAACAGGTTCTTCGGCAACAGGTTCTTCGGCCTTTACAGCTTCATCTTCCACCTCCTCTGCCTCTTCTAAGGTCGATTCAGTTTCTTCTCTGGCCTCATCTGCCTCCTTTTTTTCTTCTGCTTGTGCCTGAGATTCAGTTTCTTTCTCCGCATTTTGTGCTGCAGTCGTATCGTTGGTTGTTGTTTCCTGAGAATCAGTTTCAGATTCTCCAGCATCGGCGATCAACTCTTTTTTTTCTGCCGATTCTTCCTGAGTACTCTCAACTTCTTGTGGTTGAGCATTTTCCGGTTCCTGTTTTTCTCTCAAATTTTCTACGCTCTGAGCGTCTTCAATTTTTTGATCCTTTTCTTTGTCTGTCATGTAATTAATGAATTTAATTCTAGTAAATTAGACATTATGTTGTTTAAATTGAGGTGCAAAAGTAACAAAAGTTTTAATAAATACCGAAGCTTATGTTTATAAATTAATTACGAAGTTCCGGGTGATTATTGCTGCATTAGGAATTAATGAAAAAAGTCATGATGAAAACTCCGGGCCGGATCTATTCAGTGATCTCCCATTCCATAAAGGACTTCCGGATATTCCCCTTCATCCATTGTATCGACCTTTTAAAAGAAGATGGATCGTATTTGATAAAATAAATGTCTAAATCAACATTTTCTTACGTAGAATTAACCGATAAATCTTCTATTTTTGATTGATCAATGTAAAGGAAAAACTATTTTAAGCTCATATATTATGAAAATTGCAGTTATTGGTACAGGATACGTAGGACTGGTTTCGGGGACCTGTTTTGCAGAAACAGGCATCGATGTAGTATGCATTGATATCGACAAAGACAAAATCAATAAACTAAAATCAGGAAATATACCTATTTACGAACCGGGACTGGAGGGGATGGTCAGAACCAATATGGAAAAGAAACGCCTCCTTTTCAGTACAAATCTCAGGGATAGTATTGTTGATTGTGACGCGGTATTCATCGCAGTTGGTACTCCACCGGACGAAGACGGCAGCGCAGACCTGAAGCATGTCATTTCAGTTGCACGGGAAATCGGACAATCAATTCAAACTTACACGGTCATCGTCAATAAAAGTACGGTTCCAATCGGCACAGCAGAGAAAGTTAAAAACGTTATCCAGGAAGAACTTGATAAACGAGGAGTGAATATTAAATTCGATGTCGCTTCCAACCCTGAATTCCTTAAGGAAGGTGCAGCAGTACAGGATTTCTTAAAACCTGACAGAATCGTGGTAGGCATTGAATCAAATCGTGCTCAGAAAATCATGCAAAGGATTTATAAACCCTTTCTTTTAAACGGACATCCTTTATTATTTATGGATATTCCTTCTGCCGAAATAACCAAATATGCGGCAAATGCCATGCTTGCGACGAAAATCAGTTTCATGAATGACATTGCTAACCTGTGCGAAATTGTTGGCGCTGATGTC
>CAYOFH010000190.1:0-5191 GCA_964403175.1 uncultured Marinilabiliaceae bacterium
TAAAATTTTTAATTATTTTTTTTATCAGGTAATTACAAAATTTTAAATGAATGAAAAATAAAGGATCATTTTCCCATGCCTGTTAAAACAATAGATCGTTAGATTTTTAGATTTAAGACCAATCATATAATGCTGATTATCCGTGCTTTAACATAAACGAGCATTAAGTCTTAAACGGCTGTATTTTAGACGTTTATAAAAGATTAAGAAGTATTGTAAAAGTCTTTTCGGAATTATCCGGGAGGACTTTTTTTTTGTCTTTTTGATGAAAGTATTTTAGTCAGTAGTTGATATATGGCAGGTAATTACAACTGGGGATTCCAGGTACTGACATAACCAAAAAATTAAAAAAAAATCATACAGATAGCATATTTTTAGATGTTTATCACTTTTATCAGATGATAATAGCCACAGGCAGAAATTTGAAAGACAGAAGAAAAAATGCTATCCGTTTTTGAACTTAATCAAACAAAAAACTTATTTGGTCAAGACTTTGTTAACAAACGGCAAAATTTGTTTTCCAAAATCATAGGTTGTGCGTACAAATCTTAAACCGAAAAATATAAAGAAATGAGTACTATTTCACCTTTGTTTTATCAGTCTAGTGTAATTCGAAAAGTGAGAGCAATATCAAGGAAAATTCTGCAGGGCTCTCTGATTCTTGTTTTTGCAACAACCGGTATTGTTCAGGCTCAGGCTCAGGCACCTCTGCGTCACGAAAAATGTATCTATCAGTCGAATGATGGGAAGCTTTATATAAACAAAGATTTGGGTTTATATGTAAGGGTTGCCACTTCACCCGATGCCGATGCTGAATCCTGGTTGCTTGAGAGTAGTAAGACCTCGGAATATGCCAATCCTATGTTCCTGGATTTAGAAGGATGGAATACCCTCAGGTCTCCTTCGGCGGTAGATTCTTCCACGAAAGAAACTGTTTTCCCTTTGCAGGATATCATTTTTGATTTATATGCCGATGGTCAAAGTCCTTCCTCACGTTTGATTTTTGGAGAATCCAGATCCTTTAAGTCAGATGGAGTAACTTTTTTTGATCAGGAAGTGGACTTAAGGTTTGAAGCTAAAGATAAGATATCCGGAGTGAAAGATGTTTATTATTCTTTGAATGGGGCTCCGTTTGTATCTTCAGGCAAAGAGCCTTTAAGGGTGCCCGAAGAAGGAGAATATTCCCTCAGGTTTTATGCGGTAGATAATGTAGGTAACGTAGAAGATGTTCATGCCTTTGATTTTGCGGTTGACCATACTGCACCTGTCACAAAGCACCAAATCGACGGAATAAACCAAAACCGGGTATTGGCACCTGATGCTACAATTATTTTGTCCGCAGCAGATAGTTTGTCGGGGGTTGATAAGGTGTTTTTCTCTGTTGATGACGGTGATTTTGAGGTTTATCAAGGGCCTATCCCTGTTTCCAGACTTAAAGATGGTGGAGGACGTATTACTTATTATTCCGAAGATAAGGTAGGTAATCAGGAAGACCACAAGTTCATTGGGACGCTTTCTTCTGTGCGCGATGGTGATGACGATGACGAAGAAGTCTTCGATTATTATATCGACAGGGATCCGCCGGTGGTTGAATTCAGTTTTGATGGTGATTATTATGAGTCTGACAGGGAATATATTTCCGAACGCACGAAAGTTGTACTGTCGGCAAAGGATGATAAATCAGGCGTTCAAAAAATACTGTATAGTTATAATTCATTTCTTACCAATGAAGAATATGAAACGCCTTTCAATCCGGAGGGCGACAGCCCTGTGGAACTGACTTTTTCAGCCATTGATTGGGTGGAAAATGTGGCAAAGGAGAAAAAACGTGGTTTCTATATTGACCGGACTGCTCCTGAAAGTAAAATTTCTTTTGACGGGCCTGTCTTCAGAAACCGGGATACTTTGTTTATTGCCGGACAAACAAAGATTATTTTGGAAGCAACAGATGATGAGAGTGGGGTGAAATCGGTTGAATATCGCCTGAATGGGAAAGAACAGCAATACAGCCGGGCATTTGTTGCGGGTAAGGCCGGACGAAATGTTATTGAATGGGTTGCAAAAGATAATGTGAATAATCAGGAAGAACAGCACTCATTAGACTTTATTATTGATGAAGAAGGTCCTTCCATTCATCATCACTTCAGTGTGGAACCTATTGGAGAAAAAGTGGTGCGCGATGAGGAATATATCATCTATCCGTCCAATACAAAGATTTACATTGGAGCTACAGATGATGTCACCGGAGAAGAATCACTCAAATATTCTGTTAACGGAGGAAAAATGGAAACTACTATCCCTGTTGCTGACATGCAACCAGGTAATTATGAAATTGATATTGAAGCTGTTGATGCATTGAAGAATAAAGAAACTAAAACCATCCGTTTTTCCATCGAAAAATAATATGGCCATGATCAGAAGAATAATTGTAATAGGTATATTGCTTTTTGTTTCGTTACGGATGATGGGGCAGGAGGAGAACTATATTTCCTTGTATCTGCTGAATTTTACCAGATATATAGAATGGCCCGAGGAAGACAGGGAGGGCAATTTCGTAATTGAGGTGCTGGGCCATGCTTCCGTGTACGAGAAATTGAAGGAAATAGTGAAAGGGAAGAAGGCCGGTGGCCAGCCAATAGAGGTGCGGAATTACATGACGGTTGAAGAGATGGGGGAACCGCACATAATGTTTGTAGGCCATTGGCAGAGCCGGTATATCAAAGATGTTGTTGCTAAGCTGGAAGGACGTTCTACTCTGGTGGTGGCAGAAAATACAGGAATGCTCGATCAGGGGGCTGCCATAAATTTTGTTATTCGCGATGGGGAAATTCAATATGAATTCAAGAAGGAGAATGCCTTAAATCGTGGGTTGAATGTAAGTTCCAGATTATGGCAGTTGGGAATATCGCAAAATTAATATCAAATTAACGGATTGGGGCAGAACGGTTTTAACTTTGCTTAAAACCGTTCTGCCCCAATCTTTTTTACTTTTATCCAGGGTCTGCTGAAAAAGTCAAAAGGGCATAATTTACTTACCAGGCATTCCGCTATGCCTTGCCCAACGAGGATTTTGAGTATCGGTTGTGTGATGAAATAGAACCATTAAACATTTTGTGGCGAACAAAAGTAAGGTTGAGATTGTCTGTCTTTTACGTGATGATCGATTATGAAACCCCGTTCTTCGATACCATTAATCACAAAGAGGTATTAAAAACATTGCCGGGCGATGTTAAAAACCGGCCGGAAGATTTAAGGGGCTTACGTTTGGATGCAGATGCCTTATTTGTTTAATTTGCCATGCAAATAACCCCTGGGGGAGCTTACCAGACTTTTAACAGGCTGACTGTTGGTAAAGGACTGAAAATTAAAAAATTGAAATATATAATTTGTTAATAATAAATTTTTTAAGATGAGAAAATTAAGATTTGTAAGTTTAATGGTTGCAGCTCTTTTTATGGGCTTTAGCTTTATTTCGTGTGAGGAAGATGGTAGCATTCTTGAAGTAGAGGATGAAGAAGAGAATGGGGAGCAGGTAGATCCCGAGATTACTATTACCGAAGGAGATAATACAGCCAGCACTACTGTTTATGTAAGTGATCTGGAAGCAGGTGCTTCTGATGTTGACGTGACCGTGAGGTTTACTTCAACCGACGGAACTATGAGACGTCTGTATATGACTCAGAATATTGCTGGTGCCGGAGATGAAAAGTTTGAACTGGAGCTGGAAGACCTGGACAAAAAGGGTGATGGCTCTATCGATTTAATCAGTGATTATGGGAATGAGTTTACTTTTAGTATTCCTTTCCCTGTATTGCCAGACCTGAGTGAGGGAACTGTTGAATATCAGCTCTGGACTACTTCCGGTCGTGGGGATTATCGTGACACTGAAAAAAGACTGGTTGCCGGTCCCGGGACTATTATCATTAATTATGGCGGTGAGAATCCTGATGCAGTGGCGGTGAAAGAGTATGAAGCAAAGTTATTAGCAGCTCCTTTGGGTAGTGGTGCATCTGAAACATTTATTTCATTGGTTGACGGGCAATTATATCGTATTGATCAGGGCGAAGAGTTTGTTGCTTATTGGGACTTTGGATACTACTATGGTTTAACTGGAAATGCCTCTTTGGCATCCACAGCTGATTATCCTTCAAATATCATTGATATTGAAACAATTGCCAATACTACGGCTGATGAGTTGAATCATACTTATTTTGCTCATTCAGATCTTGATTTTGAGGCGGTTGTTTCCGCTTCAGACTTGGACGTCATCACTCAGTCTGCAGACGAAACAGTTACGAATCTTGCTGTTGGTGATGTCCTTGAATTTGTTGACAACTATGGAAATAAAGGTTTGATCAGAGTTGAAGATATTGTGGGAACTGATGGAACAGGTGACTATATTGAATTAGACATCAAAGTTCAGCCCTGATCAGGACGCACTTTAAGATAAAATACCTAAAAGGGTGGTGCTTCGGTGCTGCCCTTTTTTAATGGATTTTTTGTCACTGCAATTATCGCAGGTTTTTGTCTTTGTAAGTCTCACCTCTGTCGGAGCTTGTTATGCTCATGTAGCATATTTTTAGTCATCATTCATTTTTAAAGTTATACCGCTTTGCTTGAAAAAAGACCTGAGGGAAAAGTATCCAACTCTAAAACCGACCTGATTCGTATTTGCTTCGTAACAGCTACACTACAAAGATGTAATTAACACTTTATAGAGTCATTATAAAGTCAAATTAAATACTATTATAATTGAATTTAATTAGACTTTAATATGACTTTATATTGAGTTTAAAATGACTTTAATGTGTAGCAGGTACGAAGTTGTTACGAAGCAAATCCGTAGTAAACCGGGCCATATGGATTGCAAAACCACACGGAAGAGAAAATATTGGTTGGTTATTTTCCGATATTCTGCTCTCTACCCCCCGGACAGGGGATTTCAAATCCGAAAAATAATAAACCGTGTGGCTTATAAAACCATACGGATGGAAGGAACTCCATCGCATGGAATTTTCGAACTGTAAGATTCCTGATCTTTATGCATCGGGAGAGCCCGGTTTTCCTTTTCAGGGGAGTCAGAGGCGGAGTGGAAAGAGGGATAAATCCACACGGGCAGAATATATCCGTAGTTTTTAATAAACAGAGAAAAATTTACTCAACGATAATTTTATCGCAGAAAAGCAGATCA
>CAYOFH010000191.1:0-5176 GCA_964403175.1 uncultured Marinilabiliaceae bacterium
AAAAGGCTTCTTCAATTGCTGTGAGCCCTTCGGGCACCCATGAAATGGATTCCAGTAATACTTAGAAAATTCCAATTTCTCCGATCGGTGAAACGTCAGGGAAAAATCTTTACTTTTATACTTACGTGGGAGGCCGATGGCTTAATCTTCATAAAAGACAAACTTTTTGCCATCTACGAATACTTTTTTCTCCTCACGTGAACAATATCTGTTATGACCGGGTTATGTAAATGCACTTCTCTTCAAAATACACAAAAGGAAAAACGGAATTTTTTGAATTCCTGCCGTAATAAAACAATTCTTTCTTTCAAGGCAACTTCATTGGCAAAAACCGTCAGTTGATCCTATGGGTGGTTGGCTCTAAGTCTTTTAATAAGAGTACAGCCAAAAACTATCCGGGGTGTTTTTTACCAATTAAAAAATCAAATGCTATGAAGTTCATCACCTACAATGCCAGAAATTTCAGGGATATTGAGTATATGCGTTACATCCCGGACAAAGTTAAAGAAGAGATCGACATTGTATCAAAAGTCATTCCCTTTAAGACCAATAATTATGTGGTAGATTACCTCATCGACTGGGAAAATTACGAAAACGATCCTATTTATATCCTCAACTTTCCCAATAAGGATATGCTAACAAAGGAACAGTTTAATAGACTCTCAAAAGTATTAAAAATTCCTGATGCCAACGGAGAAGTCAACCGGACAATTTACGACATCCGTATGGAGATGAATCCACATCCGGCCCGGCAAATGACAAATGTACCTAATCTAAACGGAGAAGAATTAAAAGGAATGCAGCATAAATACAAAGATATTGTGTTGTTTTTCCCAAGCCAGGGACAGACCTGCCATGCTCATTGTACGTTTTGTTTTCGATGGCCGCAATTCATTAAGGATCTGGACATGAAATTCTCCATGCGGGAAATCCAAAAAGTAATTGATTATATCCGTCAGAAGGAAAGCGTCAATGAAATTCTTTTCACCGGGGGCGATCCCATGGTGATGGATCCCGCCACCCTGAAAAAGTACATTGATGCCCTGATTGATGCAAAAATCCCCAATCTGCAAAACATTCGTTTCGGCACCAAAGCACTAACCTACTGGCCTTTCACATTTGTCCCGCGACATAATGAAGAAGCGAATGAAATACTGGATATACTGAAAAAAATCACCGATAATGGTTTACACCTCTCCATAATGGGCCATTTTAATCATCCCAACGAAATGGAAACGGAAGTAGTGCAGGAGGCCATCAGAAACATTCGTTCAACAGGTGCAGAAATCAGAACCCAGGCACCGGTGCTGAATCACATCAACAATAACAGTAAAGACTGGGCACGTATGTGGCACAGACAGGTACAACTGGGCATGATTCCCTATTACATGTTTATTGAGCGTGAAACAGGCCCTTACCACTATTTCAGTGTCCCCCTTGCAGATATCTACAAAATGTATCAGGAAGCCATTCGTGAAACCGGCAGCTTTGCCAAAACAGTGACCGGTCCTACCATGTCGGCAGCAAAAGGGAAAGTACAGATAATGGGAATAGTAACCAACCCGCTGGATGGCAGCAAATATTTCATGATGCAATACATCCGTCATCGCAACTACAAAGAAACATTCAAACCTTTTCTGATGAATTATGACGAATCAGCTACCTGGGTTGATCAGTTAAGTGAAGTGGAAATCCCTGCAACAGTATAATTTACTAAAAACGAATAAACCATGTCGAATATCTCAGAAAAAACTAAAAGCACGCACACAATAACAGATAAATCCAGTAATCAGGATTCTATCCTTCATGTGATTTTCGGAAGTCGCACAGGAAATTCAGAATCTGCAGCCCGACTGGCTTATGATTACGCCCGGCATCTGGGAATTTCCGCAGAAATTCATAACATGCATACCATGGACCCGTCATTGATCAAAAAAATGAAAAACCTTCTCATTGCTGTGAGTACTCACGGAGAGGGTGATCCTCCCGCCGTAGCTGAAAATTTCTACAATTACGTGCACTCCCCAAAAGCTGACATTTCAGATAATGTCCGGTTCAGCATTCTGGCCCTGGGCGACAGCAGCTACAAAGACTTTTGCAAAACCGGCCACGATTTTCGAAAAAGATTACTGGATCTGGGTGCAAAAGAAATATCTCCTATGGTTGAATGCGACATTGATTATGAAGAAAAAGCCAGGAGCTGGGTACGTCAGGTAACAGAATCATTTGAAGAAGTGCTGCCCAAGTCACATCTTCCGGGTAAAAAAGAATTTGCTTTCGAAATCAACCACACCAATACCCTGGATTCAAACATTTTTTACGCAAAAGTTAAAGAGTTAAAAACAATTACCCATCCGGACTTCCACAAGCGAACCATGCATTTATCTTTATCCATGGAGAAATTTGCCGGCGATTTTCAACCGGGCGACTCCTTCGGCATTTATGTTCGCAACTCAAGATTGCTTGTGGATAAACTTCTGAAATTCCTGAAATTCGATGGCTCAACTACCATTAATACAGCCCAAGGCTCTAAACTTCTTAAGGAAGCATTGGTGCAGGATTTTGAAATTACCCTCATCACTCCTTTAATGATAGAAAAATACGCTTCAATTACTAAAAATAAGGAAATTGAAACATTATCAAACCACCAGGAAACAGGAAATAAGTATTGTCAAACCAGTGATTTACTTGATTTGGTAACCGATTACCCGGGAAACATCACTCCTCAGGAATTGATTGATCTTTTGCGACCTCTGAAACCGAGACTTTATTCCATAGCAAACAGCCCTGATGTTTATCCCGGAGAAGCTCACTTTACCATCGGTCTGATAGAATATGAGCAAAAAGGACGATCTCATACAGGTGTCTGCTCCTCCCTCTTTTCTGACAGGTTGGATAAGGGAGACTCGATTGCTGTTTTTCATGAAAAGAATGAGAAATTCAGGATTCCCCAAGACAACAGTCAACCTGCAATAATGATCTGTACAAGCACAGGAATTGCACCTTTCAGAGGATTCCTGCAAAAGCGCAATCAATTGGGGGCTACCGGCGAAAACTGGCTTATTTTTGGCGACCGCCACATACAAAGTGATTTTCTTTACAGACAGGAATTGGAAAAATACCTCCATTCGGGTTTACTCACTCGTATGGATACTGCTTTTTCGCGCGATCAGGAAAATAAAATTTATGTACAACACCGAATGCAGCAACATCGAAATGAACTTTTTCGATGGATTGATAAGAAAAAAGCCGTAGTTTACCTGTGCGGAAATAAACGAACGATGGGACAAAGTGTAAAATCAGCTCTGGAAGCTATCATCTCTGAGCAAGGGAACTTGAATGCTGAAGAAACCACACGTTATCTGGAACTCATGAAGGAAGACAAAAGATTACAGTCAGATTTGTACTAAAACAGCAGACCGTAAAATTTCTGCGGGCCGTAATTTAACATACATCATAACAAACGGACAAAGAATTCAAAATGACTTTGTCTGTTTTTTCAGCGTATCAATTATTTCCTTAAAAAATTTTATATATTTAGAGAAACAACATAATCTCTAAAACCCGTCAGTTATGGCAGTCAAAAAGAAAACCTCAGGAAAAATATTCGTTCTGGATACCAACGTCTTACTCCACGACCATAAATGCCTTTACAATTTTGAAGAAAACGACATCATCATCCCCATCGTAGTACTTGAAGAACTCGACAAATTCAAAAAAGGAAATGACCAGATAAATTTTCAGGCCCGGGAGTTTGTAAGGGAGATGGATCGTCTTTCAGGCGAGCAACTTTTCACCAAAGGCATTTCTTTGGGAAAAGAACATGGTCGCTTATTTATAGAGACCGGAAAGCCCATTCCGTCGCAGATGATGGATTCCTTTTCCGAAAACACTCCCGATCACCGGATTTTGGCCATAACCCTGCATATAAAAGAAAAGAACGCAGATCGTCAGACCGTTCTCATCTCCAAAGATATTAATCTGAGGATGAAAGCCAAATCACTGGGACTGATTTCTGAGGATTACGAATCCGATAAGGTCAAAAATATTGAGATTCTTCATCATGGTGTGGAAACGTTCGAAGGATTTGACAAAAATATTATCGAAGCACTATATAAAGAGGGGCAGGTTCCAAGAGAAGACTTCCCCATGACCGACGAAAAACTACCCCCCAATCAATATGTAATTCTGAAGAATATAAGTCAAAGTGTCCTGGCTTGGTTCGATCCGGTAAGCCAGACCATTCGGAGAATTGAGAAACATTCGGCTTTTGCAATTGAACCCCGCAATGCGGAACAAACCTTTTCGCTGCATGCACTGCTGAATCCCGACATCAAACTGGTGTCGCTTACAGGAAAAGCAGGAACCGGAAAAACCTTACTGGCACTAGCTGCGGCGCTTCATCAGCACAAACAGTACAAGCAAATCCTGCTGGCAAGACCTATCATGCCGCTGGCCAACCGTGATCTGGGATTCCTGCCGGGAGATATCAATGAAAAAATTGGCCCCTACATGCAGCCTCTTTTCGACAATCTGGGCGTAATAAAAAACCGCTTTCCCCATCAAAGCAAAGAGTTGAGTATGATCGATGAAATGCAAAAACGTGAAGAACTGATCATTACTCCCCTGGCCTATATCAGAGGGCGAAGTCTTTCCGATGCATTCTTCATCATTGATGAGGCGCAAAACCTCACTCCTCACGAAGTAAAAACCATCATTACACGTGCCGGAGAAGGCACGAAAATGGTCTTTACGGGAGATGTTCACCAGATTGATTCGCCCTATCTGGATATGCAAAGTAACGGACTGGCGTATCTTACTGATAAAATGAAAGGACAGGACCTTTTTGCCCATGTGAATCTGGTAAAAGGCGAACGCAGTTTTCTGGCTGAGCTGGCGTCGGACCTGCTATGATAAAGGTTGGAAAGACAGAAGGAAGGGGATTAAAAAAACCTTTTATCTTTGCAAATCCATTTGTTTCATCTAACTCAAATATAAACCCTTTAAAATGTACAATTTATACAATTGTGTTAGACATATAGGTATGTCGTAGTTAAAAGCAATCACTACTGACTACTGCCTACTGCCTAACAACTAATTTACTTTCATCTAACTCAAATCATAAACCCTTTAAAATGTACAATTTATACAATTGTGTTAGACATATAGGTATGTC
>CAYOFH010000192.1:0-5165 GCA_964403175.1 uncultured Marinilabiliaceae bacterium
TGAGGAAGAAGAAGTAGTAAAAAAACTTGAAAGCAATAAAGAGAAGGGATTGAACAAACAACAAGCTGATGAGCGGCTTGAAGAATTGGGGCCAAACGAACTCCCCGGCAAAGAAAGCGCCAGTATCTTCGATTTGATCATCAGGCAGTTCAAAGACTTTCTCATACTTATTTTGGTAATTGCTGCCGTAGTGGCTTTTGCTTCCGGAAAGATGGTGGATGTTTATGTGATTGTTGGTGTAATTATAATTAATGCGCTGGTCGGTTTTTTTCAGGAATATAAAGCTGAAAAGTCTGTTGAGGCACTGAAAGGGATGATTCAACATGATGCCAGTGTTGTCAGGGATGGGGAAGAACAAACTGTTAAGGCTACCGCACTTGTGCCCGGCGACATTATTCTTGTGAAAGAAGGTCAGTCGGTTCCTGCTGATGCCCGGCTTCTGGACATAAAAAACTTTCAGGTTGAAGAAGCTTCCCTTACCGGTGAATCTATGCCGATAGGTAAAGAAACCAATTCCATTGATGAGGACACTCCTTTGGCCGACAGGAAGAACATGATTTACAAAGGCACTCATGTGGCGCACGGGTCGGGCAAAGCCATTGTAACGGCTACCGGAATAAAAACCGAGATAGGCAAAATAGCTGAATCTCTTCAGGAAGTGGAAAAAGAAGAAAGTGAGTTCCGTAAAAAGACCCGGAAACTGGGAAAAATTATGGGTGTCATTGCTTTGTCAGGAGCGGTTGTCGTTTTTATTATTGGATATTTTTTTCGAGACTTTGAGTTTCAGGAATTACTGATGGTAACCATTGCCATTCTTGTTTCTGCAGTTCCTGAAGGCTTGCCGGCAGTCCTGTCCATTGTTCTCGCCATAGGTGCTAACCGAATGGCCAGGCGCAATGCAATAATCAGGGAATTTACTGCCACCGAAACAGCGGGTTCTCTGAACACGGTGCTTTCCGATAAAACAGGTACTATCACACAGAGTATATTAACTGTTAAAAAGCTGTTTTTGCCTGACCAGACCATTCTGGAGGTTTCCGGATCGGGGTATAATCCTGAAGGCGACATTAAGGAAGAGAATGAAGAAAAAACATTAAATATCACTGATAATCTTTTATTAAAGAAGATAGCATTAATAGCAAACTACTGTAATACTGCCAAAATATCGGAAAAGGAAAATTCTGATGAACCGGAAGTATCAGGCGATCCCACAGAGCTTTCATTATTGGTTTTTGCCAGGAAAACAGAAATAAACAATGATGAGGAATCTGAAAAGCTTGAAATAATTGATGATCTGCCTTTTAGTTCCGAACAGAAATTCAGGGCTACACTTGTAAAATATTCCGATGATAACCGTGAGATTTTTGTTGTTGGAGCTCCTGAAAAACTTCTGGAACTTTCCGGTCAGATACTGACTTCTGATGGGAGTAAAAAAATAGATGAAAAAACGCGTGACGAGATCGAGGGCAAAATAGATGAATTCACAAAGGATGCCATGCGGGTTCTGGCTTGTGCTTTCATTGAAACAGGTAAAGACACCCAGGATGTGGCTCCTGAAGATGTTAAAGATCTTGTTTTTTCAGGGCTGTTTGGAATCATAGATCCTCCCCGTCCCGAAATTGAATCAGCGGTAAAAGATTGTCACTCAGCCTCGGTCAGGGTTATTATGGTTACAGGTGATCATAAACAAACTGCAGCCGCCATTGCAAAGGAGGTAGGTATTCTTACTGATGAATCTGATGATGGCGATGTCCCTTCTGTACTTACCGAACGGGATCTTGATGTTGATGATGAGACGTTCAGCCAGTACACAGATAAAGTAAATGTATATGCCCGGGTAAGTCCTCAAACCAAGTTGCGAATTGCAGAAAATCTTCAGTCCAAGGATCAGCTTATAGGGATGACTGGCGACGGAGTAAATGACGCACCTGCCTTAAAAACCGCAGACCTTGGGGTTGCTATGGGAAAGAGGGGGACCGATGTTGCTAAAGATGCCTCGCAGATCGTGTTGGCCGACGATAATTTTGCCAGCATTGTCAATGCCATTGAAGAGGGCCGCATAGTATTCAGAAACATAAGGCTAACCAGCTTTTTTCTGATTACCACCAATGTTGCCCAGCTTTCAACTATTATTGCTGCCATAGCAGTGGGGTTTACTTATCCCCTTCTGCCCACACAGATTCTGTGGATAAACCTTATTACGGACGGAATCATGGATATTTCATTGGCAACAGAGCCGGGACATGGAGATGTAATGAAAGCCAAACCTGAGAAAAAAGGGGCACCTATTCTGAATAAGGAAATTGTTCCTTTTCTTTTGATTATTATTCCTGTTATGGTGGTGATGGGGCTGTTGACGTTTAATCATTATCTGCCCCAGGGAGTTGAAAAAGCAAGAACAGGTGTGTTTTTAATGATTGCTATGATGCAGATATTTAATGCTTTAAATATGCGTTCATTAAAGCTTTCAGCTTTTACCATTGGTTTTTTTAAAAATAAATGGGTTATCCTCTCCTTTGTGGTTTCCACAATATTGCAAATTGCTGCAATTAAGATTCCAGCCATTCAAAATATTTTTCATTTTAAGAATCTGCCCTGGATTGATATTCTCGTCATTGCAGCCCTCTCATCCATAATTTTTATTGCAGGAGAAATTTTTAAGTATGTGAGAAAAAAGTTTAAAAATTAAGATGGTGTCTTTTTGCTCTTTAACGCTCTGAAGAAAAATGCTGTGATGATGTTTTTAATCGCTGGATGGTTTCAATCGGATTATCGGATTTAAAAATGAAGCTCCCTGATACTAAAACGTCAGCACCTGCTTTGTAAAGTTGTGCCGAATTGTCAGTTGATATTCCGCCATCCACTTCGATCAGTGTTTTAGTGTTCTTTTTTTCGATGAGGTTTCTGAGTTGTTCTATCCGGCTGTAGGTGTTCTCAATAAATTCCTGACCTCCAAAACCGGGGTTAACAGACATAATCAATACCAGATCCACCATTTCGATAATGTCCTCGAGTAGTGAAACCGACGTATGTGGATTAATTGTTACTCCTGCTTTCATTCCGGCATTGTGAATTCCCTGTATGGTGCGATGAAGATGAGTGCTCGTTTCATAGTGTACATTGAGCAAATCAGCTCCGGCATCCCGGAATGCAGAGATGTACTTTTCGGGCTGAACAATCATCAGGTGGACATCTAATGGTTTTTCAGCAAGCTTTCTGATGGCTTCTACCACCGGAATACCAAATGATATATTAGGAACAAAAACGCCATCCATAATGTCGAGGTGAAACCAGTCGGCCTCACTTCTGTTAACCATTTCAATGTCTTTGGAGAGATTCGAGAAATCTGCTGCTAAGAGCGATGGCGCTACCATTTTTTTCATCTTTGTGTTGAATTTTTGAGTTTTCTGTAAAAAAGTAAGAGACATACAAATGTACGCCTCTTCAGTAAAAAAGTAGTTTATTTCTTATGCTTTTTCATTGGTCTCCTGTGAAAAAAAAAGAAGATTGCTTCACTACGTTCTCAGTGACAGGCCGTTTCAGAGTATTGGAGGATGGAGGGGATGATGGTTTGGAAAGTCCATAAATCACCCCCTCCATTCTGAATAAGGTCTGTTAGCCAAAGTCATTCAGAGCAACGCGGGGCAATCTCATTTAAAGATGATATTTCTTCCGGACAATAATGAATTTTTTGACTGTGCAATTGTTTTTTGCTAAATTTTGAAATGATCAGGTTGTATTTTAATTGAAGTTAACCAAACCCCAAACTCACAACCCGAAACTCACAACTCAAAATCAATCATCATTAATGAAATTCTTCAATATACGACTCCGGTAGGTATGTTTAAGTCTTTTAATGGCTTTCTCTTTGATCTGTCGAACTCTTTCACGTGTCAGATTAAAGAGCTTTCCAATTTCTTCAAGAGAGTAAGGTGGTTCTCCGTTTAGTCCGTAATAGAGTTTTATGATGTCGGACTCGCGGGCTGACAATGTGGAAAGAGACCGCTCAATTTCTTTTTTCAGGGAGTCATCCACCAACTCGGCGTCAGGACTCACGGAATCAGATGCAAGTAAAACATCATATAAGGTGTTTTCCTCATCCGGTTTGAGAGGAGCGTCCATTGAAACATGACGGTTAGAGACCTTTAGAGCTTCTTTTACATCTTTAGGAACCATATCTAACACTTCAGCAATTTCCTCAGAAGTTGGTTCTCTTTGAAATTGCTGTTCCAGACGTGAAAAGGTATTATTTACTTTGTTAACACTTCCTATTTTGTTTAGCGGAAGGCGCACAATACGTGCCTGCTCTGCGAGTGCCTGAAGAATGGATTGTCGGATCCACCATACGGCATAGGAAATGAACTTGAATCCTCTTGTTTCATCAAATCTTTGAGCTGCTTTGATTAACCCAAGGTTTCCCTCATTTATAAGGTCAGGAAGAGTTAGCCCTTGATTTTGATATTGTTTGGCTACGGATACAACAAATCGTAAATTGGCACTTATTAATTGATCCAGAGCTCTTTCGTCTCCCTGGCGGATTTTTTTAGCCAGGGCAACTTCTTCTTCCGCTGTTATGAGTTGTACTTTACCTATCTCGTGCAGGTATTTATCAAGTGACGGGGATTCACGGTTGGTGACCTGTTTGGTTATTTTTAGTTGTCTCATAAAATTTGGTTCGCTTATTTAGGGTTTGTAATATTAACAAAAATCTTTATCAGGTGTTTAATTTGATCGTTTTTTTTGACTAATTAATTGATCCTGACAGAGCTGTTTGGGATATATGAACCCCCTGATTTCCCTTTGTTACCTCTTTCTGGAACTATAAAACTAAAAAAAAAAGAAATAAATCATCGTTAGAATTTTAGCCTGGTTATTCATAAGTTTTTGTTATGAAACGAGCATGGCAACGATTACCACAATAGAACATGTATAATGTCCTGACATGCGAGTTCCATCAGACCAATAACTTAGACTGATTTTAGACTGATGAATAGTGAACTTTTTTCAATTTAGTTTTATTGATAATGCCTTCTGTTTAGCAGGTAGTTGACCACTGCAACAGATCATTAGTGATTAATAAGGGGTAAATAAATTTTATTTTGCACAAATCATTTTTATGCTGTATGTTTGCAAATAGAATTTTGCCATCCCGGGCAACCGTTCGT
>CAYOFH010000193.1:0-5130 GCA_964403175.1 uncultured Marinilabiliaceae bacterium
TTTAATATGAGTTTAATATGACCTTACTATGACTTTAATCTGAAGAAAGTACAATTTTGATAAGTAGAAGAATCGGAAGAAAACAAATTATCTAAAAAAAAAGCAGGTCTTTAGAAAGTTTGATAACTTTTTAGACCTGCTTTTTTAAAATGTAGTATCTCAGTGTCTTAAATCATTTAAGTTTCCTGAGTTTTAAAACCAGACTGTCACCACTCTATGGCTATGTTGAGTTGTAAAAGCGACAGTCTGGTATTACAATATGTTTTCAGTGATTTTGTATTGACATTATACGCAATATTTCGTTAAGCTCCTGCAAGTTTCTGTGGTATAGTTGCCTGAGCATTTTTTTGCGTTTGTAAATCAACCTTTTGAATCATGAAGCTTACTCAGGTTTGGCATCATTTGCCGATGTGGCATACAATCCAATTAAAGCGCCTGTAAATCCACCTGCAACATTGGTTGAAAGAATGTCTCCCGAAACTGTTCCACCCAGATTCTGAAAATCCTGACCATCTGTAGAATAGTTGAAACGATAATCATCGCCTTCAGCTTCTACCTGCAATTTCAAAGGTTTTTTAATGTCGATCTGTTTGCTGGCAATGATCTTTGATTCTCCTTTTTCTGTTCTTTCCAACAAGAGGTAAAAGTCTTTGTCTTTTTTAGTAATTCCAAAGACATAGTTGAAGTTTTCACTTTGGTAGCATGCCAAACCAGCCAGATCATCCTCTGATTTTGGTTTGTACTCCATTGTTGTTGTTGCAGAGAAGCTTTTGTGCATCTGTCTGTGAAACAGAGATGAAACAGGAGCTACTGCTTTAATGTTATTTTCGAAAGGATCAATTTTTAAACCTTTCTTAGAAGTTGAAATAAACTCATCGGGGAAAGCTCTTACTCCAACCCAGCGGTAGTCAAGTTTGTCTGACGTAAAGTTATCGGTAAATGTGAAATTACCATTGGGAAAGAAACCGTCCTGTCCAGTTTTGTTCTCCACCCCTTTGGGCATTTTAAGTTTTGGTTCAAAGGGAATCAGTCCGTTTTCGAATACAGGCCATTTTCCGCTCCAGTCAACAGGAAGTATGAATGTTTCCCGACCTGTATTTACGCGGTTAACCTCGTTAGGACGAATGGCCAGAAAAACGCCATAGTATTTGTCATCATTGGGACCTTTTACCACGTCGGCATGTCCGGCCCAGTCCACTTTGTTCGGACGATCCTGCGGCAAATGCCTCTGCGTAAGAATAGGATTTGAAGGTGCCGGTTTGTAAGGGCCACGCGGATTGTCACTGATGAAAACCACTTCGCTGTGCATTCCGCCTGTTCCGCCTTCGGCACACATCAGGTAGTATTTATCATACTTTTTGTATATGTGTGGCATCTCAATCCAGATAGGTTTTTCGGAAAGATCCACACCACCATCCACAATGATTTTATCTGTTCCTTCGATTACCTGATCATTCTCAAGATCGTAATCCCAGATTTTAATTACACGGTGTCCCTGATAAAGCTCTTTCCCCGGATCCGGAGCATCATTGTGTACCACATAAGCTTTCCCGTCTTCATCAAAAAACAAAGAGGGATCGATGCCGTTAAATTTAAGTTTATATGGATCGCTCCAGCCCTTAAATGGATCTTTTGTTTTTACAACGATGTTTCCAAAATCACCTGCAAACTGAGTAGTAATCATATAGAATGTCTCGTTGTGCGGATTATATTTAATGGCAGGTGCATAAACCCCGGCACTAATTCCTGAGTCATGTACTTTTAATTGTGAGGGACGATCCAGTACATGCCCTATTTGTTTCCAGTTGACCAGGTCGTTGGAATGAAAAAGTGGAACCCCTGGTGCCATGGCAAAAGATGAGTGTACCATGAAATAATCATCTCCCTGGCGAATTATGGCAGGGTCGGGGTAACATCCCTGAAGTATGGGATTGTAAAATTCATCTTCTTCAAGAGGGTGATCTTTATAAACCTGGTCGTTTCCCTGGTATTCAAATTCGGAGAAAACGGGGGCGTTTTTCTGGGCCTGAGCATCTGGTCCGGGAAAGAAAAGCAAAGCCATAAAACCAGACAATAATAAGAATCGTCTGTGTTTTACGTTGTTGATTTTAAGTTTAATTTTTTTCATGGTGTTTTTTATTTCTATTTAAAGATTTAATCAATAATCATTTAATTATTCAGTTTTTAGTCCATGAAGACTAAAAATGGATGTGGATTTAATAAACTTTGGGAGGGAAATCTTTTCGGATTAGAAAATAAATTTTGTTTAAATTGTGAAAACAAAAATAGGGTAAGCCGTTATATTGGATTTTCTTTTCCAGACATTCCTGTTTCAATTTTAGATATTTTTACAAAATATAACAGGAAAATCTTTGGCTGAAATCAAAAATGCAATATCTTAAATTACTGATTTTAAGTTTTTTGAAGGAGGACGGACTGAGTCCTGGTTTGAAACCCGGTAGTTTTTTGACTATAATATATACTTAAATAAGGCTTGCTAAAAAAGTCAAAAGGGCATAATTCTCAAGCCGGCAAATCGAAGATGTATTGGAATACTTCGAGATTTTGTCGGTGAAGTAAATTTTGGCCTTTTGATTAGCAACTTTATCTGTCTCAAATGCAAGGTTATTGGTATTTTGCCTCAAAAAGTTTTGCATCTGAATGATTTTATATTGCTGTAATGAATTAGTATTCAATATTGTTTGCATTTTATAGTGCGCTCTAAAAAGACGGAGTGGATTCCTGCTTATATTTGCAAAGAGAAATCCACTCCGGAATTGTTTAGTGTTTTGGGTAACCAAGAT
The DNA here is from genome assembly GCA_964403175.1 of uncultured Marinilabiliaceae bacterium. GTDB lineage: Bacteria > Bacteroidota > Bacteroidia > Bacteroidales > Marinilabiliaceae > Marinilabilia. The sequence goes on from CAYOFH010000193.1 coordinate 2,805, forward strand.
TATTCGGTCACTCTTTTGTTGGGAGATTCCTCTCCAAACAGGTATGATTCCTCATATCCGCCAAAATCCACAACAATTTTTTCGAATACAACACCCGGATCTAAGGGGGTAAGAGTGAGTACCTGCATGCCGTCGGATGTTTCCGGAACCTGCAGATCCACTTTTTCCTCTATTACACGTCTTGCCACGGTGGGGTAAAATGTGGTATAGATGTTTTCCGGGTCTTCATTAAGGTCAGCATTGAAATTGATGGTTTTTTCATCTGCACCCTCAAAACCAACTTTATATCTGTGTCCTTCCAGACGTTTAAATGCCAGCGTTGATTTGACAACCACATGCACTGTTACCGAACTTACATCTTCAGGCAATTCCATTTTATAGGATACGGAAGCACCATCAACCTCTTCGGAATAGGGCATTACTGCCATTCCACCGAGTGTGCGTCCGGCGTCCGGGATTAATGTCCATTCGGCTTTTTCGGCATCTTTTAATTCATAATAATGGGGAGCTTCGATGGAGATAAAATCATCTTTTGGAGTGAATACATACTTGCCAACCGCCTTTTCCGGGTTATCAATCCGAAATATATCAGGAAGAGTATCCCCCGGGAAATTATCGTGCCAGGAAGTATAACCGATTTTCTTCTGTGACATCATGTTTTTCCATTTGCCATCGGACATATCATTGTTGTAATCATGGCTAAGTTCAGCATCTCTTTTAAATGTTTCCTCAACCTTGTCGGCCCAGTAGTTGGCTTCCGGATTATTTTCCTCATAAAGCTTGTGGTTCATGGCCTGTGCATAATACATTTCGTATAAATTCGCCATTGCCTGAACGGGATACAGAATTAATTGCTTGTAGGCGTCTCTATACTCCGGATCCAGACTTAAATACTGGCGGAGGGCTTCAGCCTCCAGTTTCAGGTATTCATCAGAAACTTTTTTCCACTCTCCGGTTTCAAGATTGTAAGTATGGCGGTCAAGCATTTCGGGAGTTACACGACCGTTGTATTTGCTGTAAAGATTCAGAATACGTGCTGCTTCCTCTGCCTGATCTTCGCCAAATTGTTGAGCGGCGAATGCCTCCGGGTGTTCCATTAAATTATCAGCAGTATAGCGGGTAGGTTCCCAGGCCATATCCATAAACAAAGTTATGGGATATTCCATTGGTTTAAGATCACCCACATTTACCACCCATAATTTGTCCACACCATAGTCATAGGTAAGTTGTAATTGTTCCCACATGTGCTGTATGGGGGTTACATTGAGCCATTTGGAATTACGGGGGGCGCCAACATAATCAAAATGATAGTACATTCCCCATCCTCCAGGGTGTTTCAATTCTTCTTCGTTTGGTAAACGACGTACATTTCCCCAGTTGTCGTCAGCCAGAAGAATGATGACATCTTCGGGAACACGCATACCCTGATCGTAGTAATCTAAAACTTCTTTGTAAAGTGCCCATACCTGTGGTGTTTCCTCTGCCGGACGACCTGTTACATCTTCAATTATTTTACGTTGGTTTTCTACTACTCTTTCAAGCAGTTCTACGTTGGTCTCTTCCGACATGGCCTCATCGCCATCGCCACGCATGGCAATGGTTATAATATCCTCAGTGTCTTTTACCCGTTCAATCCCTTCGCGAAAGAATTCGTCAATTACTTCCTGATTGGTGGAATAATTCCATGCTCCGTACTCATCACGGTTTCGGGCCCATTCCTGATGGTTCCGGGCCATAGGTTCGTGATGCGATGTTCCGATAACCACGCCCATTTCATCGGCCACTTTGCTGTTCATCGGATCATCGGCATAGAAAGCCCAATTCCACATGGCCGGCCACAGATAATTCCCTTTCAGGCGCAGAATAAGCTCAAATACGCGGGTGTAGAAACGATGGTCACCATAGTTGGTTCCGTATCTTTGTTCTACCCATCCGGTAAGGCTGGGAGCTTCGTCATTTAAAAATATTCCGCGGTATTGCACAGCGGGTTCGCCATCTGTATAAGTTCCCGGTTTTATAAAGATGTTTTCTTTCTTTTTTACCGGGACATCAGCCCACCAGTACCAGGGGGAAACACCCATCTGTTCGGAGAGATCGTAAATCCCGTATATAGTTCCCCGCTTATCGCTGCCCGCAATCACCAGGGCGTTTTCGATGCCCGGCAATGGGTTTTTTACTGTTTTGATGATGAATTTTTCCCATTTTCCCTCTAATTCATCTTCATCAATGATGTTTTTGGAAACAAGCTTGTCGATCAGTTTACTTTGACCTAGGGTTCCGGCAATGATGACATTTTCTTTTTTCGAAGATTTGTTATATTCCAAAG
>CAYOFH010000194.1:0-2431 GCA_964403175.1 uncultured Marinilabiliaceae bacterium
AACTTCAATGGGGTGCCTGCATAAGGCTGAGATCATACCCTCTGAACCTGGCCGGGTAATGCCGGCAAGGGAATGTATGATGTTTTTCCTCATTGCAGTTCAGTTTTATTTTAAACTTAAACTGCTTTGTCATGCAAAAATTATTTTTGATTGTGGGTCTGGTTTTCTTTTCGATCCAAATGTTTTCACAGAACAACTTAAGCGGTGTGGTTACCAACCCGGAAGGTGAAACTCTGGCAGGAGCCTCAATCTTGCTGAAACCGGGAAACCGGGGAACAGTAGCCAACCAAGATGGAGAATTCAGTTTCCGGAACATAAGTAAGAAAAAAGTCGAACTAACCGTTTCCTTTCTGGGATTTGAGCAACGGAAGCAAAGTATCGATCTTTCGGAAACCAGCTACATCGAAGTGACTATGACCCCCCGTTCTCATCTGACCGAGGAGGTTGTAGTCACAGCCTACCGTGCCGGCAACAAAACCCCCGTGGCCCATTCAGACCTTGGACGAGAGGAGTTACAAAAAGCAGGTGCCGGGAATGACATCCCCTCTCTGCTGAAGCTCACGCCCTCACTAATCACCACTTCGGAAAGTGGAACAGGTTTGGGATATACTGCTTTTCGCATCCGGGGAACCGATCCTACACGAATCAATGTGACCATGAACGGGGTACCGGTGAATGATGCCGAAAGTCAGGGCGTCTTCTGGGCCAACATGCCCGATTTTGCCAAATCAGTGGAAAATGTTCAGATTCAACGTGGGGTAGGCACATCAACCCAGGGTTCAGCAGCCTTTGGAGCAAGTGTCAACTTTCAGACCACCACCAGCGAGCCACAGTCTTATGCCGAACTGGCCTCTGCTGCAGGATCATTTAACACCCTCAAAAACAGCCTGAGAATGGGAACCGGCATGATCAACGACAAATTCTCTTTCGAAGGACGTTACTCCAGGTTGAAAAGCGACGGATACATCCAAAATGCTTTTTCCGATCATCAGTCCCTTTACTTTAGCGGGACTATGCACTTAGATCACAGCTTCCTGAAAATGATTGTTCTACACGGAGACCAGCAAACAGGCATTAGCTGGTGGGGAGTACCACAGGAACTGCTCGAAACCAACCGCAAATATAATCCGGCCGGCGTTTACACCGACGAGTTTGGCAACGAGCAATATTACGAAGACCAAACCGACAACTACAAGCAAACCCACACCCAACTGTTTTACAGCGTGGCGCCCAGCGACCGGCTCTACTTCACTGCCGCCTTACACTATACCCGTGGCGACGGATACTATGAGCAGTACAAAGAAGACGAAGCACTCGCAGGTTATGCCTTACCAAATATCATTATTGGAGATGCAGTTATTGATACCACCGACCTCATTCGCCGCAAATGGATGGGCAATGATTTCTACGGAGCCACTTTGTCAGGAAATGCCAGCCTTATGCCAGGACTTGAATTTACTTTTGGTGGCGGATGGAATCAGTATGACGGAAACCATTTTGGCCGATTGATCTGGATGCGCGATGCAGGGAATACTGAAAAAGGACACGAGTGGTATTACAACAACGGATTAAAAACCGATCACAACCTGTTTGCCAAAATTAACTGGCAGGTTAGTCCTGCAATCCGTGCATTTGCAGATCTTCAGTATCGGGGCATCAAGTACGATATGACAGGCGAAGATGACGATCTGATATCGCTTGCGCAGGAACATGACTTCAGTTTTATTAACCCCAAAGCAGGTCTGTATTTTACCCCCGATGAAAAAAACAGCCTATATCTGTTTGCAGGAATATCTAACCGGGAACCCACACGAACCAACTTTAAAGATGCCAGAAATGATCCGGCTGCTACACCTAAAGCAGAGCAGCTTATGGATTTTGAATTAGGCCACACTTTCCAGTCAGAAATATTCAGCAGTGGTGTCAATTTTTACTACATGAACTATAAAGATCAATTGATCCCAACAGGCGAAAAAAGCAGTGTCGGGTACGACATCATGACCAATGTGGAAAACAGTTATCGTGCCGGTGTAGAACTGATGGCTACAGTTAAACCAGCCTCCTGGTTGAACTGGGATGTCAATCTGACACTCAGCCGCAACATCATTGAAGACTATATGGAAACTGCCACTAACTATGATGAAAACTGGGCAGAGGAAACCACAACCAAAAACCTGGGAGACACACAAATAGCCTATTCTCCTTCAGTCACAGGAAGCAGCAGACTTTCTGTGGAGGCCCTAAAAAACTTTAAAATTTCCCTTTCCAGCAAATTTGTGGGAGAGCAATACTTCGACAACACCGAAAGTGAGGCAAGAAAACTGGACGCTTATTTTGTGAATGACCTGCAATTTGGCTGGTCGTTGTTTCCCAAATCATTTAAACAAATGGATCTTCAACTTACCATCCATAACGTTCTGGATCATGAATA
>CAYOFH010000194.1:2531-4859 GCA_964403175.1 uncultured Marinilabiliaceae bacterium
ATTTCATTGTGTCTTTGCTTTTATTTTTTTAAGGACTATTATTTCAATACTTAGTTAAACTTTTATAAAAGATTAAATTTCAAGCGTTTGCAAGGGAATGATTTTTTTATCTTAAAATGCAGATTATCAATGCTATATGATTTAGCTTAAATCTATATCTAAAAGTCTAACGATCTATTATTAATTATGATGATTTAAAATTTCATATATTAGTGGCTGCTAATATATATTTTACCAATCACTAATTTATGTCTGAATTAGAGGTACTTGAGATCCTTAAAGCTCTGTCCGTCAAAACAAGAGTAAGCATTATAAAATTAATCGGCGACAGAAAATACTGCGTGAATGCTATTGCCCGGCGGCTAAAAATTACCCAGTCTGCCGTTTCCCAACACCTGAAAATTCTTAAGGAGAGTGAATTGGTATTTGCCGAACGTTATGGAACAATAATCCATTACAGATTGAATCATGCCAAAGTGGAAGAATTCTTGAAAAATCTGAATAAAATGCTAACACATCAGGAAAAATGACTGATAAAATATTAGAAGTGCAAAGCCTCAAAAAGAGCTATAATGGTTTTATAGCCGTTGATGGGATCAACTTTGAAGTACGAAGGGCAGAAATATTCGGATTTCTCGGTCCTAACGGTGCCGGGAAAACCACCACCATAAACATGCTCATTGGTATGGCCAGAGTTACATCAGGGCGAATTCTCTATAATGGCACAGATTTGACCAAAAACATCAAGAAAGCTCAGGAAATTATTGGTGTAGTGCCTGATGAAAGCAATCTTTATGATGAAATGAGCGGATTTGAAAATTTGTGTTTTTGTGGGGCATTGTATGGCCTGAAAAAAGAAATACGTGAAAATAAAGCACACCAGTTACTCGAATTATTCCGGTTAGAAGATGCTGCAAAGAAAAAATTCAAAGCCTATTCGAAAGGTATGAAAAGAAAATTGACCATTGCAGCCGCTCTGATTCACAATCCTGAAATTTTGTTCCTTGACGAACCTACCACGGGTATAGATGTGGCAAGTGTCAGGCAAATCAGAAACCTGATCAAAGAACTGAACGAAAAAGGGACAACCATCTTCCTTACCACTCACTACATAGAAGAAGCCGAGCGCTTGTGTAACAGAGTTGCCTTCATCACCAACGGACAGATTATCAGAAATGATACCGTTGACAACCTAATTGCGGAGAGCCATACCGCCAATGGTGTTGAGATAAGGTTTGCGCCGGCTGAAAGAATTCTTCCTGACATAGTGGAAGGACTTAAAAAACAATTCCCCGGGTTTTTTTGTGTTCCGGTGAACAACGCTATGATAAAAATAACCAGTGCAGAAACCATAGACATTGCTCCTTTGGTTAATTTTTTGTCAAAATCAGGCTTGTTTATTCATGAAGCGCGGCTCATAAAACCCAGTCTGGAAGAAGCATTTGTAAAAGTTACCGGCATCGAGATCGATTTAATGAAGAAAGAGAAAGAGAGAAAATAAAGCTATGAAAACTTCTATTGCATATTGGAACATCCTGCTAAAAGACATGAAGAATTATTACCTGAAACCCCCGAATATTAGTTGGGGTATTATATTCCCTTTTGCATGGATGTTGATGATGTTTTTAAAGTCAGGCAACGCCTTCGAAATCAATGATGTTTTCCCGGGGATAGTAGCGATGTCAGTTCTTTTCGGAACAACCTCCATGCTTTCGGTAACCATTACCTTTGAACGCAAATCCCGCTCTTTTGAACGTTTATTGATCGCCCCCATAAAGACTGAACTGCTGGTATTGGCAAAAATTACCGGAGCCATCCTGTTTGGCATTTTCAATAGTATTGTACCCATCCTTTTTTCAGTACTTTATTTTGAAGCAACTGTTCTTGATTGGTTGTATCTATTTGCAGGTGTCATTTTGTTGTCGGTCGTATCCACCCTGCTTGGCCTGTTTATTTCTGTTTCGGCCAGGGAAGTTTTCGAAGCACAAACCTATTCCAATTTTTTCCGTTTTCCCATGATATTCCTTTGCGGCTTATTTGTTCCGGTAAGTGCTCTGCCGGCTGTAATTCAGCCTCTTTCATACATACTTCCGGTAACCTACGGGGTTGATGTCTTGCATAAAGCCATTTCAGGAAATGCAATTATGCCTGTGGCAATCAATGTGTTCTTACTTCTATTTTTCTGCATTTTCCTGTTTTATTTCAGTATCCTCAATATCCGAAAAAAATGGATTGCGTGAATTGAACGAAAGCCTTAAACAGGCCTGCTTCGTGCAAGCTTCTCAACAACAACTGTACAATCAGGAAATTAATACATTACAAAGTCAT
>CAYOFH010000195.1:0-1242 GCA_964403175.1 uncultured Marinilabiliaceae bacterium
ATCCTTTGAATATTATTTTCCGGACCGGCTTAAAGGTTGAGGAATCGTGGCTTTGCCCGGAACAAACCACTCAAGCAATGCAATATTAAGTCCGATCAGGACAAATCCATAGACCATATCTTCAACAGGGATAGTCACAATTCGTAAAGTGGAATTCATGGAATCGTTATACCATACTACAGGTTCTTCCAGTCCAAATCCGGTAAGTACGCCATTGACAATGAAGAAAGGCAATAAAGCCACCAAATAAGTACGGTAAAAATGAAGCAGGTAGGAGGCTCGGATGAACCATTCGGTTATCAGAACAAAGAGGGCAGCCAGAGAAAAGGTGACAACCGTGTAAAGTCGGTCGTAATACAATATTGCGACTGTTGTAAAGATAATCAGTAAAGCATTGCTGACAGTTCTTTGCATCTCGAAATGTTCTTTCATGGGTAACCATACATTGAGCACGCGGTATGTGAAAACTACAGCATACGGCACAGTTACAAAAAACAGCCACTCTTCAAGAGGAAGATTAATGATTGTTAATCCCACTAAATGGGCATCGTTAAAGCCCCATACACCCCAGCGGGTAAAAAATACATCCCAGACAATAAACAGTCCTCCTGCAATAATCAAGGCGGGTATAAAGTAGGGCCATATCTTATGAAAAGCCACTTTCTTGTCGAAGCTGAAAAGCAAGGGAATAATAATGACCAGAATATTTATGGCTAAATAGGTGGACATAGATTTATCGTTTTATTAACTAACATTGATAAAGGGAATCAGGTTCACAAATTTCACGAATTCCACAAATTTTGATCCCGACTAAAGTTCGACAGCAAAAACGGCCTTTACGTTTTGATAGCTGTAAAACAGCTTGTAAATTCGTTAATTTTGTTCTGTTGATAATAATATAATTGACTTTCAGGGATTTATCAGGCTCCTTTCCGTTATTTCATGGATCAGAAAAAATAATTGAATAGCAATTGTCAATTGTTATTTCATCATTCCTATCATTCTTTATAGTAAAGTGTTAGGAATGTATCATTTCAGGATAAAACTTTTTTTTATCCCAAACACCGGGAATGTTCTAAATTTTTGCTTTAAATTTGTCGCTGATAACACTGGTTCGTCATCCCTGTTTCAGGGATACGATGAAAAGGGAATCCGGTTAAATTCCGGAGCTGTCCCCGCAGCTGTAAGCTCTTAATATGGTTTGAATATCACTTTTGCCACTGGAAAAGCAAACAATGATCA
>CAYOFH010000195.1:1342-4807 GCA_964403175.1 uncultured Marinilabiliaceae bacterium
AATTGACAATTGTTTCCGGGAAGGCCATTCGAACCAGAGCAAGCCAGAAGACCTGCCAGATAATACGATTCGTAGCTTTCGGGTGAAAAGCGAAGATATGAACGATTTTTCTTGTTCTATTTTCACTAAGGCCGGATGTTTCGAATGATTAAAAATATGTTTTAATCATTTGTAACTATGTTGATTAGGTTTGTGATTTTTTGTTTGGTTTTTTGTGGTACTACACACGTTTTGTCGCAGGATTTTTTTCAGGAAAGACCAGTGAGACTTAAAGAGGTGCGTGTTGTATCAGAACGACTGCACGATTATGCTGTGGGAGCTACAGTTGTACGTCCCGACTCCGGCCTGGTAAAATTACATCGCAACAGTTCCTTGTCGTCCTTGCTTGCCAATACTTCCGGATTGTCCCTTAAAACTTACGGGGCAGGAGGTCTGGCATCTGTAAGTATCCGTGGTGGAGGGACTGATCATACTGCCGTGATGTGGAATGGCCTGAATATAAAGAGTCCGATGAATGGGGGGGTTAATCTCTCGGTTATGCCGGTACATTTTTTCAACAATGTGGAGGTGCAGCATGGGGGATCCGGAACATTGTTTGGCAGTGGTGCCGTTTCCGGAGTTATCCATTTGTCGGGAAACGATCTGCTTACCATGGATAATTCCGTGAGTACATCAGCCACAAAAGGTAGTTTTGGTTATGAATCTGCAAATGCAGGTTTTAAAACAGGTACCGGGGAATGGGCGACCCGCTTATCGGTTTTTGGGCAACGGGCAGATAATGATTTTTCGTTTTCCAACACCTCACGAATTAATAATCCTGTACAAAAGCAAACCAATGCAGGTGTTATACAATATGGTATTTTGCAGGAAAACCAATGGCGGATTTCCGACCGGTCACTGCTGACAACAGGGCTTTGGTATCAGAATTACGATAAAGACTTACAGACACTGATGACTAGTCGGAGTCCTAATGAGACCCATCAGAAAGATGAGAATATTCTGGCCTCTGTAAATTATAAGTATTACGGACAACAGTCGACTTTTAATGTGAAGCAGGGTTTTATCAGGAACAAGGTGCTTTATTCCGATCCGGCAATGGCCGACCCGCAGGCAGATAACAATTCTTATTCATGGATCAGTGAGGCTGAGTATAAACTTCCTATAGGCAGATATCACTCCATCAATACCGGTCTGAATTACACTTATGAACTTGCCCGTTCCGACGGATATATGGGAGAGGTTACCCGTAATCGCCTGGCGGCATTTGCCTCAGCACGCTATGGGTTGACCGGAGGTCTCGGAGCTGTGGTTCTTAGTTTTCGGGAAGAAATGACTGATGGCGATGTCCAACCGGTGGTTTTTTCTTTAGGCATCCAGCATCCCGTACTAAACTCGTTGCAGTTAAAGGGAAATATTTCCAAAAACTACCGGATTCCCAACTTGAATGATCTTTTCTGGAAAGAAGACGGCTATGCCAAAGGAAATCCCGATTTGGCAGCAGAATCCGGTTGGTCAGGGGATGTGGGAGTTGATTGGACTTTTAAAAGTGCAGGATTTGGGGGAAAGGTTAACAGCGCCTTTTTTGCATCGCAAACTGAAAATATTATCGTTTGGCTTCCTGAAAATGGCGGTAAATGGATGCCGCATAATAAAAGAATTGGAGATGCCACAGGTTGGGAAGTTGGCCTTAATCTAAACGCTTTGATCGGGAAAAGTCAATTGGGCACCCGTTTGTTTTATACTTATGTGCGGTCAACACTTTCTACAGATGATCAGTATAATGACAGACAAATGATTTATACCCCGGAGCACAAGGTAAACGGACTTGTTACTTATTCCAACAAGGGGTTCTATATAACGGTCGCCGGCAATTATACCGGTGAGCGGTTTTATGACTATAAAAGCATACTGCAGGCCTATACTCTTTTTGATACCTCACTGGGTTATAAGCGTGATATATATGGAGTTAATGCGGAGCTGTCTTTTAAAATAAATAATATAACAAATAAAGAATATCAGGTGGTGGCCTGGTATGCAATGCCGCCCCGAAATTATCTTGTTAGTTTGAGTATTAATATTTAAAAAATTATGATGATGAATCGTGTAGAATTTTTGTGGAAGAGCTTTGCTTCCTTTAATATGCTGAAAGTATTGAGTTTGTCGGTGATGCTGGCTTTTGTAGCTTGTGAAAGCGATGATGATCCCCTGGATGTACTGGAGGATAAAGGCGATTTTGTAAATGGTGTTTTTGTGTTGAATCAGGGTTTGATGGGGGCTGCTAACGCATCTGTTTCCTTTATTTCAGAGGATACAGTGATGGGAGATCTTTTCACTGAAAGAAATGATGTGGAAGTTCTGGGAGATGTTCTGCAGGACATGGTTTCTATAGACACACTTTCTTTTCTGGTTTTAAATAGTTCTAACAGTCTGATGGTGGTCAATAATAAGAATTTTGAGTTTGTTGGCGAAATTACCGAGGGCATTAGCAATCCCAGGTATGCTGAAATCTATAATGGATTGATATATGTATCCCAGTGGGGAAATAACGGAGAAGTGGTTGTTGTGGATCCTGAGCAAATGAAGGTAGTTGATACCATTGGACTTGGAGTTGGCCCTGAAGGTATGGCTGTAATCGGTGATGAATTATGGGTGGCCAATTGTGGCGGATATGCCACAGACAATACAATTTCTGTAATAGATCTGAATAATAATGAGGTGATTGAAGAAATTACAGTCAAAGACAATCCACAGGATCTGGTGATTGATGGTAACGATGATGTATGGGTGCTGGCTACCGGATATACTCAGTATGATGAGAACTGGAATGAAATAGGTTCCACAGCTTCTGGTATTCAGAAAATTAATGCTTCCACATATGAGGTGGAGGAGACTTTTCTTACAGATGAAACTGTTTACGGAAAAGCTACCAAGATTGCAATGGATGTTGACGGGCAGAGTTTCTACTTTGGAGGCGGATTCGGTTTCCCGGGAGTTTGGAAAATGGCGGTTGATGCTTCCGAATTGCCCGGTGAAACTTTCGCGGATGTATCTGCCAATGGCTTGAGTGTGAATCCCGCAAATGGAGATCTTTATATTGGAATTGCCCCCAGCTTCGAAGTAACAGGCAGCGTGGAAGTGTATAGCTCAAATGGGAATAAAGTGACTGAGTACGAAGATAATATTGGTATTGGTCCCTGTAATTTTTTATTCGTTTCTGAATAAGAACAGACCTGAATAGAAGCCGGCCCCGGGTGCATTTCCTTTTTTGCTATAATGATTTGTTCTGCCATAAACAAGTTTAGCTGCTTAACTCACCCAAAGTTAAATTTTAAGGAAATGTCCCGGGGCTGTTCTTATTTGTGTTTTTCTGTTTTTTGGAAATAAATTCAAGGTATCAGGGTTTTAAATATGCTGATTCCACCCCTTAAAGGTGGATCAGTATGGTTAATATATAGATGAAACGAG
>CAYOFH010000196.1:0-1769 GCA_964403175.1 uncultured Marinilabiliaceae bacterium
ATTAGGTATAAAAAAAAACACCTCCGTGAATTTTATTGATGCAGCATACAACCCTACAGTCGAAGCTCCTGTCATATTCATCAACATTATTTGATCAGTTCTCATATATAATGAAACCATCATTAAGGATGCCAATATTGGCCATGACTCCTCTAAGAATTTTTTTGCAAGTGACCAATTTATACGATACTCTTCTTTTGCAAATAGCTTGTTATCGGGCATCCTAAAAAAAAAAAAAAACATAAAAAAAGAAGAAACCATTCTTTCAATAACATTAGCAAAAGCAAAGAACGTTACAGGCAATGAACTAATCAACCCAGCAAATCTGGCTAAACCACTACTAATCAGCCCGTACCCTGACGAAAGAGAGAAAAATTTTGATTTTAGATTTGCTTGAAAATAAATATCTGAAGAAAACAATGGCGTTAATAAAAGTGAAATGGACAATATTCTCAATATATAATTAACCTGTATATCATCATAGTAATAAATAAAACTAAATATATTGATTGATAAAAACAATAAGATGGACCATAACAATTTAAGAAAAAATGCGGTGAAAATAATCTCATTTTTTTTTTCTTTATCTTCCGAGTAGTACTTAACGGCAATTTGATCAACTCCTAAAGATGCAATTAAAGTTAAAATTGAAACAATACTTACAGCGTAACTTAACCCTCCATAGTCTTCAACACTTAAATACCTAATAACAAATACATTTACTCCAAATCCAAAAACAATCCTAAAAACTTTTTCTAACATCAACCAAATGGTGTTTTTTGACTGGATATTAAGTTTAATATTCACTTTGCGATGATATTAATTAATATAACAGAAAATAAAATTTCATCATATCCCTTTCTTATACCAAGTTTAACCTTGCTTTTCACCATAAAATGACCATCCTTTCTTTATCTTACTCCAAACCATTCCTCCAAACACCAGTCCAATTCCAATAAAAACACCAAGAAAAACACTAATTACCAGAATCAAAGAACGCTTGGGTGCCGACTTTTCGATAGGCACTTTCACAGGCTCAATAATTGAAAAAGCAGGAGTATCTTTCTTAACGGAGATCTCTGCCTGCTCTTTTTGCTTAGCCAGACTCTGATAAACCTCCGAAGCCAGATTGTAGGAATCACTCAGTTCCTGATAACGTATATTGGTACGTTCTTCAATAATATTACGATTACGATCACGGTATTCAAACAGGGCTTCCCGAGCAGTTTCAAACTCAATTTTCTTTTCTTTTAACCGGGCTTCAACAAATTCAAGATTTTGTGCAGCTTGTCTTGTTTTATATTCTATAATGTATTTCTGCAAGAGTTCAACCGTCTTTTGTGCTACCTGAGCGGTTAGTAATGGCTCTACCATTTCTACTGCTATAGATACCAGTCCGTTTTCATTATCTACTTCTACAGTAATTACTTCTGAGAACGCCCCAATGGCACGTAACTCTTCCTGCGATAATTTAGTTACATCGACGGCAGCTTTTCCTTGAATATCTCCTGCAATTTCTTCATTATTATTTCCAAATAGTGCATCTTTGATTGTCCATGGCAATTGAATGGTATATTTTCTTAAAGTGGATCCAAAACCAGGCACAGAATCCTTTACTACTCTTTCATAAACTGAAACAGGCTGTTCTTCCTCCTCATAATCAAAAGGCTGATGCACCAATTCATTTAAAAAAGGGTAGCTGTTAATCACCCGTGGGTACAAATCGGGCTGAATACCTGAAGCACTTCCCATCATAGAGTTCAGGTTAA
>CAYOFH010000196.1:1869-4799 GCA_964403175.1 uncultured Marinilabiliaceae bacterium
GAAGATTATACTTCATAGCGAGTAGCGCGAAGCAGAATCCAGGGGGCCCGATTAATTATAACGCATTACTTATAGTCACCACGGTAAGTGCCAGTGATGCCACGCTGCTTCCGATGCTGATCCAGGCGGTGGCCGGAAGAGGATCCCGATCCGGTTTAGAGGGAATTACTATTTCACTTCCCGGCAATACTTTCGGATAATTTCTGAAAACAAGGAAACTATTAGTCGCTGCTGCTTTCCCGTTAGGATAAACCACATACGCTTTTCCTCTTTTGGCCATATCTGAAAAACCTCCGCTCTGATCCACATAATGCCTGAGCGACTTGCCTTCCTGAAAAGGAGTACTTACAGGGTTAAGAACTTCGCCGCTGATTTTTACGGTCTGCAATTCCCTTGGGATAAACAGTTCATCATCAGCTTTGAGGAAAACATCTTCACGGGAGCCCGGATTCTGAAGAGCTGCATTAAGATCTATGGCAAGCACTTCAAATCCCATATCATCGAACTGAAGGGTACTGTCACGTTCTATCAGTTGCTGGCGTAAACGATTCATTTTCGCATCAACCTCCACCTCTCTTGTGAGCATTGCCCCCTGAGCATAAGCATCGGGAGTAAGCCCTCCTGCGCGTTCAATAACAGTTGACAGGCGCTCTTCCCGGTTGGAAAGGTTGTATTCTCCGGAATACAGGACTTCACCACTTATACGAACCGTGCCGGATCGCACAAAGCCGGGGGCACGGCGGACATACACCTGATCATACGGTTTAAGTTCAAACTGCTCATCCTGTTCATCCATCTCTAAATCGCGTGAAATGGTGAATTGATACAAATGCCCTGTTCTTTTATTGTATTCACTCTTCTCGTCATGGCTCAGGCGCCTGGCCACTTCAATGTAAGAATTGGAGGCGGACTCCTGTAAACCACCCGCCATAACTACCAAATCAGAAAGAGTGGTACCATCACGATAATCAAATGTTCCGGGATTCTGAACCTCACCTTTAATGACAATACTTCTTTCCTGACGCAAGCTGTCTCTGGAGTAAATAGTAATAATATCTTCACGCTTCAGGTCTATGTCAAAATCACCTGAAGCCAGATCTTTTACAGAAAAGGGAATATTCACCAATTCAAAATTTTCATCCAGTCGCAGAATCTGTCCTCTTTCCATAAAGGCATCTTCCCTGATACCCTCTGCTCTCTGGAGCAACACGGCTAAAGAGAGATTTTCTGTGAGTTCGTAATTACCCGGACGCATAACCGCTCCTTCGATGATCACCCTGTTTTCCACCCGCTTCAGTATTTCTCCTGCTATAACACTGTCACCATTTTGTATCAAAACATTATCAAAATCATCTTTGCTCACTCCCACAAAAAAGTTTTGGCGCGTGTTGGTTCTGAAAATTTCAAGCCTTTCCTGATAAGCTTTTTCGGTAAACCCTCCTGCAAAATCAATCATGTCTGCAACGGTTTCTCCTTCCTGTCCTTCAAAGATTCCTTTACGCTTGAACTCTCCACTCATCCGCACCCTGTGGCGGTATGAGGGCACCATAATGACATCATCGTCACGGAGAGAAATGTTCACATCACTGTTCCCCCTGATCAGATACTCATAAACATCGAGGCTGGTTAATTGCCTCCCGTCACGAATCACTTTTATTTCACGGAAGCTACCATTCATATTAGGGCCACCGGCAAGGTACAAAGCATTAAATGCTGTAGCAGATCCGGGAAGTGTATAGCTTCCGGGAGCAAACACATCGCCTATTACATGTACTTTAATAGGACGAATCTGTGCCAGATAAATATGCGCAAAAGTTCTTGGCTGATCTTCGGCAAGATCCCTGTAAATGGAAGTCAGTTTATTGAATATTTTCTTTTTAGCTTCATCAAGAGTCAGAGAACCAACATAAACAGGCCCGACATTGGGAATATTCAGGTTTCCGGAATTATCCACTGTTAGTTGATAGCTCTGCTGTGAAGCACCCCATATTTCAATGGAAAACTCATCTCCCGGTCCGATAATGTAGGATTTGGATGCAGGGAGATTAACTCCGGGCTCAAAAGTAAGATTCTCAGAATTGAAAAAGTCAAATCCGAAAAGCCTTTGTCTCTCTTCTGTTTTTTTAACTTCTTCCTTTTCCGATATTTCCCCAAAAAACGCAGAATCAGGATCCTGTTCATCCCTCTGGTTACCGTTCTGTGGAAGATCGCCTAATTGCTCAAATCTTCTTCGCAATTCTGAAATTTGCTGACGGGTAAATCCACGGGCCATCGCCAGTGATATAGCCTGCTGCTCAGAAAGTCCGCGATTCATCATTTCATCATGAATCCTGCGAATCTGATCGTCTGATAATTCAGAGACTTTGATTTCCCTGGGGTCAATATTTTGCTGGGCGGATCCGTAAAAATTGACGCCCAAAAGCAATCCCGTTAAAAGGAGAAAGAAAAGTTTACGCATAATAAAATAATAAGAATTTCCGCAAAATGAAGTTGTGGTATAGACACACTACCGTTTCCTGACTCACATGAGTCACCTTTCGTTCCGGAACGAACCTGTAGCTATTCATACTAAAAATAAACAAGTTACAATTCCGGATAGTCCAACAATAATTCCTGTAACCTGTTTCTTAAAATCAGTCCGGTCTCCTCTCGTCCTGACATTGTGATTACCTCACAATTTACAAGTAAAACGAGTTCCGTCCCAATAAATTATCCTTAAAAGCACATTGCTAAAAAGGCATGCAAATTTATCAATTTTATATGGTCTGACCTCCGCGAAATGCAAAAAGTTTTCCTGTTGTTTTATAGAACTTTGAAGTATAGAGGTTTTATGATTCCGAATTACTAAAAAGACCATCAAATTGACGGATTTTTACACCCCCGAAAGGGCGGTTAAAAGTGGAAAGTGGAAGAGAAAGTCAGCGGGAAGA
>CAYOFH010000197.1:0-4650 GCA_964403175.1 uncultured Marinilabiliaceae bacterium
TGGCATGAAATAAACTATAGAATCATAAGCCAAAAAGAAGTATTCCACTCAAAAACAGAGGAACTTTTTTGGGAAGACAACCTCAAACATTTATTGCAACTACTTAATCCGAAAAAAACAGAAGACCGTTGTTTAATAGCAGAGATACATCGAAATCTGGGAAACTTCAAAAAATGCCTTGAAACGTTGAACAGAATACACGGCAAAAAGTACAGCCTCTTTAAGGAAATCATCACTAATGAATGCAAAAAAGAAAACCGATGGGTAGTAGAATTAAAATGATAAATTCTGCTTATTCTGGACGCTGCACGTTAAATAAATTAATAGTTTTAATTAAATCAGAAATTATGACTTTAAAACCAACAGGACTGAATTTTAACTACATCAATGGTGGAGCAAAAGACTACATCTTAAAAAACAAAAAACCTTTTCCTGCCTCCTATGCCATATTCTGGTGCATGTTGGCAATGGGTGTAAACCGAATCTTTACCCGAGAAAACATGAGAGAATTCCTCTTTCGAATGGCTATTACCTTTCACTCTGCAAACCTGGTTGAGACTTGGTTTTTAAAAGACCACCTCATGGAATATTCTATTGGAGACGGCAAATACACGTTGAAACTTGAAGAAATCATCAGCCACTTTGGTTTTGAAATCATTGACCACTACCACGACATTAATGACCGTGAAGATTTCTACGACCAACTGACAAAGGGTATTATGAACGCAGCATACATCGGCAGATTGGAAAATTTCACAGTAATTGGAGCAGAGAAAGATGCAACAGGCGAGATTAAATTAACAAAAAAAAATCCGGCTCCCTCTGAAATAACCGACAAGATGATTGCCAACGCCGAATTCTTTGCAGATGATCTTATGAAGTTTATCCCTGAGGGAGTTTTTAAGCACAAATCGGAAGCTCTTCTGCAAAAGGAGACTCAACTGATGGAAAGAAGAAAAAAAATTGGAAATCTTCCGGTTTTTGATATTAAAAAAGTGCCAGAGGACATCATTCAAAAATGTGCCGAAACAATATTCATTGAAGAATACGCCAGGAAGATTCTTAACAACCAGGCTTTAATCGAAAACGAATTGACCCCGCTTATTTATCTTGGATGGTTACTGCATAATGGTTTTCTCGAAAGGGATGAATATTACATGCTGCAACCAACAGAAGGAATCCCTTTCAACTATGAAGATTACCTGGACGAGGATGAAAGTTATAAGCTGGAAGAAACCATTGAACAATTTGAGTTGGAAAGCCTGGAACCTTTCCTAAAAGAACTTCTTATTAACCATTAATATGTATCTTATGCAATTAGCCGAACTCTCCATCTCAAATCTCAACCTCTATTCTCCCTCAAACGGTGAAGTCATTTGTCACGAAGAAATCGGATACAACGAAGACGCAACCACCCTGATGGGGTATTGGATTCAGGAAATTGCAGACCAACCTTTTATCCAAAACCCTGAACTTAAAAAACAATGGGATGCTTACGTTCAGGATTATGAAGAAAAAAATGATCTTTTTCCTGCCAATGAGAATACCATCGATGGTTTCTTCAGGGATTATGATAATCCTAACTGGATGGTATTCAAAATTCAAACTTTTGGGATGCCTGGAGACGTAGCCTGGTTTGTTATCAATATGGAACCGGAGGATTAAACATAACACGCAACTACCAAATTTGACAGGATATGAAAAGAGATCAGATGCCCAAAAGCATACCGGAACAGGGAACCATCAATGAAAAATACCTTGAATGCCCAATGTGTAACAGCTTTTTTACAAAAACATGGTTCTTCCCTGAATCGGTTAGAGCCACAGTCGTCTATTCCGACGGGCAGAGCGATATTTCGGACATTACAAATCCGGCTCCAATTACCCATTGCATTTACTGTGCTTATTTTTTTTCGATAGAAGAAGCCACCCATGAATCCAATACCCGGAAAGGAAGAGCTCCAGAATATTTTGCTTCAAAACCATCCAGTCTGCTTGGAAATGAAATAACACTTCATGATTATTTAATTGTTTTAAAAAGAAAATCAATAAGTCGCGGGGATCAAAAATTTCTTGTCCGCAAGCATCTTTGGTGGTTGTTCAATAATGAACTGTCTGCTAATAAATCATTAACCCAGTGGCAACATGAAATCCATATGGAAAACATGACAGCCATGCTCAGTCTCATTGCCAAATACAGGCTGGAAGAACCGCTTATCCAGTCAGAGATATACCGAAACATGGGAATGTATGATCTCTGCCTGGAAACAATTTGGAACCTTCCATCCCGGCAACACAGTTCTTTTATCAAGCAATTGTCAATTGAATGTGCCAATAAAAACCCGCATCGAATTGAAATCAAATAACCATTTTGAGTCAGGTTTAAATATACGTATGAAAAGATCATGGCGCTCTGATTTTTCCTTCGGCTCCGCCACTTTGTTTACAAAGAAATACGCCACCATCACTCCATCAGCCTACTGACCTAATCACCTAGTGGCCTTATTTCCACCACAACACCCTGCAGCACATAAAAAATGAATCTCCTCAAGACAGGTTTCTTCAATATCGTTTCAGCCATTTCCTGGTAAGCTTTGAGCTGACCAACATATTTCCCTGCATAAAACGGACTATCCGGGTTCAAAAACTGATCTTTACCTCCCTGATAGGTTTTGTAATCAATCAATACCAGGTCGTTCTCTCTTTCGAGCACCAGGTCTGCCTCCCCTCTTAAAACATGCCCTTCCTCACGCTTCACAGCCATAAAAAGTTCACGATGCATTTTAATGGGTTCGAATTCTCTTGAAAATTGCTCTGCATGTGTTAACATCTTAAATATTTCCTCAGGTAAAATATTACCTTCCACACCATTAATGCTCAATAGGTTCTGTACACCTTTGTCCGCATTGTGCTTGCCCATCAGAAAAAGGGCATTATGAATCAAGGTTCCCAGTGTGTTGTTCTCTATGACACCCATAACAGCAATGCGGTAATCCAGTTCTTTAAAAACATTTACCTCCACCTCATTCTCTGAAAGCATTCTGCTGGGCGAAAGATAAAGCGGATCCTGCTGGGGCATAAAACCGTCTTTTTTGAACCAGGTGCCGGCATTTTCCTTTGTATCCTCTTTTGCTGTATAAGCAGGACCTGAAAAGTCTAAATGATGAGTAACCACTGATACGTCAACACCACAATCGAACAAATCTATTTTTTGATTGCCGGCTGTTAATGACTGGCATTTCATTTCAGGCCCTTCAGGCATCATTAGTTTCAGCCAGTCGGAAGATTTAGCATTAAACGAACTGGTAATCAAATAATCCCGGGCACGTGTCATGCCCACGTAAAGCAGGCGGAGTTCTTCCTCACGGATATTTTGCTCCGTTTCTTTATAGTAATTGGTTTCTTTTACAGCATTATCGTGTTCTCCCAATGATTTTCTACTGCCAAAAGGCCAGAAGCCAAAACGGATAAAACGGTTTTCCAACGGAGCTTCAACGGAGGTTCCCCCTGTCGAATTGATGGTGGTTTTAAAAAGATGCTTCGTAAAAAAATTTCTCCCAAAGTTGGACGTTAATTCAAACAACAAAACCACCGGCCACTCCAGCCCTTTGGATTTATGGTAGGTCAATACATTAACTGCATTGGCATTATTGGATGCAGCTTGTTTATTGAATGTTTCCGAGGAGTCAAGATAATCCACAAAACCGGAAATGGTTTCTCCTGTATTCATTCTGATGCAATGATCGCTAAAAAGCACTGCATAATGAATCAGATTCTGAAGATTGGATCTTCTTTGGTCTTCGTTGCCAAAGCTCATCAGATGTCCATATAAATCCATATCAGCGATTACTTTCTGAATAAGGTCTTTTACCGACAAATGCATGCCCGACGCTCTAATTCCGGCTATTTTGGTAAAGACAGGGTAATTTTGTCCCCAGCTTTTCAGATATTCCCATCGCCCCTCTCCTTCCGGTGCATTTCTGACAAACCCGATTCGCTCGTTGAGTAGTTCACTAACAGATTTAGAGGGTTCTGTTGCCGGGTACAGCAGCATCAGCTCGGAGACAGCCAAGGCATCGTAAGGGTTAATGAGCAACTGCAAAACATTCATTACAATACGGTATTCCACTGTATCGGCCAGTCCCTCTGTTTCTGAGCTCACTTCCAAACCCAGATCTCGAAGTTGCTGTGAAATATTTACAACCTGGGCGTTGGAACGGCACAAAACAGCCACGTCACCCGGACATACCAGTCGCCTTTCGCCGCTGTTTTTATCCACCATCCAATGCTCTTCCTGCAACCAGGCTTTAAGGGCTCCACTTAAATAATTGATCCAATCCTCTGTTTTTCCTCCTCCCCTGCCAGGCTTATTCCTGAAATGCCAATGGATAAGTGCCTCCCTGGAAAGCCCTTGCTTTTTATCGTCTCTGACTGGAAGCAGCGACACCGTTTGCCGGGGCGAAAGCGTTATTTGCTCACTATCTTTAAAGCAAGTACTTACCCATTCTGAAAGTTCACTCTCTGTATCACCGGCATTATACCCCAATACATCTTTTTTATTTATATATATGGGCGACAACTGAGGTTCCAGGGCTGCTTCAAAAAGTTTATTGACCATGTTTACCAATCCGGGACGTGACCGCCAGGAAC
>CAYOFH010000198.1:0-2331 GCA_964403175.1 uncultured Marinilabiliaceae bacterium
TGAACCTAACTCAGGATAAACTTTTGAAGATGTACTTGAAGGCAAGATTACACTTAAACCCGATGCATCTGATGTTAGGATTGAAAATATAACTATTAAACGTACTTGTTATGCGGCCAATTATTTCCTTAAAATTACCACAACTCATTTCACAAAGCCAAGTTTTTGCTCGTTAAAACAATAATCATATTCCATCTGGCATGCTTTCGAGTTTTCAATAGTTTTACTCCCTCAATATATCATCAACGTCAGTTGCCTTCTTTATTAGCAGAAGTATTCCTCTTAGCATAATGATTTACAATCTCATCAATCGAATTATTGTTTTTTATGAAAGCAGTATATTCTGTTGTATACATCCAATCATCAAAAAAATCTCTTAACCCTTTTATATTTAGCGTCTTCTCCCACAACTGGGTGAAATCAATAGTAGTTGCTCCTGTATTATGATATTGTTCATAGAAAGAACGAATAACCCAATCAAAGTTTTCTTTTCCAAGCCACTTATATAAAACTGTAAACATTACCATTCCCTGATTATAGGAATAATTGGTTTTCCCCTTGTTACCATATTCATACATTGGAATTTCGTACATTTCCGGTTCTGAGTCAAAGTTTCTTTTCAATCTTTTTAAAGTCATGTTTACCGCCCTGTCTAATAGTCCTTTTCTTCCTTCATTGAAATGTTCATCAACATAATACTCACAAAATACCGCTAAACCTTCCTCCCATCTCGGTGATAATCCCTGCTTTTCATTAATTCTAACATTCCATAAATGGGATAACTCGTGATAGATTTGTCCATAACTATCTCCGTTAAAAGATTCTTGTGGAAGAAGGATTGCCGTTTCGTCTGCTTGTCCCCCACTTTGTTTTTCGGTTTCTATTAATGTAACAGAATTATCATTTTTCAGCTCCCCCCACCATTCAGCATAAAGATTTAAAGTTTCGTTCCCATGATTTAGCAATGACTGAGCACTGACTGAGTCTTTTTGAAAGTAGAAAATATCAAGTCTCTCTGTGGACTCAAACTGGTATTGTGAAATTGCCACGTCTATTCTCCAATTTGGTTTTTTGCTTTCATAACTGTACGTTAAATTTCCATTTTCCACTTTTTTAGAAAGAAGATGCCCCCCATTGGCTACCATTAATGAATCCGGAACTGTGACCTTTAATTTAGACGTAAAATCATTTGAAGTAATATTCTTCCTTAAAAAAGCAACACTCGGTTTTGCAAGTACAGGATATGAATAAGAGTCGTTCCTGATTAACGTAAAATTCGGGGATATCCTCTCTTTTATATACTTCATTCCGGCCTCCTGATATCCCAATAAATACCCGCTATAATGAATCCTGAAAGAGACAAAGCTATGTGGCTTTATATTTTCATTTATGTTAATAGCATTTACCTGTAGCTTATCAAAATCATCGAATGAGACAACACGCTGAACAAAATCAATATCATTTCCCTCTTGATTTTGTACTGAAGTCACTTTCATTAACCGATAAAGTAAGAAAGGGATTTCGGCTACTGATGAATCAGATTTATTTTCAATTGTAACATTACAGACCCCTTTTAAGATTTCTTTTTTGAAATCAAATGAAAGTTCTAAATCGTAATGATCTACAACCAGAGGATATCTTTCTTGAGCATAGTTCGTTTTTTGGCCAAAACACAGAGTCGAAAGCGCAAATAATAAAAATAAATTTATTGCTTTTTTCATATCAATTTATTTAACTCACTTACACATAACTCAAACAACTTTATTTCAGACGATTACTTCTATGTTTCTTAGCATTGATCGTAATCCTTCTTTTCAAACTTAGTATTTTTTCTTCAAAGCTATCCAAAACATTTTCCCAAAAGGATTTCCCTCCTTAATCACTGAATCATTTTCCTGCCTGTTACACAGGCAACAATTAAAATTTAAAGCTCAAGTTTAAATTAGCGTATTTATTATCAGGAAACTTAAAAATTTACACTGCTGGTACGGATTTGTCGCTCAGCTCTGCTGCTTTAGTTACAAAGAATCCGCGCCTCCTTAACGAGGGATTTGTAATCCTTCTTAATAGAATTACAAACACAATTTAAAACTTTGAAATTGAATTATGTAAACTATCATCGCAAAATTAAACTTTAGCCATTATCTATTGAAAAACTTCACCAGACAATTGATCTAAAATGCTTCCACGTTGTTATCTGTCTATAAAGTAAAAACTAAACATTGATAATATGAAACGAAAGCTCCTAAACACATTGTTTTTAGCTGCTGCGAGCCTGCTGGTTTCGTTAAACAGCTATGCCAATGAAAACCCGGGTATTTTAACACCCGA
>CAYOFH010000198.1:2431-4624 GCA_964403175.1 uncultured Marinilabiliaceae bacterium
TGCTGGTTTCGTTAAACAGCTATGCCAATGAAAACCCGGGTATTTTAACACCCGACAAGTTGTTTGACCTGAAAACGGTCAATGAAGTGGTCATCTCTCCCGACGGGAACCATATAGCCTATACGGTAATTGTTCCCAGACCTCTATCTGAAGAACCCGGAAGTAGCTACAGTGAGTTGCATGTTTTAAATACCAGATCCGGCGATGTTGAAGAACTTGTTACCGGAGATGAATCTGTTTATTCCATAAGCTGGTCGCCCGACTCAAAAGTTGTTACTTTCCGGTCGAAAATGCAGGATGTTGAAGAAGTTCAGGTATTCTCTGCAGACCTTCAATCTAAAGAAATTAAACCTCTTTTTGAATTTGAAACCGCAGTACGGCAATATGAATTCGTGGATGACAAAAGAGTGGCATTCACAGCAACAGCCCCTAAGCCGGATGAAATGCGTGAATTTGAAGAAAAAGGGTTCGACATTGAGATCTACGAAGAGGAATGGCAGCACATCAATTTGTATATCAAAGACCTTGAATCCGCAGAAGTAAAACAACTGACCAACGACGTAACAGTTTTCGATTTTAAGGTAAGTCCACAAGGCGACCAGGCAGCGGCTGCCATTGCCCCCAAAAACCTCGTGGATTATTCCTATATGTTCAAAGATATCCACCTGGTGGATCTGAAAAATGGAGATACCGAACTATTGGTCGATGTGCCCGGTAAGCTGGGAGCCCTTGCCTGGAGTCCTGATGGCAAAAAACTTGCTTTTCAGTCGGCTTCCAGCCGTAAAGATGCTGTTGCAGGGAGCTTATTCGTTACTGATGTGCCCAACGACAAATCATTTGATGAACTGACCAATGAGGTGGAAGGAATGGAATTGTCGGTAATTGATGTGGACTGGAAAGATAATAACACACTTCTTTTTGCTGCCGAAGAAGGGGTGGATATTGTTTTAAGCGAGCAAAAACCCGGAGCCAAAAGAATAAAACTTACCAACCCCGGCGATGCCGTATTCAACGGCTTTCACCATGTCGACGGAATGATTGCATTTGCCGGAAACACTCCTAGGCACCCTTCAGAAGTATTTGTTTTAAAACCTGATAACCAAAAACCGGAACGAAAAACCCGTCACAATGAATGGCTTTCTGATATTAACCTGGCAAAACAAAGAAAATTTGAATATGAAGCACGCGATGGAATGCGCATAGAAGGTGTTTTGCTTTATCCGCTCAACTATGAAGAGGGCAGGAAATACCCTCTCATAAATTACATCCATGGAGGCCCCGAAGCAGCCGTCCAAAATGGCTGGACAACCAATTATTCCACATGGGGACAAGTGGCAGCAGCCCGCGATTATTTTGTTTTTATGCCCAATTACCGGGCCAGTTCCGGAAGGGGTGTGGATTTCACAATGGCAGGATATGACGATTTGGTGGGTACCGAGTACAATGATGTACTGGATGGAATAGATCGTCTTATCGAAAAAGGATATGTTGATCCGCAGAAAGTAGGCATCGGCGGAGGTTCGTACGGGGGCTATTTTTCGGCTTGGTCGGCCACCAGACACACGGAGAGATTTGCTGCTTCTGTTGTTTTTGTAGGGGTTTCCAATCAGATTTCCAAACGCAACACCACCGATATTCCTTATGAGGACTATTACGTACACTGGGGTATCTGGACGCACGAAGACTGGGAAAAAGTATATGATGCAAGTCCGGTTAAATATGCCCATCAAAGTAAGACTCCCACGCTTGTGCTGCATGGGAGTGATGATCCACGCGTGCACCCTTCGCAAGGTCTGGAATTGTACAGAAGTCTGAAATTGCACAGCAAGGCACCGGCAAGACTGATCTGGTACAATAAAGAAGGTCATGGAAACAGGATAAACCTTAATCGCTACGATTATATGGTAAGAACCTTGCGGTGGTTTGATTATTATCTGAAGTCGGATAAACCGAAAGATGAGAAGCCACCAAAATATCCGGAGTATAACTTCTAATAAACCACAAATACAAAATAAAACCCGGAGAATGCTGATTGATATTTAATCTGCAATCTCCGGGTTTTTATTGTGCTTATTTCCGGGGCTTTGTTTTAATACCTGAATACCGCATTAACAATGGACGTATCATCAGGCATACTATCCTTATCCTCAAAATAGATCCTTCCTCCCTGATCAAGGGTTTTAATGGCAATCA
>CAYOFH010000199.1:0-4623 GCA_964403175.1 uncultured Marinilabiliaceae bacterium
AAACAACCTTGCATTAGATACAAACCTGGAAGATAAACCTAAAAACAAGGCAACTCTGTGTTTAAGCTTTTTTTAACGGACTATTGTTTAAAAATACTCCGATAAACTTTTATAAAAGTCTATAAATCAGTTTTTTGCAAACAAACACATACCTATTTCAAGGGCTAGGTTTTCAGTGTCATATGACTTGTCTTAAATCTTATATCTAAAAGTCTAACAATCTATTGTTAATGTCACAGCTATTTATTTGAAAACAACCTTGCATTAGATACAAACCTGGAAGATAAACCTAAAAACAAGGCAACTTAACAACTTTTAAAGAACTTTTTCTTTAAATGAGATATATGAACATGTAAAAATGTATATGTTTTTATATTTTTGTAGTCAAATTAATCAGAAGATATGCAGAAAAAGTATGTAATTATTGGAGGGGTTGCTGGTGGAGCCACTACTGCAGCGCGACTTAGACGAATTGATGAGAACGCGGAAATCATCATGCTCGAGCGAGGCGAGCATATTTCTTATGCCAATTGCGGATTACCTTACTACATTGGTGGGGTTATCACTGACAGAAACAAGTTGCTGGTTCAAACACCGGAAAGTTTCGGAGGAAGATTTAATATCGACGTACGAATATTTTCCGAGGTAACAGATATAGATTCCTATGAGCAAACAGTAAATATAAGGGATTTGAAGACGGGAAAAGAGTATTCGGAAAAATATGACAAACTGGTTTTATCTCCAGGAGCTCAGCCGGTAAAACCACCCATTCCCGGAATTAGTCATAAAAATATTTTCACACTCCGTAACGTGGATGATACCGATCGTATCAAAGCCTTTGTGGAAGAAGAAAAACCCAAGTCGGCGATTGTTGTAGGAGCTGGCTTCATCGGGCTGGAAATGGCTGAAAATCTTCACCACAGAGGTATTAATGTGACTGTGGTTGAAGCTGCGCCACAGGTTATGAGTATGATGGATCCAGAGATGGCAGCTCTTTTGCATCAGCATTTCAAAGAAAAAGAAGTTGGTCTTTATCTGCAGGATGCCGTAAAGGAATTTCAGGGGAACGGAGAAGAACTGGATGTGCTGTTGGCCAGTGGCAATCGACTGAAAGCAGATTTTGTTGTCTTGTCTATAGGGGTAAAACCTGATAATTCTCTGGCTCAAAAAGCAAATTTGGAGCTTGGATTGCGGGGAGGTATTATTGTAGATGAATATCTGCAAACATCAAAAGAAAATATTTATGCCGTTGGCGATGCCATAGAGTTTCCACATCCAATAACCGGGCAGTCTTCCCTGGCATTTCTGGCAGGGCCGGCCAATAAGCAGGGACGTATTCTGGCTGATAATTTGGTTTATGGTCATCATCGAAAGTATCAGGGATCTATAGGTACTGCCATTGCCAAGGTTTTTGACCTTACTGCCGGCATCACAGGGTTGAGCGATAAAGCATTGGCGCAGGCGGGTATTCCTCATCAGTCGACTATTGTCAACGCCGGAAGTCATGCCGGTTATTATCCCGGTTCCACTAATATGGTGTTGAAACTTACCTTTAACCCTGGAAACGGAAAAGTACTTGGTGGTCAGATAGTGGGATATGGAGGTGTAGATAAGCGTATTGATATTATTGCAGCAATTATTAAGGAAGGGGGTGATGTTTATGATCTTCAGGAAATTGAGCATGCTTACGCACCACCATTTAGTTCGGCCAAAGATCCGGTAAACCAGGCAGGATACAATGCTGAAAATATTATGAAGGGGTTGTTTATGCCCTTGTCGCCTTTTAAATTTCACGAATGGTCTCATTCCGACAGCTGTTTACTGGATGTTCGTACACCGGATGAATACAGTATCAATGCTATAGAAGGTTCGGTAAATATTGAATTGGATCAGCTGCGAAATCATCTGGATGAAATTCCCCGGGATAAAAATTTATATATTTTCTGTGGTGTCGGATTGCGTGGTTATGTGGCCACCAGAATTCTCAAACAACATGGTTTTGAAAATGTTTATAATTTATCCGGCGGATTAAAAGTGTATCAGTCAGCTCTGGCGCAGCAGGATAATCCAATAAAATTTCACAAATCGGAGGATGCCAATCCTGAAAATGAGAACATGAATGAACATTTGCCTTATGTCAAAGCAGATACTCTTCAGGTTGATGCTTGCGGTTTGCAATGCCCCGGACCGGTTTTGAAACTTAAAGAGGAAATAGCTAAAATAGAACCGGAGCGCGAAATGGTGGTAAAAGCTACAGATCCCGGATTCTATAACGACGTGGCTTCATGGTGCAGGGTAACTGGTCATACTCTGGTGGAGCGTTCAAAGAAAGGAGCAGAGATTACTGCCGTAATTCGAAAAAAGACGGTTGCCGGCACGGATAGTTCCGGTCAAGTGGCTGAAGGAATTCAAACCATTGATCGTGGTGATAATAAAACCATTATTGTTTTTAGTGACGACCTTGACCGGGCTTTAGCCTCTTTTGTTATTGCCAACGGTGCAGCATCTATGGGTAAAAAAGTGACGATGTTCTTCACATTCTGGGGATTAAATGTGATAAAGAAACAGGATAAACCCCGCACTAAAAAGGGAATGATGGATCGTATGTTTGGGCTTATGATGCCAGGTCATGCAGGCAAATTGCCTCTTTCCAATATGAATATGGGCGGATTGGGACGTTCGATGATGAAGCGGCGTATGAAAAGTAAAAATGTGGATGCCCTGGAAGTGATGATTGATAATGCTGTTCGCAGCGATGTGCAGATGATTGCATGCCAGATGAGTATGGACGTAATGGGTGTGCACAGCGAAGAACTGATAGAAGGTGTTCGTATAGGTGGTGTTGCTAATTATCTTGAAGAGACGGAATCTTCTAATTTGAATCTGTTTATCTGAAAAAGTACTTTCTGATTAATATAAAAAAAGGCTGATCCGAAAATTGATCAGCCTTTTTTATTTTCTTTTGATGTTCGCAACAAAAGATAAGCGGTAGAACAATATTTTGGCAGGCTGAGTCCAGCCAGAATGTTGTTCGCCCTACTTCATTTACCAGATTGAAGCTCTCTTCTCGGGTGCCAGATACATTTCACTTCCCGGCTGAATATCAAAAGCATCAATAAATGCCTGCATATTGGGAAGAGGGCCGTTTACACGCCATTTGCCAAGTGAGTGAACATCTTCCTTTGTGCGACGCAAAATCTCTTCATTTCTGATATTTTGAGCCCATACACGGGCATAAGCCAGAAAGAAACGCTGATCATCGGTAAAACCATCCAGTTTCTCGGGTTCTTCTTCTCCTTCAATGCTCATTTTATATGCCTGATAGGCTATATTCAAACCACCAAGGTCAGCAATATTCTCTCCGAGGGTCAGTTCACCGTCAGCAGGAATTGAGTCCAATACGTTGAAGTTGTTGTATCGGTCTATAAGCACACGAGTACGTTCTTCGAATTGATCGGCGTCAGCAGGTTGCCACCAATCATTCATATTTCCTTCCTTATCGTACTGACGGCCTTTATCATCAAATCCATGTGTCATTTCGTGACCAATTACCATTCCAATAGCACCATAGTTTACAGCCGCATCGCCATAGGGATAGAAAAATGGTGGTTGGAGAATTGCCGCCGGGAACACAATTTCATTGGCCAGCGGGCTATAGTAAGCATTGACTGTTTGTGGTGTCATGTGCCATTCATCTTCATCTACAGGTTTTCCGATTTTGTTGAGTTCATAGATGAAATCATATTTGTTTGAACGCAGAACATTGCCTGCATAGCTCCCGGTATTAACTTCTAATCCTCTGTAATCGCGCCACTTGTCGGGGTAACCGATTTTTACCTTGATAGTATTTAGTTTTGCATGAGCCTCTGTTTTGGTACTGTCGCTCATCCATTCCAGCTGGCCAATGCGTTTAGCAAACGATTTCTTTAGATTACCAACCAGTTCAAGCATTCTGTCTTTGGCCTCAGGAGGGAAATATTTTTCCACATAAAGTTGCCCCACGGCTTCTCCAAGGGCGTTGCTGGTTGTATTTAAAACGCGCTTCCAGCGGGGTTCCATGCTGGGCTGGCCGGAAAGAGTACGTCCGTATATCTCAAACGAGGCTTCCACAAAATCCTGAGACAGATACGGAGCCATGCTTCTCAGGGCGACAACAGAAAAATAATCCTGCCACTTTTGCGCATCTACCTCATTCACCATTTGGGCAACTTCAGCCATAAATTCAGGCTGGCCCACATTTATTTTGCCAGGCTCGGAAAGTCCTACTTCTTCAAAATAAAGAAACCAGTCAAATCCTTTGGCCATTTCAGGAAGTTCCTCAGGCGTTGTTGGATTATAGGTGCTATGGGGATCACGGTTTTCCAGGCGAGTGTTGGATGCCTTTGCCATGCGGGTCTCCAACTCCATAATGTTATTGGCTTTTTCTTTGGCCAATTCTTCCGTTTCTCCCTTTAGTACAAAGAGAGTGTTAAGATATTTTTTGTAAGCATCCCTGAGTTTTTCTCCTCTTTCACTCTTGTCAAAATAGTAATCTCTGTCAGGAAGGCCCAGTCCACCCTGATAGAAATTGGCAATAACCATGTCGCTGTTCTTACGGTCGGGCGAACTGTAAAGATAAAAGAA
>CAYOFH010000200.1:0-4569 GCA_964403175.1 uncultured Marinilabiliaceae bacterium
CGATTATTGTTACTATTGTTAAGAAAGGAAAATGAAGTCCAACAGAATATAATTTAGAAAATGCTATCAGCAATCCCCATACTACTAGTAAAATTGATAAGATATATTTTAGAAACTTCATGTTATTAGTTTAATTCTTATTGTTAAGCTTAGTGTTTCGTTACACCAAATGCACTACAACGTTATAATAAATGCCCTATGGCGTTTATTTTTTTTATCTCATTTCTCAAAGGTGCACAATACATCCTAATATGGCATGTATTGTGCACCTTTTTATGTTGAACTAAACCTTCCTTTCGTCCGGAGAAATAAAAATAGCTAAAAATGTTTACTTTACAGAATTTAACTAAAAGTAAAAATTCAAATCGGGAGTACGTGCAAATAAAACACGTACTACACGTGGCAGGTTTTTTTGTTTTGCTTGCTAACCGGTTAGATTACGGCCCCTAAGAGTAAGCCATCGGCCTCCCTCGTATAATAGTTAAGATTTTTCCCCGACCGGAGGTTTCACCGGTCTGGGAAATTGGAATTTTCCAAGTTCTACTGGAATCTCTTGGAATTAGTTGGAGCTTTCCGGCAATTTCTGGAAATCGTTGGATTTTTTCCAATTTTGTGGCAAAAGACCGGCCTGGTCTAAATCGTAATTGCTGTTGTATAATGCAATCCTGGCAAACACATCGGTATGCCATTCTCTGGGATTCACATCACTGACTTTACAGAACCCCAATAAACGCACCATCAATACAAGGAGGTGCTCAATGGTTATGAGAAGATTGTGAAAAAGACAACAATCCGGTCTTTAGCTGCAAAAATCAGAGATGGAGAGGCTGTACTTAATAATGTGCAGCAAAAAAAAGGCCCCCTGAGTATCCAGAGGGACTTTTGTTCATTTTTGTTGCATTTTGGGGTCAATTAATAATCACTCCGGCGCATTGTCATATACCGTTTGCAAAGTATAATTCTCATCATCTTGGGTGATGGCTTTCACCATTATGTCCACGATCTCCTTTCCGTTATTGATGTATTCTCCTGTAGCGTGATTGATAAGACCGGAGCTTTCTCTTCCCGTATCCGGGCTGCCGTTGTCCCAATAGAAAGGTGCCATTCCGTATGTTTTTGCTGCTTTCCATACATATTCTATGTAGTACTTGCGGAATGCTTCGGCACGCTCTGTGTCACGATGTACGCTGCCCATTTCACCCAGATAGACAGGGATTCCCTTGTCGGTAAATTTGGACTTTAATTTACCGAACACTTCTTTTACATGGGCTTCATCGCCATAATCTGCTTTTTTGTCTTTGTCGGCAGTATTTCCCCATTCTGAGAATTTGTCTTCTAACGTATATTCATAAGGGTCGTAATAGTGAACAGATACCAGAAGCCGGTCTGGGACTTCATCTTCAGGGAGTTTGAAATGATCGATGGTTAGTTCAGGATTAGTGCAATACCCCGGGACACCCAGAAAGCGGTCACTGTTTTTGCCACCGGTGGCACGAACGGCGTCCACAAAAACCTGATTCCATTCATTCAGTGTGGCATATTGTTTGCCTCCATCGGTAAGGTTATCACCCCAGCCCCATCCGCCATCGTGAATTTCGTTCATCGATTCAAAAATCAGGAAATGACCTTTTTCTTTAAACTTTTCTGCAATTTGAGTCCACATGGCACTAAGTTGTGCTTTAACCTGGTTGTTGACTGTTTCATCAGTAGCAGCATCTTTAATATTTAGCCAGTAGTGACTGTCACCGCCATCGTGATGGATGTTAATGATGGCATTCAATCCTGCATTTTCAGCGTAGCCAACTACTTCGGCTACTCTGTTGAGCCAGGCCTCTTCAATAGTATAGTCGGGTGCATCACCAATATGTCCCATCCAGGTTACGGGTATTCGTACGGATTGAATGCCCGCTGCTGCAATTTTATTAAAAGCTTCCTGCGTTGTTTTGGAATTTCCCCAGATGGTTTCATTTGCAACACCATTGTTGTGGGCATCCAGCTGGTTGCCCATATTCCAGCCCAGCCCCAGGTTTTTTATGATGGGTAAGGGCTCTGTTTGTTCAACCCTGGATTCCTCTTCGTCCACTGTGTTTTGATTTGCACCGTCCTGACTTATTCTTATATCTCTGACATAATCAGCTCCGGAGATGGTAATGTTTGTCCAGCGACTTTCCTGTGAGGTATTGGCTGTGGTGGTGATAACGTATTGCAGTGCTCCGTCAGTTCCGGATTCTGCCGGAACTACAGTGCACCAATCAACTTCAGAGGCTGTTACGTCCAATGAAATATTGGTCTCAATGTTTAATGTTTCTGATCCGCCGCTATGGGGGAAAGAAAATCCTGTTGCTGATAAGATGACTTCCTGAGTGGTTTCGGTTTTTTCATCAGAACAGGCATTGAGTGAAAAGCTTGAAGCAGCCATTAAAGCCACTACGATAATTCGAATGTTTCGTGTTAGAAATTTCATTTGTTTTTGATTGTATTATTCTTGTTAGTAGATTGATCCTTTATTTTCCTACATACTCAAACCAGTCATATACTGCTGGTGCTTCTGACTGACAAGAAAACCCGGAGAATTTAGGTTATTTTTTAGTGGAAGTTTCGAGGGCTCATTTAAGATTGTGATATACCACAAGGGCATTATTTGCTTTCCTGCCTGAAACGTATCACAAACAAATCCTCTTTTTGCTTATCAACCCAGTGGTCGAAGCCAAGACTGGAGGCTTTTTCTATAAGAGGAACAGTTAATAGAGGAACGGTAAGTTCATAGATTTGTTCTACCGGCAAATCTTTTAAATCAGCCATAACCTGATGCACCGGCATCTCCCCGGTTTCGAGCATCTGCCGGGCATCAAAATGTTTGGTTACTTTTGATTTTTCGAACCAGTCGGGCTGATTGTAGTTGATATTCAAATCTCCGGTTTCACTTCCTGTAAAGGCATCCTGTCCTACTTCGTGGCGTAGTAGGTTAACCAACTCCTGAACTTTCAGGTTGCCAATGGCCGCTGCCTGTTGTACGGTAGCGACTTTGGCAACAGTTTTCCGCAATATCGGATTTTTTAGTTTTTTGAAAGCAGGAGCTGCTTCTATCAGCAGGTCTTCCAGTTCAGGATATGTCTCTATTAACTGGAGTATCTTTGTTTTTGGGGTTATTATGAGTTTTTGTTCCATGAGGGTTGATTTTTCATGCAAAAAGATTGCCTGGTATCACTAACAATCACAGTTTGTCTTTTGAGATGTGCCGAAAACGCCTTCCTGTCATCAGGAGAAACTTAAAGGGTGTTTTAACGAACTACCGAAGTGTCAGTTTAAATAAAACTTTTCGGGCTTTATATTAAGATTCGTAATTCAAAATCCTTTGCTCGCCTTCCAGCTTTCGCAGTTCCGTCAGATCCTGCGAAACTTCCAGGGTCCCCAGGTAATTTCCTTCATCATCGCGCAAAGCAAAATACTGAATATAAATGAATTTTCCACGCATCTGAATCCAGAACGGGGCGTGGCTCTGGCGGCCGCTGCGGAAATCATCAATAATTTTATCGACGATATGAACACTTGAAGGAGGATGGCAGTAACGTACATCACGATTGATGATGGCCCGGCTTCTGGTAAATATCCGGTCGGCATTCTGGGAGAAAAATTTCACTTTGTCATCTTTGTCCACAAAAGTGATATCCACCGGGAGTGTGTTAAATATCTTTACCAGTTCTTCCAGTGAAAAACTTCCGGAGGGCATCTGAATACGTCCGTCGATGTTGGTAACCTGTTTTTCATCCTTTACCTCTTCCCCGAGTTCGGGTTTCCATTCTGTTTGAGGGTCTATGATGCAATAACCTATTTCCAGTGTTTGCTTGTATACCTGATACCACTCGGCTTCGGTCAGCTGATCCAGGGCCATGGGAAAAAGTATTTCCTCTTCTTTACCAACCATATCACTAACAGTGTTCAGAGCCCCCTTTATCAGGATATCATAGGCCGCAATGAGGTCTTCGGGTGTCAGATCATCTGTATTCAGAATTTCGATTGAGCCTTTAAGTTGTTCACGTGCTTCATCGTGTTTGCCCCACATCACTTTTGGAGGTCCGGTAATGCCTTTCTGCTCCAGATATGGGAAGATGAGGTATTCCTTACGCTGATAATGTTTGTCCACATCCATCAGATTGTTAAAGATTTGTTTGAGTGATAAAACATGCTCCAGAAATCCGGTGTCGCCGGTTTTGCGAATGCGGTCGAAAATTTCCCGTGCCTGGTCGCAACTCTTTGTCAGTTCCCGGTTCTCTTTGATAAATGTATCTACAGGATGCCCCTCAGGGATTTCTTTCATTGTGGATAAATCCACATTACCTTCCAGTACTTCGGAGTGAACATCGCACAACCTCAATACTTCTTCCACAGGCAGACCTTCTTCGATGAGTTCCTGTTCCACTTCCACCACCTCTCCGTAGGGAATGCTTTTTAAAGTCTCGGTGAGTTCGTTGCGAACCTGTACCGGATTGTTGCCTTCGTGAAGCTTTAAAATCAGCTCTTTGAGCTTTTCTTTTCTGTAAAATGAATTGTTAAGTAATTCGCTCATGA
>CAYOFH010000201.1:0-3806 GCA_964403175.1 uncultured Marinilabiliaceae bacterium
TGTAATATTTGTGGTGACCGCCATTTTTATGTACGAAAGAATCAAACATACAGAACAACTCAATGCCCATTCACATCCCAGCGATTGGTTTTTCGTGATTTGGCTTTTTATGATGGGATTTACGGCTTTTTTGGTACGCCTTTTTATTGATGTAGGTTTGATTGATACAAACATCTGGCTCTATATTGTTCATGTTATTGTGCTTTCTCAATGGGCACTTGTTATTGTTCCTTTTGGTAAATGGACACACTTTTTGTATCGTGCATTTGCTATGTACTTTGATGCACTGAAGAAGGAGTAAATTCAGAACACCTGATCTCTCACAGAAGTTGTTGCCGCATTTCCATAGACCAGCCTCAACTATGTTCCCTTCGTTCGCTTAAGTCTCTTTGTTCGCTCCCGCGCCTTATCTTCTCATTTTCTCATTATCCCATCTTCTCATTCCTTCCTCGCTTCCTGATTTGTGTTTTTGTCATGGCCCGGTTCATCTGCTTTAAATCTCTTTAACTTGCTTTTCCCGCCACTTTTCGGCTTCCTTGACCCTGTATGATTTTCCATTCTTATTGATCACACAGGCTTCATGAGTTAATCTGTCATCAAAGCAGCCAGAACATTGAGCCTCTTTAATTTTTAAGCCTCCCGGACTAACAGTAGATAGCCAACACCGGCCACCAGCTAAAAAATAAAGGACAACCGGCAGACCATTGTCCGTATATGAGCAACCAAAAGGAGGTAGTCACCAGTATGCGTAATAAAGAAAACCCGTTAATCCGGCTAAAGAAATACAGTAAACTCAATGCAGGTACACGTCAGGTCTTTGATGCTTCAGGGCTGAAATACCAGCCGCTCTTTCAGAAAAAATCCG
Organism: uncultured Marinilabiliaceae bacterium; assembly: GCA_964403175.1. GTDB lineage: Bacteria > Bacteroidota > Bacteroidia > Bacteroidales > Marinilabiliaceae > Marinilabilia. Next base: position 866 of record CAYOFH010000201.1, read on the forward strand.
TTGTAAAATAAAGGAACTTTTTTAAAATTTTCTTGTTTTAAAGATTTATATACTATACGTAGCAAATTCAGGAATTATTACCTTTGTGGTTTTGGAAAAGGATTATTATGGGCAAAATGATTGATACCAGGGCTGAGGTAGAGACAGCTGTACTTATCGGTGCGATTACAAGAGATCAGGACGAAGCAGAAGTAGAGGAATACCTGGATGAACTGGCTTTTCTAACGAAAACAGCCGGGGCTTTTCCGGTCCGTAAATTTACGCAACGCCTGGATAGTCCTCATCCGGCCACTTTTCTTGGGTCTGGAAAAATTGAGCAGATAAAAGAATTTGTCAAAGAAGAGGAAATAGATCTCCTGATCTTTGATGATGAATTAAGTCCAACCCAACTTAGGAATCTTGAACGAACATTTAAATCGAGGGTATTGGACCGGACCAATCTAATCCTTGATATTTTTGCACGCAGGGCCAAAACATCTCATGCCAAAACACAGGTGGAGCTTGCTCAGTATCAGTATCTTCTTCCCAGGCTGACCAGGATGTGGACCCACCTGGAAAGACAGAGAGGAGGCATTGGTTTAAGAGGTCCGGGTGAAACAGAGATTGAAACCGACCGGAGGATCATCCGTGATAAGATTTCCCGGCTGAAAACCCAACTGGAAAAAATTGACCGTCAGAAGGCCACACAGCGGAAGAATCGCGGAAAGATGATCAGGGTTTCTCTTGTGGGATATACCAATGTAGGGAAATCCACCCTGATGAATTCCATTTCCAAGTCGGAGGTTTTCGCTGAAAATAAACTTTTTGCAACTCTTGATACGACGGTCAGGAAGGTTGTCATTGAGAATTTGCCTTTTCTGCTGGCCGATACCGTGGGGTTCATTCGTAAGTTGCCTCACGATCTGGTCGAATCGTTTAAGTCTACCCTTGATGAAGTCCGGGAATCCGATATTCTTTTACATGTAGTGGACATTTCGCATTCCAATTTCGAGGAGCAGGTATCCATTGTGAATCAAACGCTCAAAGAAATTGGGGCATTTGATAAACCCATGATTATGGTTTTCAACAAGATTGATGCCTATAGCTACATTCCCAGGGAAGAAGACGACCTGTCCCCGGTCGCCAAAGAAAATTTAAGTCTTGAAGAGTTGAAAAAAAGCTGGATTGCCAGACATGATGTGCCGTCTATTTTTATCTCTGCTAAGAAGAAAGAAAACATGGATGAATTTCGTTCTATTATATATCATGAAGTGAAAAGACTTCACGTCCGGCGTTATCCCTTTAATGATTTCTTGTATTAAAAAACCGCCCCTTAAAAGCTTAAATAATTTCCGGAGGCGGCGGTGGGTGGTTCCTGTATTATTTATTATATCAGCTTGTTTTTGATCAGGTACTCACCAATCTGTATGGCATTAGTGGCGGCTCCTTTCCTGAGATTATCTGAAACAATCCATATATTCAGGGTTTTGGGCTGCGTTTCATCCCTTCTGATCCGTCCGACAAAGACTTCATCATGATTTTCGGCTGTTAAGGGCATGGGATAATGATTATTTGCCGGATCATCCTGCACTATAATGCCTTCCGTTTCTGAAAGTATGCTGCGCACTTCGTTCAGATCAAAATCATGCTCAAATTCGATATTTACCGATTCGGAATGCCCGCCGGAAACCGGAACTCTTACAGCTGTAGCGGTAACTGCAATGTTGTTGTCATCCATGATCTTTTTTGTTTCGTTCACCAGTTTCATTTCTTCTTTGGTATATCCGTTTTCGGTGAATGAATCACAATGCGGCAAACAGTTTTTGTCTATTCTGTGCGGGTAGGCCACCGAACCTTTTATTCCTGCCCTCTCATCGGCTAACTGCTGCACCGCTTTAATGCCGGTACCGGTTACCGATTGATAGGTAGAGACGACCAATCGTTTGGCTTTGAACTTCCGGTGAAGAGGTGCAAGAGCCACAACCATCTGAATGGTACTACAAATCGGGTTTGCGATGATCTTATCCTCTTTTGTGAGTACCTCTGCGTTTATTTCCGGGACAACAAGTTTCTTTCCGGGATCCATCCTCCAGGCTGAGGAATTATCCACAACGGTGGTTCCAACTTCAGCAAACCTGGGGGCCCATTCTTTTGATGTACTTCCTCCGGCAGAGAAAATAGCAAGATCTGGTTTTTTTTCAATGGCTTCTGGTATTCCAATTACTTTGTATTTTCTACCGTTGTATTCAACTTCTTTTCCCACAGATCGTTTTGAGGCTACCGGGATTAGTTCGGTTACCGGAAAATTCCTTTCCGCCAATACTTTTAACATGACTGAACCTACCAAACCGGTTGCACCAACAACAGCAACTTTCATAATAATTTGTTTTTGTTAATAATTTATTGATGAGTAATCTTTCAGGCTGCTTCTTTCTGGTGAATTTCACAAAAACATAATTCCGCTTGCGGATATTTGTAATATCTTAACTCAATGATTAAAAAAAGTTGTATATTTAATAGATTTCCGTCCGGATAGCCCATCAGATTATTCTACCCCCCAAAAATCGTAAAATTATTTGTAAAGTGAAAAAACTACTGATTCTTTTTTCATGCTGGCCGTTTTTGCTTTGGGGGCAATTGCACCTTGATTTTGAGAACGGCCATTCTGCCGGATGGATCCAGTATCCGGAAAACCGGTGGAGTGTTACATCTGCTCAGGTTCTCAACGGAACCTACTCTCTGCAGCATTCTTTTAATGATTCTGTTTCTGCGACCGACAGAATCAGCTATGAACACGGTACTCTCGACCTTCAATCATTGGTGCGATGGGAGTTTCTAATCCGTTATCCCTACAATCCTTCTTCGTCCAATCACTGGGCAGTATTCTTACTTTCCGATAAAAATGCCCGGGAGATGCATGTTTACGGTAATTTGGAAGCCCTTATTCTGGGAGTCAATTATC
>CAYOFH010000202.1:0-3744 GCA_964403175.1 uncultured Marinilabiliaceae bacterium
GCCTCCATAGAGGTCATCTCTTTCAATATCCGCCTCGATCATGCAGGCGACGGCATCAATCAGTGGAAACACCGAATACCTATGGTACAAAACTATCTCCAAGAGAAAAAACCGGCCATTATCGGGATGCAGGAAGTTCTTCCCAATCAGCTGGATGATCTGAAAGGAATAATGGAAGGTTACGACTTTGTGGCGGCGGGCAGAGAAGACGGGATAAACAAAGGGGAAGCCTGTCCCGTGTTCTTTGATCACAATAGGTTTACTCTTCTAAATTCAGGTCATTTCTGGCTTTCGGAGACTCCCTCTCAACCGGGGAGTATGAGCTGGGAAACCCATTACCCGAGAATCGTTTCCTGGACAGAACTGAAAAATAAAGAAAGCGGTAAAACTCTCTTTTTCTTCAATACTCATTTCAGTCACATAAGCGAAGAAGCACGCATTAAAAGTGCAGAGATGCTACTACGGGAGATAAAAAGCATTGCCGGAAAGAAACCGGTCATTGTTACCGGTGATTTCAACACCCCCGCCGGAAGCGAACCATATAACCATATTACAAACAATACTGATGTTGATTTAAATCTCATAGATGCCGAAGATATTGCAGATAACAAAATCAATGGAGAGTTAACTTACAATGCTTTTGACCCGGAATATAAAGGGACACGTATCGATTTTATTTTTGTGAATGAGGCGTTTGGTGTAAAAAAACACACGGTTGACCAGATTGAGGAGGATAGTCTTTTTATATCGGATCATTATCCGGTTCGGGCTAATTTATTTTTAAAGTAGAGAGACAGACACACATTCACAAAAAGGCCTTACGACCTTTGTTAGCTATTACCTCCTTTGGGGCTTTAGTATTAACCCTGCCCCTTGCGGGCCAAAATAAACCCGGAATTATGCCACAATCATTAGTTAAGAACTATGTTCACATTGTTTTTAGCACCAAAAAACGAGCTTCTCTCATCGACAAGCAAATTTCAAAAGAGTTGTATGCCTACCTTGCAGGTACATGTAGAAACCTTGAGTCCTGGCCCATTGAAATTGGAGGACATGCCACTGAAAAAAGGAAAGGCCCGCGGACTTCTCCGACAGGCCTCTCCCGACTTCAACAAACGGATGACTGTACTCTCTAGAACTGATAACTCAACCCAACACTGAATGAACGTCCGGGATGATAAATGCTGGAAGGTTTATCCTCACCTTCATATGATTTGTAAGAGCTTTTTTGGGTTTGACCTAAAATATTTGAAATCTTAAAGTCGATTTTGGTTCTCTTTTCTTCTCCGAATTTTTTATTCAAACTGAAATTGAGGCTATGGAAAGGCTCAACATACATATCGGGGAAAACGCCTGCACCAACAATTGACAGTGTTTCACCTTTCACATTGTAAAAGAGTCCTGTGGACAACCCTGTCTCAAAATTATTGTAACTAATTCCGCCGTTAATCACGTAAGGCGATTGCCCTGCCATATCACGGGTCATATCAATCGTTTGTCCCTCTTTCTCAAACTCTTTCCGTGAATTGAATTCAGTGTCGGTCATTTCAATTTCGGATTTGGTAAGTGTAATGTTTCCGTTGATATTAAAATACTTTAAAACCGGCGAAAACATATCCAGACTTTTATTAAATTCCAACTCCACTCCGTATAAAGATCCGTCTCCAACATTCCGGGGCTGATACTCTGTGCTTGTAACACCTGAGGTAAGACGCACCAATTCGATGGGAGCATCAAACTCTTTATAAAAAAGACTGGCAGAAACATTTTGCCCCTTGTCCCAGAACATCTCCCATCTGAAATCCATATTATTGATGTAGGTTTCCCTCAGGTTGCCATCCCATTCATCGACAGCATACAAACCACCATTAAAAATGGTATTGCTAAGAGGATCAATAATCTGAGCAAAAGAAAGCTCTTTAAAAGATGGCCTTGCCACTGTCCGGGAATAGGATGCCCTCAGGTTTTGTTTTTCTGAAGCCTCATATACGAAATTGATACTTGGGAAAAAATCGGTTGATTCCAGTACTTTCTCATTATCAAGTTTTCTGGATCCATTTTGATCCTGTCCGGTATGCCGCATCACATAATTTTCCATCCTTAGCCCAATAATAGATTTAAGCTTAGCAAAAGGATAAAATTCATTTGAAACATACGCAGCTGTATTGTGAACGTTAGATTCATACGCATTGGACGGACTGCTTTCGGGGATCATATATAAAAATCCGCCTGACCCGTCGTAAATATTTTCGGGTTCTAATAAAAGCGATGCATCTGCTTCGGGAAAAACCAGGGAGTATTGCCTTAACTGATAGCCCATTTTAACAATTTCGTAATCCCTCATTTTATAATTGTGGTTGACTCCGAATTTAAGAACCGCATTTTTATCTCCGATTTCATAATCCTTTGTTAAATCAATTTTAGAGGAATTATTGATCTCATTAAGCTCTCGCCAAATTCTGGACGGATAACCGGCAGCCCCTGCATTAAAAACTACATCTCCATCGGCTTCATGTGTGAAAGCCGTTTTCCGGATATCCGGGTCATCTGAAGTTGAAAAAGTTGGTGAGATGCGCCAATCCATTTCCCAGTTCTTTTCATCAAAAACATGAGTCCCGTGCAAAAGAATATTGGTAAGAGATCTTTGATTGTATTGCAATTGATCGGAGGTGGCAATGTAGCCCGACTGTCCGGCTGCTGCTCCGTTATTGTCTATGGAAAACTGTCCTGCACTGCTTGTTCCGCTTTGCAGGCGCATGGCCGTAAGACGAATTTTATTATAATTATTCTTATATGCCAGACCTCCCAGGGCTCCAATCAGAATATTTCTTTCTCCCACAGCTCCTTCCTGAATGGTTGAATACATCATTTCATAATTGGTTCTGTCCCGGGTCCTTTTATAATCAGCATATAACACATTGTCATCAAAATCAGTACTTGCTTTATACGATAACGAGAAAATATACCCAAGTTTGGAATTTTTATCTGAGTCGGTACCGATATCAAATTGGTTTCCCAATGATAGTCCTAAACTGTAATCCGGATACATAGTTTTAGTCTGAGCTCCCAGTGTAGGTGAAAACTGACTTACAAAATCCTTTATCCCAGGTCCATTGGACGGAGTAGCAAGTAATTTGCTTTCATCAGGAATAAAGTCAGGTAAGGCTCTTGTACCGTCATCAAAACCAAGAAAATCCGTATCGCCTCCCTCGTAAGTAAGAAAGTCGGGATTGAAATGAATTTGAGGGTTATACTCCATACCTGCCGAGACACTGAATATCTTTCGATCGGGAAAATCTTTGGTCGTTATGTTCATCAATCCCCCTGTAAAATCGGCAGGCAGATCAGCAGTAAAATTTTTACTGACCATCATATTATCAATAATATTGGTCGGAAAAATATCCATTTGCAGGCTGTTACGATCGGGATCCAATCCGGGAATGTCCATGCTGTTAAGGGTAGTTTTTGAATATCGGTCACCCAATCCGCGAACATAAACATACTTCCCGTCTTCCACGGTTACACCGGTAACACGTGTTGCCGCTTCCACGGCAGTACCATCTCCTATTAATTCAATTTTTGCTGCAGAAATACCATCAAGCATTACTGATGATTTTCTTTTCATGGTCTGCAACGCTGCTTCAGTATTTCTGATGGCGCTGGCAGTCACAACCACATCTTCGAGTTCCACAGAACTTTCACTAAGCTGAAGGTCGTTAAGTAAGGTAACCTCACCAGCTTTCA
>CAYOFH010000203.1:0-3611 GCA_964403175.1 uncultured Marinilabiliaceae bacterium
GGATGCGCCGTCAATATTTAGCTGATAATAATGAAAACCTTCGTCCTGCGGGGCCGATTCACCCATCCAGACGCCATCTTCATCTTTGGTAAGATCATATTTTACTCCTCCAATATCCAACTGAACATTGTTTGCTTCTACAGCTTCAATTTGAACACGTACCCGTCCTTCAGAATTGACCTGGGGGAACTCTTTGCCTTGTTGGTTGACGGGTGAAGGTTTAAAATCTTCAACAACATCATCTGTTTGGGCAATAGCAAAATTACTTCCTAACAGAGCAAAGACCACGATTAATAATTGTATCTTTTTCATAGTTATTAAGTTGTTGATATGTGTGTGAAGCTTTAAGATAATCGTATTAATCGGTTATCTTAAAGCTTATATCTAAAAACTAACAAAGTATAAATCGTAAAAATATTTTAATAATCAATTACTTAAATAGTAGTTGAGCAAATTCATACAAGCTTCGTCTCCAGGTATGAAATTCGTGGGCTGTTCCTTCCGACACATACCAGGCTGCATTGATACCTGCCTCCTGCAATGCTTCGGTGGATTTTTGTACTGCTTCGGGACGCTCTTTGCTGCCGCAACTCTGAAAAATAAGCTTGACATTGTCTTTGTTTTTGACTTCGTCGGGAGCATAGAGTGCTCCACTAAACAGGCCAATGTGTGAGAATACATCCGGTTTGTTGGATGTAATTGCTTTTGTCTCCATTGATCCCATTGAAAGTCCTGCCATGGCACGGTTTTCCTGGTTGGCAAGTGTGCGATAATTTTCATCAACATAAGGGATTAGCTCATCAATCAAAACGGTTTGGAATGGTTTGATATCAAAATCTCTTAACTTGCCGAATTCAATCTCATTGGTCATACCATAAGTCATCACAATGATGAATGGGTTGGCTTTTCCTTCGGCAATGAGGTTGTCCATGATTAAATTGGCACGTCCCTGGTTGGGCCATGATGTTTCGTTTTCGCAATAGCCATGTTGCAGATACAAAACAGGATACCGCTTAGAGGTTTCTGTTTCATATCCCGGAGGAGTATATATAAATGCTTTACGTGAAGTATTTGTACTTTCCGACGGGAATAGAACTTCATGCACATGGCCATGAGGAACATTTTTTACAGCAAACATATCCTGGTCGTCGGATGGAATCTCAATGCCACTTCCCCAGCGACAAGCACCAAAAAATAACATGCTCCCCGGATCGGGAACCGATGCACCATCGATGTTCAGTTGATAGTAGTGGAAACCAACATCCTGTGGAGCCGATTCTCCTGTCCACATACCCTCTTCGTCTTTTTCCAAATCATATTTCACTGCCCCAATGTCCAGTTGAACGTATTTGGCATCGGGTGCAAATATCTGTGCTCTTACACGGCCTTCGGAGTTCACCATGGGATACTCTTTCCCCGGTTGATTGGACGATGCCGGTTCGAAATCTTCGATTATTGTTTCATCTGACTGGGCCAGGCAATAGCTTCCTGTCATCAAGAATGTTGCTAAAAGCAATTTGATTTTGTAGTTCATAATGGGTTCTCCTGATTATTTAAACAATTGTTGGGCAAAGTTGTACAGATTATTCCTCCAAACCGGCCAGGTATGACCTCCGGGATATTCGCTGTAGGTGTAATCGATGTTTAGCTCATCAAATTTCGACATCATTGCCTGACAGTTTTTCCAGGCTATATCTTCTTTTCCGCCCACGGAAATCCAGAAGTTATTTAAGTTGTTGTTGATTTTATCTGCATTTTCACCCATGAATTCGTATTGAGCCCCTGCAATATCGTCGTGTCCTCCGATAATCCATCCCGAGCTGAAAACCCCGAGACTTGAGAACATCTCCGTATTGTAAATGCCGGCATAAAGGGTTTGAATTCCTCCCATGGAAAGTCCTGCCAGAGCCCGATTTTCGGCTCCTTCTTTTATTCTGTAGTTGTCTTCTACAAAAGGAATAACTGCCTTGGTGAGTTCTTCTTCAAAAAGGGTAAGGGTAGCTTTGCCAAAAGCCGGTGCCGGAATGTTTCCATCCATCATGACAATGATCATGGGCTCTGCTTTCTCTTCGGCAATCAGGTTGTCGAGAATCAAGTCTGTTTTTCCCTGTTGAGCCCAGCCCCGCTCATCTTCACCTCCTCCGTGCAGTAGATACAACACCGGGTATTCCTGTTCTGAATCTTCATATCCCGGGGGAGTGTACATATAAAACCGTCTCCAGCTGTTGGTAACTTCAGAATAATAGCGTTTAATACGGATATCCCCGTGAGGAACATTTTTGATGGTGTAGTAATCATCACCACTGAAAGGAATCTCGATGCCACTGGCCATTCGGCCCATTCCGTAAAACGTTTCGCTGGCAGGGTCGGCAACAGATACTCCGTCTATTATCAGGGAATAGTAATGAAAACCTTCGCCAAGTGAGTCGGTTGTTACTTCCCAGACTCCTTCTTCCGATTTTTTCATGTCGTGCTTTCCACCCAGATCAAGCTGGATTTTTTCTGCTTCGGGTGCTTTTATTCTGAAAGTAGCTGCCCCGTCCGGGTGAACTTTTGGAAATTCCGATGAACGAATGCTTGTTTCGGCAGGTCTTCCCACATTACTTATATTATCAAAACCTGATTTGTTTACCTGCTTAAAGAGAAGCTGTGAAAACATATATAAACTGTTTTTCCAGACTTCAAAGTCATGGTAACCATGATCTACATAATAGATGTGTGGGACATCGGATTTTATCAGGTAATCATGGACATTTCTGCTGACGGTAATCAGGTTGTCTTTATCACCACATGATAACCATAACAGATTGAGGTCACTTTTTAATTTTTCAGGGTCCGGAATCAGTTCCGTTGGTTTACGGGTGTTGGGTGCTGAAGAAAAACCACCTACCCAGGCAAATTTGTCGAGATTGGCCAGTCCGAAATTAAGGGACTGGCCACCACCCATTGAAAGACCGGCAAGAGCTCTGTTGTTCCGATCTTTTTTTACCGGATAATTCTTTTCAACAAAAGGAATCAGATCATTGATCAGATCTTTTTCAAAAGTGGCAAAAGCTTCTACTCTTTCTTGGCTGAAAATATTCCCTTCAGCCTTGTCATTCTTCATTGCCCGTCCATTGGGCATTACCACGATCATTGGTTCTATTTTTTCCTGTGCATACAGATTGTCAAGAATGGTTCCGGCATTTCCGTTATTTGTCCAGGCAAATTCATCGCCTCCAATGCCGTGCAAAAGATATAGAACAGGATACTTTTTGTTTTTGTCGAAACCAGGAGGGGTGTAAATCAGTGCATTTCTTTCATTCCCTACAGTTTTTGACTGATAAGTTACCGTGTCTGTTTTGCCGTGCTGAATGCTTTCGATAAAGATATCAAAGCCTTGTAATGGTGGATTGACAGGACTTTGAGCAAAAACGTAGTGGGTAAACAGAAAACAGAGGAATAGAAATATGTTTTTCATTTTGTTGGGTTTAGTTGGTAATTATTAAATGGTTGTATTGTGCTGAAATACTGATTTTTAATTATGGATGAAATAGGCCTGAGTTTATAGCCGCAATCTCTAATTTCAGAAACGTTACTTTTTACCAGAGCCATGGCCTGTTGCAAAAAAA